>JBOGIW010000601.1:0-8707 GCA_050748045.1 Vicinamibacterales bacterium | reverse complement strand
CGGCGAGGGCGCAGCGTTCCGAACCGGCGGTTGCCCCGGACCGTGAGCCGGCGGCGGCCGCCAACCGCGGCCAAGCGGCGGCGCCGGCGGCGAAGCCGCAGACCGAGAAGGTGGTCGCGATGGCGCGGCCGCAACGACAGGCGGAACCCGCCCCGGCGGTCGCCGCGCCGAAGGAGGCTCGCGGCCCGGCCGCGCCGGCGGCTCCCTCGGTGCGCCGGCTCGCGCGCGAGGTGGGCGTCGACATCAACGACGTGCAGGGCTCGGGGCCCGCGGGACGCATCTCGCAGGACGACGTCAAGGAGCACGCCCGGCGGATCCTGAGCAGCGTCGGCGCCTCGGGCGCCGAGGCGGGCCGCGCGGCGGGCCGCCCCGCCTTCGCGACGCCGCTGCCCGACTTCTCGAAGTGGGGCGATGTCGAGCGGCAGCCGATGAGCAACATCCGCCGCAAGACGGCCGAACATCTCAGCGCCGCGTGGAACACGATCCCGCACGTGACGCAGGGCGAGAAGGCGGACATCACGTCGCTCGAGGCGCTGCGCAAGACGTATTCGGCGGAGGTGGAGGCGCGCGAGGGAAAGCTGACCGTCACGGCGATCCTGGTGAAGGTGATCGCCGCGGCGGTCAAGCGGTTTCCGCAGTTCAACGCCTCCGTGGACATGCAGGCGCAGGAGATCGTCGTCAAGAAGTACATCAACGTCGGCGTGGCCGTCGATACCGACCGGGGCCTCCTGGTGCCGGTCATCCGGAACGCCGACCAGAAGAACATCATGCAGATCGCCGTCGAGGTGCAGCAGGCGGCGGTGAAGGCGCGCGACCGCAAGCTCACGCTCGAGGACATGAGCGGCGGGACGATCAGCATCTCGAACCTCGGCGGGATCGGCGGCACGTACTTCACGCCGATCGTCAACTGGCCCGAGGTGGCGGTCGTCGGCGTCTCGCGCGGCCACACGGAGCCGGTCTGGACCGGCGGGGCGTTCGAGCCACGGCTCGTGCTGCCGCTCTCGCTCTCGTACGACCATCGCGTCATCGACGGCGCCGACGCGATGCGTTTCCTCCGCTGGGTGGCTGACGCGCTCGAGCAGCCCTTTCTGCTCTCGCTCCAGGGGTAGATGGCGTCACAGTCCACCGAGGTCGCCGTCATTGGCGCCGGTCCGGGCGGCTACGCCGCGGCGTTCTATGCCGCCGACCTCGGCATGCGGGTCACGCTCGTCGGCGAAGAGAAGAACCCCGGAGGCGTCTGCCTCTACCGCGGGTGCATTCCCTCGAAGGCCCTCCTGCACGTGGCCAAGGTGATGGACGAGGCGCGCCATGCGTCGAACTGGGGGGTCACGTACGGGACGCCGGCGATCGACATCGACACGCTGCGCGGCTTCAAGCAGGGGGTCGTCGACAAGCTGACGGGCGGCCTCGGCCAGGTGGCCCGCATGCGGAAGGTGACCTTCCTCCAGGGGCGCGCCACGCTCACGGGCCCGCGCTCCCTGACGGTCGCCGGCCCGGGCGGCGAGACGGAGCTGCGCTTCGAGCACGGCATCCTCGCCACCGGCTCGCGCCCGACGCGCATCCCGTCGCTCTGGCTCGAGAGCCCGCGCCTGATGGATTCCACGAGCGCCCTCGACCTTCCGGACGTGCCCGGAACGCTCCTCGTGATCGGCGGAGGCTACATCGGCCTCGAGCTCGGCACGGTGTACGCCACGCTCGGCAGCCGCGTGTCGGTCGTGGAGATGACGCCGGGGCTCCTCCCCGGCGCGGATCGCGACCTGGTGAGCGTCCTGCAGAAGCGGATCGAGAAGCTGTTTGCCGCGATCATGCTGAACACGCGGGTGGTCAAGGTCGTGGAAGACGGCGCCGGCATTCGCGTGACCTTCGAGGGCGAGGTCGCGGAGAAGGAACAGCTGTTCGACCGCGTGCTCGTGGCCGTGGGACGGCGGCCGAGCTCGAACATCCCGGGCCTGGCGTCGACGCGCGTCACCGTGGACGACAAGGGCTTCATCGAGGTGGACGGCCAGCGCCGCACCGCCGAGCCGACGATCTTCGCGATCGGCGACGTGGCGGGCGAGCCGATGCTCGCCCACAAGGCGTCACACGAGGCGCGCGTCGCCGTCGACGCCATCGCCGGGCACAAGGCGGTCTTCGAGCCGGCAGCCATTCCAGCGGTGGTCTTCACGGATCCCGAGATCGCCTGGGCGGGGCTGACCGAAACGCAGGCGAAAACCGAGGGACGCGAGGTCGAGATCGCAAAGTTCCCCTGGGGGGCGCTGAGCCGCGCCATCACCACCGATCGTCCCGAGGGACTGACCAAGCTCGTGCTGGAGCCGAAGACGGGCCGCGTGCTCGGCGTGGGGATCGCGGGCTCGGGCTGCGGCGAGCTCATCGCCGAGGGCGCGCTCGCCATCGAGATGGGCGCGACGGCCGACGACCTCAAGCTGACGATCCACGCGCATCCGACGCTGTCGGAGTCGCTGATGGAGGCGGCGGAGGTGTTCTTCGGCCAGAGCACGCACGTCTACAGGCCGAAGCGGCGGTAGCTGCTACTGGCCGGTCTGGCGGCGGATCTCCAGGATGTCCGCCAGGTCGAGCAGGTCCTTGTGGCGTCCGGCGGCGCGCTTGGCGCGCTCCAGACCCTCGAGGGACAGCACCGTTATGCGCTGCCCGTAGATCTCCATGGCCTGTCCGAACCGTGCGACGACGGGGTAGCCGCCGATTCCTGCCATTTCGCCCAGCAGGTCGATGTCGCCCGCGGTGGTCGTCAACGTGAAGTTCAGGCCGGACTGGAGCGTCTGCCAATCGAGGGTGAAGGGCAAGCCTGGAGGCGCGCCGCGCAGCGTCGGTTGAAACGGCGCCAACGCGCGCGCCAGTCGCTTCAAGGCGTCACGTTCACGCAGGTAGCAGATGTCCAGGTCGCGTGTGATCCGCGCGGAACCGTGCAGCACGAGCGCAATGCCGCCGACGATCACGAAATCCACCCGGGCTGTCGTCAGCGCGGTCACGAGCACCCGGTAATCCGGGATCATGCCGTGGCGGCCCCAGGCACTCGTCGCGCCGTCGCGCGCATCTCGTCGAGCGACACGGCGGCTTGCCGCATGCGCTCCAGGCGTTCGGTCGGGGTCCACGTCAGGGATTCGGCGATGAGCGTCGGATCGACACCCGTTTCGGTGCCTTCGAGAATCCGATCCTGCCATCCGCGCGGGCGTGCCGCCTGCCTCCGTCCTGTGGCGCCGGGCTCGAGGCGGTACCTGCCGCGGCCGAGCGCCCGGAAATATGGCCACCGGGTCTGATGATGGGCCGGCGCGTTCACAGAGCAGCGGCTCGCCACGTGCGTGCGCACCGTGCCCGGGTTGAGGTGCGGGAGCGCGGCGACGACGTCACGGAGGCGGAACGAGCCTGTGCGGTCGGCACATTGCCGAGCCGCGTCGAGCACCTGCAGGTGGACAGGGGCGCCGGAGGGCATACGAAGAGTTTACACGTGTAAAGTCAGGCCCGCAATCTCAACTCCCGACTCTCAACTCCCGACTCCCAATTCCCAATTTCCAACTCTCAACTCCCAATTTCCCAATTCCCAATTCCCGAGATTGGGAGTTTGAGAATTGGGAGTTGGGGGTTGGAGATTGGGAGTTGGAAGAGCGCTATCGCGACTGGTGGCTGGCGTAGGCGTCCGCCTGCTCGTGCGCGTGATAGGAGCTGCGGACGAGCGGGCCCGACTCGACGTGCACGAATCCCTTCGCCAGCGCGATGCGCTTCAGCTCGGCGAACTCGTCCGGGTGGTAGTAGCGGGCCATGGGCGCGTGGGCGGGCGACGGCCGCAGGTACTGGCCGATGGTGAGGATGGAGACGCCGGCGCGTCGGAGGTCGTCGAAGACCGCCACGACCTCGCCAACCGCCTCGCCGAGACCGACCATGATCCCGGTCTTGGTGGCGACGGCCGGCGCGTAGCGGCGTGCGCGATCGAGGAGCTCGAGCGATCGCACGTACTTGCCGCCCGACCGTGCCATCCGATACAGGCGCGGCACCGTCTCGACGTTGTGGTTCAGCACGTCCGGGCCGGCATCGAGGACGGCGCCGAGCGACGACTCGAGCCCCTGGAAGTCGGGGATGAGCACCTCGATGCGGCAGTGGGGCACCCGCGCGCGCGTCTGCCGGATCGTCTCGGCGAAGACCGACGCGCCGCCGTCGGCGAGGTCGTCGCGATCGACCGAGGTGATCACGGCGTGCTGCAGGGCCATGCGCGCGATCGCTTCGGCGACGCGTCCGGGCTCCGCCAGATCCAGCTCGTTCGGCTTGCCGTGCGCCACGGCGCAGTACGCGCAGGCGCGCGTGCAGATGTCGCCGAGGATCATGAAGGTGGCGGTGCCGTGGTGCCAGCACTCGCCGATGTTCGGGCAGCGGGCGTCCTCGCACACGGTGTTCAGCCGCAGGTCCCTCATGATGCCCTTGAGCCGAAGATAGCTCTCCGACCCGGGCGCGCGCACTCGCAGCCACTCGGGCTTCGGCTCTCGCGGGTTGACGAACTGCAGCGGCGCGTCGACGGCCATGCAGTCTCAGTGTACTCGACCGGACCGGAATCCGGCGCCCGGCGCGGCGACTCCCAGGATGGCGCCTGTCAGCGATCAGCCTCGAGGTTCTGCTTGTCACGGGGACGCGGAGACGCGGAGGCAGCGCGTTCGATCGGTCGAACACGCTTCGTGACGACCGCCTCCGCGCTCCGTGAACACCGGCATCGTCAGCTCGCGCCCGGCCGGCATATGATCACCGGCATGGAAAAACTCGGCATTACGTGGCTCGGCCACTCGACGTTTCTCCTCAAGACGCCCGGCGGCACGCGGGTCATCTTCGATCCATGGCTCGCGGGCAACCCCTCCTGCCCGGCGGCGATGAAGAAGCCGCCGAAGGTGGACCTGATCCTCGTCTCGCACGGCCATTCCGATCACATGGACGACCTCGTCTCGGTCGCGCGGGAGAGCGGCGCCCCGGTTGTCGGCATCTTCGAGCTCTGCGTCTGGCTCGGCTCGAAAGGCGTGGCGAACACGATGCCTATGAACAAGGGAGGCTCGGTGGAGGTCGCGGGCCTGACGGTCACCATGACCGACGCGCGGCACAGCGCCGGCTACCAGGACGGCGGGACGATGGTGAACATGGGCGATCCTGCCGGCTACGTCGTCCGCCTCGAGGACGGCATGACGATCTACTTCGCGGGCGACACCGCGATCTTCGGCGACATGCGGCTCATCGGGGAGATCTACAAGCCGGCCATCGCCTTTCTGCCGATCGGGGATCGCTTCACGATGGGACCCGACACCGCGGCGCGCGCCTGCGAGCTGCTCGGCGTGCGGCAGGTCGTGCCGATGCACTGGGGCACGTTTCCGCTCCTGACCGGCACGCCCGCGGACCTCAAGAAGCTCGTGCGGAACGTCGAGGTGCTCGAGCTGCAGCCGGGGCAGACCACCGAATGAAGATCGTCCTCTGCGACCACACGTTCCCGCGCGTGCGAGGCGTGCTGGCGGCAATCCTCCCGGACGACGACCTGACGGTCGCGGCGCCCGGCCGTCTCGACCAGGAGATCCGCACGGCAGACGTGGTGATCCCGCTGATGGCACGCGTCGACGCCCGGTTGATCGCCACGACCGGCGCTCGCCTCATTCAACAGTGGGGCACCGGCCTCGAAGGGGTCGACGTCGATGCCGCGAGCGCGCGCGGCATCTACGTGGCCAACGTGCCGAGCGACGTGGCGCAGAACGACGAGTCCACCGCCGAACATGCGCTGCTCCTGATGCTCGGCGCCGCTCGCCGCCTGGGCACCTGCGCGCGGATGTTCGACGAAGGCACCTGGGGCGCGCCGCTCGGCGACGCTCTCTTCGGCCGGCGCGCGCTCATCGTCGGCTTCGGGCGGATTGGAAAGGCGCTCGCGCGCCGGCTCGCCGCCATGGGGATGACGGTGGACGCGATCCGCCGCGCGCCCGAGCCCGGCGAGGCCGGCCGTCACGGCCTGGATCGACTCGGCACACCCGCGGATCTGCTGCGCCTCGCCTCCGACGCCGACTTCGTCGTCTCCACCGCGACGGCCACCGAGGGGTCACGCGGCCTGTTGAACGCCGCTGTGTTCCACGCGATGAAGCCCACCGCGATCGTCGTCAACGTGTCGCGCGGGAGCGTCGTCCACGAAGGCGATCTCGTCGCCGCCCTGCGCGACGGGACGCTCGCCGGGGCGGGGCTCGACGTCTTCGCCGAGGAGCCCGTCGGCCGCGATCACCCGCTCCTCGCGATGGAGCAGGTCTTCGCCACGCCGCACGTCGGGGGCGTGACGCGGCAAAGCTACGAGGGGATCTCGAGGGTGATCGCCGGGAACGTCAGGGCCGTGAAGGAAGGGCGAGCGCCGAGCTACTGCGTGAATCTGGACGCGGTGCCGCGCTGACCGGCCCCCGCCGCAGCCCGCCCACGAGGAAGTCGGCGAAGGTCCGCCCGACCTCGTCCGAGCTGGCGCTCCCCTCGGGGTTGAACCACTTCGGGATCCAGTTCACCGCGCCCATGATCGCGAACGAGACCAGCTTCGCGTCGGCTGGCGCGAAGAGGCCTTCGTCGATCCCTTCCTGGATGATGGCGCGCAGGCCGCGGTCGAAGCGGTCGCGGCGGGCGATCACCTTCTTGAGCAGCGGCGGCGACAGCGCCTGGAGATCGAGCGTCAGCGCCGTGCTGTGCAGCTCGTCGATGATGAGGTGCACGAACGCCGCGATGAGCCGGCGGAGCTTCTCGTCGGCGGGGATGGCCTCGCGGCGGATCTCGTCCATCACCCCCAGGATGAGGTTCAGCGAGTAGTCGTGGCAGGCGTAGAGAATGTCTTCCTTGTTGCGGAAGTAGTAGTAGAGATTCCCCTTCGTCATCGCCAGCGCGCCGGCAATCTCGTCCACGCTCGCGCCGTGATACCCGCGGCGGCGGAACGCCGCGGCCGCGGTCTTGAGAATCTCGACGCGCCTGCCCTCGAACTTGTCCGGCCCGTTCGCGCCGCTGGCCACGCGTCCACGATAGCACAAAATTTGAACGAGCGTTTAAGGCTGTAGTAGGATCGCCGGATGGAGCAGACCGCCGCCGGCGCGCCCGTGGCCTTCGAGACCCATCCGGCGCGGTACAAGCACTGGAGGCTCTCGTTCGACGGCCCCGTGGCGACGCTGTCGATGGACGTGCGCGAGGACGCCGGGCTGCGGCCCGACTACCGCCTGAAGCTGAACTCCTACGATCTCGGTGTCGACATCGAGCTCGCCGATGCCGTTCAGCGTATCCGCTTCGAGCATCCCGAGGTGCACGCCGTCGTCATCAGCAGCCTCAAGGAGCGCGTGTTCTGCGCCGGGGCGAACATCTTCATGCTGGGCGGGAGCAGTCACGGCTTCAAGGTGAACTTCTGCAAGTTCACCAACGAGACGCGGCTGGCGATCGAGGACGCGAGCGCCAGCTCCGGCCTCAAGTTCGTCGCGTCGCTGAACGGGATCTGCGCCGGCGGCGGCTACGAGCTGGCGCTCGCCTGCGACGAGATCGTCCTCGTCGACGACGGCACGAGCGCCGTGAGCCTGCCCGAGACGCCGCTGCTCGGCGTGTTGCCGGGCACGGGCGGCCTCACGCGCCTCGTCGACAAGCGCAAGGTGCGGCGCGACCTCGCCGACTTCTTCAGCACCGTCGCCGAAGGCGTGAAGGGCAGGCGCGCCGTCGAGTGGCGGCTCGTCGACGCAGTGTACCCGACCAGCCGCTTCAAGGACGAAGTGGCGCGCCGCGCGAGCGAGCTGGCGGCGCAGTCGGACCGTCCCGCGGGAGGGCCGGGCGTCGTCCTCGGCCCGCTCGACCCGAAGGTCACCGACGACTCGGCGATCTACGGATTCGTCACGCTCTGCATCAATCGGCCGAAGCGGATGGCCGACATCACGGTGAAGGCGCCCCACGACCCGCAGGCCGATACGCCCGACGCGATCGTCGGCGCGGGCGACCGGTTCTGGCCGCTGCGTGCGTTCCGCGAGCTCGACGACGCCCTGCTGCGGCTGCGCCTCAACGAGCCCGAGATCGGCACCGTCGTCCTTCGCACGGCCGGCGACCTCGATGCCGTGCTGGCCGTGGACAGGACGCTCGACGCCCACCGCGGCCACTGGGCCGTGCGCGAGATCATCCACTTCATCAAGCGGACGCTGAAGCGGATGGACCTCACGTCGCGCAGCTTCTTCGCGCACATCGAGCCGGGCAGCGCCTTTGCCGGCACGCTCTTTGAGCTGGCGCTCGCCTCCGACCGCGCGTACATGCGCGACGATCCCGACAAGCCCAACAGGGTGGCGCTCTCGGCGATGAACGGCGGATCGTATCCGATGAGCAACGGCCTCTCGCGGCTGCAGGCGCGGTTCCTCGGCGAGCCGGAGAACGTGGAGGAGGCGTTGTCGCGGCGTGAGCCCTTCGAGGCGGAGGACGCGCTCGCGGCGGGCCTCGTGTTCTCCGCGCCGGACGACCTCGACTGGGACGACGAGGTGCGGCTGGCCATCGAGGAGCGCGCCGCGCTCTCGCCCGACGCGCTGACGGGGATGGAGGCGAACCTCCGCTTCGCCGGCCCGGAGACGCTGGAGACCAAGATCTTCGGCCGGCTCACGGCGTGGCAGAACTGGATCTTCCAGCGGCCGAACGCCGTCGGCGAGCACGGCGCGCTGAAGGTCTACGGCCGCCACGGTCGTCCGGAGTTCGACTGGCG
>JBOGIW010000600.1:0-11661 GCA_050748045.1 Vicinamibacterales bacterium | reverse complement strand
TTCCTGCGGCGGCCATCTCCACGGAGGATGCGGACCGCCTGCAGCGCATGCAGCAGCGCGGGACGCGCGTCGTCCTGCGCCTCCGGATGGAAGCGCGGTTCCTGCCGGACGCCCCCTCGGCCAACCTCGTCGCAGAATACCGCGGTCGCGAGAGGCCCGGCGAGATCGTCGCCATCGGCTGCCACATCGATTCCTGGGACGTCGGGACCGGAGCGACCGACGACGGCGGCGGGTGCGTCGCGATGTGGGAAGCCGTGCGCGTGCTGCGAAGGCTGAACCTGCGCCCCCGGCGGACGATCCGCGTCGTCTTCTGGACGAACGAGGAGAATGGGCTCCGCGGCGGCCTCGCCTACCGGGACAAGTACATGGACCAGCTCGCCAGTCACGTCCTGATGCTCGAGTCCGACAGCGGCGTGTTCAGGCCGCTCGGCTTCGGCTTCACCGGCCCCGAGCGCGGCCGGGCGATCGCCACGGAGATCGCCGGCCTGCTCGCCCCGATCGGCGCGGGCCGCATCGGGCCGCACGGCGGTGGCGCCGATATCGGCCCGAGCGTCGAAGCGGGCGGCGTGCCGGCGATGTCGCTCGACGTCGACGGGTCGAAGTACTTCCTGATTCACCACACGCCGGCCGACACGGTCGACAAGATCGACCCCGCGGACCTGGCGAAGTGCGTCGCGGCGGTGGCCGTCATGTCGTACGTCGTCGCCGACATGCCGCACTCTCTGAGGTAACCCTCCAATCACCAGCTCCTGACGCGTGGATCAGCCACGAAGGTCACGAAACCTCAGCCACGAAGGTCACGAAGATCACGAAGATTACGAGCATCGGAACGCCGTTCGTGTGCTTCGTGTGCTTCGTGGCCAGGCCCACGGCGCGACGAGTTACTCGTAGCGCAACGCGACGATCGGGTCTACCGAGCTCGCGCGGCGTGCGGGGATGAAGGCCGCCGCGAAGGCCACGAGCGCAAGGATCGCGATCACGGCGCCGAAGGTGAGCGGATCGGTCGGGCTCACCCCGTTGAGCAAACTCGTGAGGAGCTGCGACACACCGGCTGCGCCGGCGGCGCCGATCGCGAGGCCAATCGCCGCGACGCCCATCCCGCTCCTGACGACCATCTTCCGCAGCTCGAGAGGGCTGGCCCCGAGCGCGAGGCGGATGCCCATCTCGTGCGTGCGCTGGGTCACGGCGTACGACATCACGCTGTACAGGCCGACGGCCGCCAGCGTGAGCGCCAGCGCGCCGAAAATCGACAGCAGGGTCGCGCCGATGCGCTGCGCAAACACGGCCTGCTCCAGCGACTGTCGCATCGTCATCGCCTGGAACAGCGGCAGATCGGGATCGAGCTCGCGCAGCGCGACGCGGATGGCCGAAAACATCGCGTCGGTCGTGCCCGAGGTCCGCACGTGGAGCATCGACGCCGATCGATAGCTCTGCGGCAGCGGGAAATACATGTAGGGCGTCGGCCGCTCCATGAAGCTGCGGTACTTGCCGTCCTTCACGACGCCGACGACCTCCGTACGATCCTTGCCGATCCGTACGTACCGTCCAACGGGATCCTGGGTGCCCCAGTAGCGACGCGCCATGGTTTCGTTGATGACGAGGACGGGCGGTGCCGCGGCTGTGTCGCGTTCTCCGAACGAACGTCCCCGGACGACGGGGATCTGCATCGTCTCGAAGTAGCCGGCCGTCACCTCGTTGTAGGACACCACCACTTCTTCATCCTTGCGCGGCTCGTAGCCTTCGATGTTGACGCCGGTCGAGCTGCGCCCGCTGAACGCGAGCGGCACGCGCGCGGCCAGCGAGGCGTGCTCCACGCCCGGAAGCGCGCGCACCTGCTCGACGACCCGCTGCTGGAACGCGACGCCGCGAGCCCGGTCGTAGCCGGCCGGGAACAGATCGAACGCCGCGAGGACGACGTTGTCGGCGTCGAAGCCGGGGTCGAGACGCTGCGCCCGGCGCAGGCTCTGGAGGAACAAGCCGGCGCCGACGAGCAGGATCAGGCACAACGCGACCTGCGCGACGACGAGGGCGTTGCGGAGGCGCGAGCGCGCGGCCCCCTGCGAGGCCCGCCCGCTCTCCTCGCGCAGCACGGGCGTCACGTGCGGATTCGACGCATGGAGCGCGGGCGCCAGGCCGAACAGCACGCCGGTCGTCACCGCGACGGCGAACGTGAACAGCAGGACGCGTCCATCGACCCGCAACCCGAGATCGATCGGCGCGTCGATCGGCGGCACGAAGAGCATGAGGAGCCCCGCCGACCAGTACGCCACCGCCATGCCGGCGGCGCCGCCGAGCGCGGCCAGCAGCACGCTCTCGGCCAGCAGTTGCCGGACGATGCGGAGCCGCGTGGCGCCGAGGGACAGCCTCACGGCGATCTCACGCCGGCGATTCGCCGCCTTCGACAACATCAGGTTCGCGACGTTCGCGCACGCGATCAGCAGCAGCACGCCGGCCACGCCGGCGAGGACGAGCAGCACGGGCGCCAGCTCCGACGGGGCGCCCCAGGGCGATTCGGTCGTCGGCACGAGCGCGAGCCGCCAGCCGTCGTTCGTGGGATGTTCCTGCTCGAGCGAGGCGCGAATGGTCTCGAGCTCCGCGCGAGCCCGCGCCACGCTGGCACCGGGCCGCAGCCGCGCCATCGCCTGCATCCAGCTGTGTCCCCGAAGCTCCAGACGGTTCCCGATCGCCTGCAGCTCCGGCTGCTGCATCATCGGCACCCACGCATCGGCCGCCAGGCCAAGCGCGGTGCCGAGAAAACCCTCCGGCATGACGCCAATGACGGTGTACGGCCGGTTATTCGCTTTGAGGGTCTGACCGACGACCGCGGATGCGCCGGCGAAGCGCCGCTGCCAGAAGGCATGGCTCAGCACGAGGACGGGCGCTCCGCTCGGCGTCGTGTCCTCTGAAGGGAGGAACGTGCGGCCGAGGATCGGCTTCACGCCGACCACGTCGAAGTAATTGCCGCTCACGAGCATCCCGAACGCGCGATCGGCACGGGTGCCGTCGCTGATGCTGAGGAGCGTGTCGTCCTGGCCGATGAGATCGAACGTCCGCGCGCGATCGCGGATGTCGCGGAAATTCGGGTACGAGAGGCTTCGCTCGCTGCCGTCACGCGCCGACGGCGCCAGGACGAGCAGGCGGCCGGGCTCCGGCACAGCGGGCAGCGGGTTGAGCAGGACCGACTTCACCCATGTGAAGATGGTCGCGTTCGCGCCGATGCCGAGGGCGAGCGACAGCACGGCCGCGGCTGTGACCCCGGGGTTCTTGAGCACCATCCGCACGCTGTACCGAAGATCCATGGTGACCCTCGCTCGGAATCGGAGAGGCGGCAGGCCGGTTCACACGGCACGAGGCATCTATTAGACGAGAAGCCGTGCGAGGAGGTTCGCGGCCGCGTCGCGGAAGGCGTCGGTCCACACGTGGCCCTCGTCGAAGACGCAGATGTCGGGACGGATGCCGAGCGCTTCCAGCCCTCGGCTGTCGGCCGCCTGCTTCGCTTCGGTGTACCAGTGGTCCCGTGCGCCTCGACCGATGAGGACCGGCGGCAGAGGCGCGGTCGGGCCGGCCGCCACGTCGGGCGGCAGGTCTGCCGCCAGGATGAGGAGACCCTCGGCCGGATACTGCGCGGCGGCGCGGTACGCCATGGCGCCGCCCTGCGAGAACCCCGCGAACACCAGCGGCGCGCTCGTCACGTATCGGCGCCGCACGTCGTGCAGGACGCGGCCCACGTACGCGACATTGTCGGCAATCGCGTGCTCGCGGTCGAGCCACGTCATCCAGCTCGCGATGACGCGCTCGTCGTTGCGCGTGTAAAAGGGGTGCAGGGCCTGCACCGCGGCGAGGAGCCACGCGGAGGCCCCGGGAATACGGGCCAGCTCCCGCAGATGGTCTGCCGCGTTCTCGCCATAGCCGTGAAAGCCCATGAGGATCGGCCAGGGTGGAGGCGTCGACGGCGTCTGCACGAGGTAGCGGCCGTGCACCCGGGCTTCGACCAGGTGTGCCGCCGGTTGTCCGTTTCCACCTTCCGGGTGAGAATGCGAGTTCATGCGCCCCAATCTTAGGTCGTTCGGCGCGGCCGCGGTCCTCGTGGCGTTCGTGGCCGGCCTGATGCTTCTCCTGACCGGACCCTTCTACCGGATCGGCCTCTGGTCGCTGCAGACGGCCTTCACCGTGATGCAGTGGGCGGTCTATGCGGGCGCGGTCGCCGCGATCGTGGCCGGCATCGCTCTCTGGCGTGCACGCGGCCGCTCGCCGCTCGGCGTCCTCGCGCTCGTCCTCGCCCTCGTCGTCATCGCGATCCCGGTGCGGTTTCGGCAGATGGCCGCCTCGGTGCCGCCCATCCACGACATCACGACCGACACCGCGAATCCGCCCACGTTCGAAGCGGTGCTGCCGCTGCGGGCCGACGCGGTCAACTCGCTCGAATACTCGCAGGAGGTTGCGCGCCGGCAGCGCGAGGCCTACCCCGACATCAAGCCGCTCGTCGTCGAAATCCCGGCGGCGCAGATGTTCGATCGCGCCGTGAGGGCCGCCCGCGACGCGGGGTGGGACATCGTCGACGTCAGCGCCGACACCTGGCGGATCGAAGCCGTCGACACGACGCCGTTCTTCGGCTTCAAGGACGACATCGTCGTGAGGCTCACGCCGATCGGCGGCCGGACGGTCGTGGACGTGCGATCGGTGTCGCGGATCGGGCGGAGCGACGTGGGGACGAATGCGCGACGCATCCGAGAGTACCTTGACGCACTATCGCGCTGAAGCCCCATCGGCCCGGCGCGCCGTGCTCGTGCTCGCCCACGGCGCCGGCGCAGGCGAGCGGCACCCGTTCATGGTCGGGATGGGTCGCGGCCTGGCGGCGCGCGGCATCGACGTCGTGACGTTCGACTTCCCCTACATGCGTCAGAAGCGGCGCGTCCCTGACAAGGCACCAGTGCTCGAGGCGGCATTCCGCGAGGCAGTGGCAGAGGCCCTCGCCGGTGACGCGCCGGACCATCGGTCTCCGCAGTTGTTCATCGGCGGAAAGTCGATGGGCGGCCGCATGGCGACGCACCTGGCCGCGCAGGGACTCGAGGGACTGCGGGGCGTGGTGGTGCTCGGCTATCCGCTGCACCCGCCCGGCAGGCCCGATCGTCCCCGCGTCACGCATCTGCCCGGCATTCGCGTGCCGATGCTCGTCGTCCAGGGCGAGCGCGACCCGTTCGGCACGCCCGACGAGTTGCGCCCGGTCGTCGACGCGCTCCCGGCCCGGGTCGCCCTGCACGTCGTCGCCGGGGGCGATCATTCGCTGAACGTGCGGAAATCGTCAGGCCCGTCGCAGGACGCCGTCCGCGCGACCGTGCTCGACACGATCGCGGCCTGGATTCACTCCGCGTAGGGCTGGTGCAGCCGCACCGGCTCGCGCGGCTTCCGGAGGCGCAGGTTGATCATCTCGACGAAGATCGAGAAGCCCATCGCGAAGTAGATGTAGCCCTTCGGGATGTGATGATCCAGCCCCTCCACCACGAGCGACAGGCCGATGAGGAGCAGGAACGACAGCGCAAGCATTTTCACCGTCGGGTGGCGCTCGACGAAGTCGCTGACCGGACCGGCCGAGACGAGCATCACGGCGACCGCGATCACGACGGCGAGCACCATGATGGTGATGTTGTCGGCCATGCCGACGGCCGTGATCACCGAATCGAGCGAAAAGACGATGTCGAGGAGCAGAATCTGGACGATGACGGCGGCGAAGGAGGCGGCGACCTTCGCCGAGCCGCGCCCCTCGACGCCTTCCAGCTTCTCGTGGATCTCGTAGGTGGCCTTCCCGAGCAGGAAGAGGCCGCCGAGGAGCAGGATCAGGTCGCGGCCGGAGATCTCGTACGAGAACACCTCGAAGAGCGGCCGCGTCAGGCTCATGACCCAGGTGATCCCGAAGAGCAGGGCGATCCGGATCAGCATCGCGAGACTGAGACCCACGCGGCGCGCACGCCCGCGTTCGGCGGGCTTCAGCTTTCCCGCCAGGATCGAGATGAACACGACGTTGTCGATGCCGAGCACAACCTCCAGCACCGTGAGGGTCAGGAGGGCAATCCAGCCTTCCGCGCCGCCCGCCCAGCCGAAATCGAACGGGGGCACGGCTAGCCCTGCGCTCCGTCCAGTACTTCAGGCACCTTGACGAGACCGCCCCACGTGTCGGGGTCCTGCCAGAGCAGGGTCGACAGGTACAGCGCGACGTCGGCTGCCGGAAACGACTTGCCGAGCGTCGCCGCTGCGGACCGAAGCTTCACCGGGTCGGGTGCTTCGATCTGCTCCGCCATGATGAGACCGTTGTCGTGGCTGATGTCGAGCGCATCGAGGAAGGCGCTCATCATCGCGCGCTGGTGCTCGAGGTGATACACGACGAGCAGCCGCGCCGCCACGATCTCCGAGAGGCCGGGCATCGCCAGGAGATAGCGCGACTTCTTCTCGGCCGGCAGCGCCATCGCGCTCTTCGGCCGGAACTTGAGACGCTGCGCCATCGCGGCCACGGCCTCGGCCTGTTCCGCGGCGGCGTTCTCGTCGCGCCAGAAGGCGTCGGCCGCCTGCGCCTTGCGTTCGGGAGAGAGTTGTTTCCAGAGCTGAGAAGGACGGGGAATCGACGCCTCGGTCATGACGGAGTGATACGTTAACATACGGCCCTATGCCGAAACTGACCGTAGAAGGGTTCACGGCCGTCGATGTCGCGGCCGGCAAGCGCCTCGTCCTGGCCATCGAGCAGGACGCCGGCGTCGACGTCCTCCATGCCTGCGGCGGCAACGCCCGCTGCACCACGTGCCGCGTCGAGTTCGTGAGCGGCGAGCCCTCGAAGATGACGAAAGCCGAACGAACGAGGCTGGATGAGCGCGGGCTGACCGGCGTGCGCCTGTCGTGTCAGATCCAGTGCGAGCACGATATGGCCGTGCGGGCCATCAGCCGGCTGGGCGGCAGCGGGCGGCCGGATCCCGGCGGGACGCCCGAACCGACCATCCAGCCGCCGCCCGAGTGGATCTGAGCGCGTTCGGTCGGACGGCGCGACGCGCGCCTGCGCGACACGACCAGCACCCGCATCCATCAGACCGACGATGGCGGCTCGACGGTCTCCGGAGTGCCGCTTGGCCCGAGCGTGACGGGCGAGGCATGATCCCGTAAGCTGGAAGCCGGAAGGAGATCGGTCCATGGCAGCGCTTGATTGGTCTCCGTGTCCGGCTGTTGAGAGTATCCCTGGCAAGGTCAGTGGCGCCTGGGTGTTCAGGGGCACACGCACGCCACCAGCGGTCGTCTTCGAGAACCTGGAGGACGGCATGACCATCGACGAAGTGATGGAGCCGTTCCCGGTGACGCGGGAGCAGGTCAAGGCCGTGCTCGAATTCGCTGCCCGGAGTCTCGACGCGCCTGTGCCAGGGCGCTGATGCGCGTCCTCTTCGACAACGGGACGCCGAGAGGCCTGGCGGCCGCCCCGACTGATCACATCGTCGAAGAGGCTCGTTCGCGTGGCTGGGACACTCTCCGGAACGGCGAACTGCTGGACGCTGCGGAAGCCGCTGGATTCAATGTGCTCGTCACAAGGGCCGATGGAGGCTTATCAGGAAGAGGCTCCCGGCAATTGCTGCGGCCGTCGCCGTGGCGACGCCTGGTAGCTTTGCCGAAGTCGGGATCCCGGTCGACTGATAAACGAGAGGGCGTTCACTGGCCGGACGGCGATGTCTTCGGACCTGCCCTCGGTTCGATGTCCTGTGTGGGTCACGGATGTCATCGCCAGTGCGGGACGGTCTTGTACCCGCGCTGGTGAGCCAAACGTTCGTCAGTTGGAACCTCATCAGCGCACTGCTTCGCGGATTGGGAGCCCTACGGTCCGCTGCTTGAGGGTCGCAAAGCGCGCGCCCAGGGCCTCCGCCGATGTGTTTCTGGTGCGTTCCGGACACACCGGGTCGAATTTGCCGCTGGTTTCGAGGCCAGACCTACCTATTGACATCCCAAAGGTCACCGCGATACTCCTATGTTGTGACCAAAGGAAGCGCACCCGCCAAGACAGACGTGTTGCAGGGCACCCTCGACCTGATGGTGTTGCAGACGCTCGAAAGCATGGGTCCGCTGCACGGCTACGGGATCGCGCGGCGGATTGAGCAGATCAGCGAAGAGGTATTGAAGCTGAACGAGGGAACGGTTTACGCGTCGTTGATGCGCCTTCAGCAACGAGGATGGATCTCGGCGAGCTGGGGCAGTTCGGACAACAATCGGAAAGCAAAGTTCTATGCTATTACGCGAAGCGGTCGTCGGCAACTGACGACCGAAACTGCGAACTGGGACCGGATCGCGGGCGTAATTGCCCGCCTTCGGACCGCAGAACGGCCCTGAAATGTGGGAAAAGCTCATCGCCGTCGTTTCGCGGCTGCGTTTCGTGTTGAGGCGTGGACGCCTGTCTGATGAAGCCTCAGATGAACTGCGCTTGCATCTCGAGTTGCTCACTGCTCGCTACATTAATTCTGGCATGGCGCCACATGCGGCTCGACTTGCCGCCCAGCGGCAGCTTGGGAATGTGGTGCTCGTGCGCGAGGACATCTATCGCATGAACGGCATCCGCTGGCTTGACGTGCTGATTCAAGATGTACGTTACGCCTTTCGGGTGTTCGCCAGGAATCCAGCATTTGCTGCTGTAGTTGCCATTACGCTGGCGCTTGGAATCGGCGCGAACACGGCAATGCTCAGCGTCGTGTACTCGGTTCTGCTCAAACCCCTGCCCTACGCAGACGCCGAGCAAATCTACAGCGTAGAAGTTGTCATACCTGAACGCCGCGAACAGATTCCCAGTCTCCCGCCCACCATTCAGACTTATCTCCAGTGGCGGAGCGCGCCGACGGCTTTTTCCGGAATGGCCGCCATGACGCCTTGGGAAGCCAGTATCACGGGCGATGGCGAGCCAGAGCGGCTCGGGGGCGCGCGAGTCTCGGCGAACTTCTTTTCGTTTCTCGGGCTTCCGATGGCACGCGGGCGCGCCTTCGCTGCTGAAGAGGAGCAGCCTGGGAAGGAGCGGGTCGTCGTCATCAGCGATGCGCTGTGGCGGAGACGATACGGCTCAGATTCCACGTTGATTGGTCGAACGGTCGTCATCAATGGGGCGAACCATGTCGTCATCGGCATTGCTTCTCCTTCGCTGCTAGTTCCCACGGGATCGCAGCTTCACTCCCTCCTTCCGTTTGCTCCTCGAATCGACATCTGGAAGCCGATCGCGCCAACGCCAAATACCCTCAACAACGAGAGCTGGGATCACGGGGTGCTAGTTCGCCTCGCCGACGGCCTGAGTCTGGAGCAGGGGCGTCAACAACTCGCGGCTATTCTCACCGAGATGGCCCGTATACAGATGCCGCGAGTAAAGACCGAGGTCGCCATTCAGCTTGTGCCAGTACGGGAGGTGTACGCGGGAAAAGCCCGGCTCCGGTTGCTCTTAATTCTTGCAGCCTCAGCACTACTTCTTCTGACTGCGTGTGCGAGCATTGCGAATGTATTCCTCGCCAGGATGGCAAGTCGGCGGAACGAGTTCGCCACGCGGATTGCGCTTGGCGCGGGACGCGGCCGGATTCTGAGCCAGACGCTCACCGAACAATCCTGCTTGCGATCCTCGGCGGGGCAATCGGCGCGCTGCTCGCCAAGTACGGCGCCAGCGTCATTGCTTTTTACGGTCCTGACGACGTGCGACTGCTGGCCGACACGCAGCTCAACGTGCCATTCCTGTTGTTCTCGGTGTCAGTTACTTTGGCAACCGGAGTTGCGTGTGGAATCGTTCCTGCCTGGCAAGCGTACCGGAAGGACCCTGGGACGGACCTGAAGGAAGCGGGCAGAACCACTGCTAGCGGGCAACAAGCCGGACATTCACGAGAGGTTCTGGTCGGAGTGGAAATGGCCCTCGCCACAGTGTTGCTGGCTTCCGCCGGCCTGTTGCTTCATAGCTTCGTCAAAGTGATGGAGACCGATCGAGGGTACGCAGTGGAGCGCGTGCTCACCGCCGACCTGTCGCTGTTCGGCCAACGTTATTCGGCAGCCGAAGCGCGAGCGGGCTACTACCGCACACTGCTGGAAAACGTTCGAGCATTGCCTGGCGTCCTGGCGGTTGGAGCAATAAGCAATCTCCCTGCGCTCTCGGCATCTGACGGCGCCAGCCGCGCGATTTTGTACGCGACGGACACGGACTTCCAAAGCGTGGTGTTGGCGCGTCCGGTTGCGATGATCCGAGGCGTGACGGAGGATTACTTTGCCGCCAGTGGAAACCCGCTGCGAGTCGGACGACTGCTTGGAAATGAGGAACCAGTTCCCACAGCCGTGATCAGCGAGTCTCTTGCAGTTCGGTTGTGGCCGAACGAAACTCCGGCGTCAATCGTCGGTCGCCAGTTCCGTCAAGGCGATGTCAAGGGACCGCTCATTACCGTGGCGGGTGTGGTGGCAGATGCCCGTCCTGGTGGCCTGGACCGCGAGCCGCCGCCGGCCATTTATCGGCCGTACAAGCAATGGGCCAGTGGCCCCATGACCGTGGTCGTACGAACCGCGCAGCAACCAGCAACACTTGCCGCCGCTGTTCGTGCCGAAATATGGAAGCTGGATCCGAATCTTCCGATCTCGGCCATGCGAACGATGCAAGAGATTGTCTCCTCAACCGTTGCACAACGGCGCTTCCAGATGACGCTGACCACTCTGTTTGCTGTCGTCGCTTTGCTGCTTGGCGCAGTGGGCGTCTATGGCGTCGTCAGCTACTCGGTTGCCTGTCGAACTCGGGATATCGGTCTCCGGATCGCTCTTGGCGCATTACGAACGGACGTAATGCGGTGGGTATTTGCAGGTGGTATGAGGCCGGTTCTCATCGGTCTTGGAGCAGGGTTGGTAGGGGCAATCGCTATAGCTAGTACACTTCGCAGTCTGCTCTTCGACGTTGCTCCGGCGGACCCGCTTTCGCTGGGCACCGTCGTGTTGGTATTGCTGTTGACTTCAGGCTTTGCCTGTTATCTGCCCGCGCGTCGTGCCGCAGCCCTGGATCCAATGATGGCGCTTCGTCATGAATGAGCGTCGAGCCAGATTTTCACCAGTTGGAACCAAGTTGCAACGTGGCTGAGGTGAGTGGACAGCGTACGAGCGGCAGCATGATCCATTTCGACAACGACGTAGGGCGTTCCGTTCCCAATTCACGCTCGCACTCATGTAGTTCTCGAGGTCCGAAGACAAGCTTCGGACAAGTCTCACGTCAACCCTGATCACGGCCCAGCGCTGACCGCCCCGCACCCGCACCTATTCGCTGCGCAAGGTCGCTGCTGGATCCGCTTGTAGCACGCGCCTCGCGGCCAGCACAGCTGCCAGGATCCCCATGGCACCTAAGAGGACTGGCGCGACCGCCAGCGTGAGCACATCGGCGGGGCCGACCCCATGCAGCAGCGACGCCAGCATCGGCCCAACGCTCACTGCGCCAACGATGCCAAGCGCCGCTCCTGCTGCCAGGATGACAGCGCACGGCCGGATCACTGTCCAGAATGCTTCGCGGGGTGAGGCCCCCAGAGTGTTGGCTCTCACGTTAATCCGTAATCCCCCCGCCAGTTCTGCTCGGATTCTCCCAGTCACGAAGTAGCTGATCGCTGAGCGCAGAGTGAGAAGCGTTCAGGGTGCTCGCGACGGAGTGGTGCGGGC
>JBOGIW010000599.1:0-5189 GCA_050748045.1 Vicinamibacterales bacterium | reverse complement strand
CCGAGGTTCTGCTGCGTGCCGATGTAGATCGGGCTCACGTCCTGCTGCGTCAGCTCGTGGGTCCGCACGAGGCGCGGCGTCAGGAGCATGACGATGTCGGTCTGCGCGATGCTGCTGTCGTTGCTCGAGAAAAGCTGCCGGATGATCGGCAGCCGGAGAATGCCCGGGAATCCGCGCAGCGACCGGCGCTCGTCTTCGCGCAGCAGCCCCGCCAGCAGGTTCGACTCGCCGTCGCGCAGGCGCAGCTTCGTCTTCACCTTGCGCGAGCCGAACGAGGGCAGGTTCTGCCCCGCGATGTTGACATCGCCGCCGAGCGAGCTGCTCTCCACGAGCAGATCGAGGATGATCTCGTTCTCGAACGTGACACGCGGGGTGATCTCCACGATCACGCCGACCGACCGGTAGTTGAACGACGTGAGCGGGTTCACGTTGCTCCCGCCGGTGGCGAGCGGCGTGAACACGGTGGCCGGCACCGGGATGTCGTCGCCGAGATTCAGCGTCAGCTTCTCGCCCTCCGCCCCCCGGAGCTGCGGCTTGGCAATCAGCTTCGTCTCGGAATCGGTCTCGAGGAACCTGATCACCGCGGTTGGCACCGCGAGATAGAAATCCGACAGGCTGACGCCGCGCGTGATCGAGTTCAGGTTGAACGGCGGGGCCGCCAGCGGCGTCGCCGCCGTGCCGGTGGTCGTGCCGGTCCCCGTCTGGTTGCCCGTGCCCGTTCCGGGCGTGGTGCCGGTGACGCGGGGATCCTGCTCCGGCGAGAAGACGGAATTGATCGAATAGGCCGACAGGTCGAGGCCGTACTGCTTCGCCCGCGTGCGATTGACCTCCAGGATCTGGACGTCGATCACCACCTCGGCGCGCGGGTTGTCGTTCGCCTCGATCACCTTCTCGATGATCGACGCGACGTTGGCGGTCGCGCGCACGGTAATCGTGTTGGCGGTCTTGTTGGGGGCGATCATCGGCTGCACGGCCATCGACGGCACGCGGATGATCGTGTTGATCAGCTGCGCGAGCTCGGTGGCGTCGGCGTGCGACACGAAGAACGTGCGGATCACCTGCTCCTCGTACTGCGCGCGCTTCGGCGGCGTGTCGGGGATGACGTGGATGGTGCGCTCGTTCATCACCTTGTAGAAGAGCTGGTTGGCCGAGAGGATCTGCGACAGCGCCTGCTCCAGCGTCACGCCGTCGAGCTGCACGGAGTAGCTCCGGTCCTGGAAGTCGCGGTCGAACGTGACGTTGATCCCGGTCGAATTGCCGATGAACGACAGGATGTCGCGGATGCTGGAGTTGACGAACCGCAGGCTGAGTGGCTCGCGCGACGCGGGGTTCAGCAGCGGCTCGGCGGTCGTGCGCCGAGCCTGCTCGCGCATCTGTGTGATGGTCGGCTTCGGCCGCGCGGCCTCGACGGCCTCGCGAATCTTCTTCTCCAGCTCCTGGACCTTGAACGCGATCTGCCGGTTGGTGGGATCGTATTCGCTGGCCAGGCGGTACGCGCGGAGCGCCTCGTCCAGGTTGCCGCGCACTTCGAGGATGCGCGCCTGGTCGAGGTGCATGTGCGACGCGTTGATCATCGCGCGCTCGAGCGCGATCTTGTAGTCGGTGCGGTTCGGGTTCTGCTGCACGGCGCGCCGGTAGTGCTCGACGGCGGCGTCCCAGTTGCCCATGCGGGCGGCGGCGTCGCCGCGCCCGAAGGAGCGTGCCGCGCCGCAGGACGCCGCGAGCAGGGCCAGCAGCAGGATCGCGGCGATCGAATGGAAGCGCGTATGTCTCATCATTGCCCCGACAGGCGCAGCGTCTGCCGCCCGCGCCCGTCAACGTAGGACAGCTCGATGGAATCGGTGCCGATCCGCATCACCCGGTAGCGCCCGTCGACGTCCTCGCCCTCTCGCGCGTGAAACGTGCTGCCGCGGCCGTCGCTCAGGATGGCCACCTTGCCGCCGGATCCCCCGCGTTCGAGCACGCCGATGAATTTCAGCGGGATCGGCGGCGGAGGCGGCGGTCCGGCGGGCGCCGACGGCACGACGACCGGCGACGATTCCTCCACCGCGCGCGGGGCCGGCCGGGGCGCCCTCGGCCGGAACACGAAGAGGTTCCGATCGGGATCGGCCGGGGCCTCGTGCGCCCGCCTCAACGCCTCGAGGTTCACGTCCGCCACCTCCGGCGGCCCCGGTGGCCCCCCCGCGCGCCCTGGCTGATTGGACGGCGCCACGGACCGTCCGGCCGGACCTTCGCCACGCGAGACCACGAACATGACCGTGACGAACACGGCGACGAGCGCGCCCAGAACGCCGAGTTGTGTGCGCGTCCGGTCGGTCACCGCGCGGGCGCCTTCGAATAGTAGGTGGACAACTGCATCGACAACTGGAGCGCGTTCTGGTCCCCCACCTGATCCGCCAGGCTCACGTCGTCGATGACCACGAATTCCGGCGCCGTATCGAGCTGATACAGGAACGCCCGCACGGCGTCATAGCTGCCCTCGAGCGCGATGGCAATCTGGAGCCGCTCCAGCGTGCTGGCCCGCTCGCTCCGCGGGCCCATCGTGCTCGTTTTCAGCTTCAGGCCGGCTTCACGCGCCAACTGCGCCAGCCGGAGATACGTCAGCCGGCGGGCGCCCGGGAGATCGGTGGGCAGCACGTCCGTGTAGAACGTGGCCAGCTCCACGGTTGCACGTTCCTTGCCGGTGAGGGCACCGCGCGCGGCGTCGTGCTCGCGCCGCGCCTGGGCCAGCCCCTGCTCGGCGGCCCGATCCCGTTCCTCGATGTTCGCGACGCGCTGCGCGAGGGGATACACGCCGGCCGCGTACACCAGGACGTTGACGACCAGGAGGGCCGCGAGCGGCAGGATGACGCGGCGGTGCTCGGCGAGCACGCGTCGCGTCAGCGTCACGCCGTGGAGCTCGTCACTCACCGGTGCCTCCTCGCGACGCCGGCGCCCGATACTCCCCTTCGATCGCCACCTCGATCAAGCCGTCCTCGCTGGTCTGCTGCTGGAGCGGCACGACGTTCCCGAAGGCGCCGGTCTGCTCCAGCGACTCGATGAAGGCCGACACGTCCTCGGCGCGCCTGGCCTCGGCGATGATGCCGACCTTGAAAATCTCCTTGTCGAGCCGCGGCTGCACCGTGACGATGCGCACGTCGGCGGGGAGCGTCGCCTCGAGGAGGGTGAAGAGCGCGGTCCAGGAGAAGGCGCGGCGGTCGATGATGCTGTTGGCCTCCCGGGCCGCCGCCGACACCGCTTCGAGCTCCTTCTGGTTGATTTGCGTCCTGATGCGCGCTGCCTCCGTGCGCAGCCGCTGGGACTCGCGCTCCGCCTCGGCGGCGCGCGCGCCGAGCGTGCGATGGCTGCTGGTCAGCCGGATGAGCTGCACCACGTTGAGGAGCGTCAGCCCCAGCACCAGCACGCCGAGCACGGCGATGAGGGCGTGCACCGCGCGCACGTTGTAGAACGGCCGCGTCGCCAGGTTGGTGCGCAGCCTCATGCCGCCACCTCGCCGTGCGACCGCCGGAGCAGCCCGATCGAGGGACCGACGAGATCCATCAGGTCCGGCGTCGCGTTGATCCGGACGGTGAGGCCCGCCGCGCGCGTCGGATCGAGCGGCTCGACGGGGACCCCCAGGCGCTCCTCGAGACCCCGGCGCGCGGTCTCCGCGGCGCCGGGCGCGCGGCCGGCGCCGGCCAGATGGACTCGCGTGAAGCCGCCGCCGGACAGCCGATCCTGGTAGTACATCGCCGTCTGGTGCACGAGATCGGGGAGGCCCTCCTGCCCGTCCTCGGGCCGGTTCCGATAGAAGATGACGACGTCGCCGCGGACAATCGCAATCGACGTGTAATCCGAGCGCACGTGGACGAGCAGCCAGTCACCCTCGTCGGCCTGGGCCCCGGCGAACACGCCCAGCAGGCTGAACGTCGCCGTGTCCACCAGACCGGCATAGACGCCCGCATCCTCGCAGAGCGACTCGTACTCGCGCACGCCGTCCCGGCGCGCGAGCTCCACGAGGAATTCCCTTCCGCCGGCCGGGAGGCTCAGCGCCGGCGACCAGGTCACCGACGCCGACTCGACCGGAAACGGCGCCGCCTTCCGGAGCTGCCATCGCACGAGCTGCTCGAAGTCGTCGCGCCGGGCCGGCACGTGATCGAACCGCAGCAGCGACACCTTGACGGCCGTGTCGGGAATCACGAGCGCCACGCGGCGGGGGCGCGTCCCGAGCTTCTCGATGACGCGCCGGATCGTCCCAATCGCGGCGTGGCGATCCTGCACGTTCGGCCCCGTGAGCGACGGCGTCACGACGCCGGGACGCAGCGCCTCCGACGCGTGCGCGCTGATGATCAGGGCGTCGCTGCGCAGCGTGACGGCTGCGGCCGTCACCCGGTCCGCGGCAATCTCGATTGCCGCATCGGGCGGTGGGCTGGCCAGCCAGGAGGCGAACAGGCTCATTCGACGAACGTTACCTTGTTGATCTCGCGAAGCGTCGAGAGGCCGCGGAGCACCTTCTCGACCGCCGATTCGCGCAGGAACCGCATGCCGTCCTCGTGCGCCGCCTTCTTCACCTCGGAGGTGGGCCGGCGCTCGAGGATCATGTCGCGGATGCGGTCGGTGAGATCGAGGAGCTCGCAGATGGCCGTTCGCCCCTTGAACCCCGTGCCGCCACACTCCATGCAGCCCGCCCCTTCGTAGAACGGCTGCGTCTCGACGAGCCGCGGATCCATGCCCGACTCCTCGATCTGCTGGCGCGTGACGCGCGTCGGCCGCTTGCAGTGCGAGCAGATCAGCCGGACCAGGCGCTGGGCCATCACGCAGTTGAGCGCCGACACGAACTGGTAGGGCTCGACGCCCATGTTCAGGAACCGCCCCAGCACGTCGATGACGTTGTTGGCGTGGACGGTCGTGAACACCAGGTGGCCGGTCAGCGCCGACTGGATCGCGATCTGCGCCGTCTCGGGGTCGCGGATCTCGCCGACCATGATCTTGTCCGGGTCGTGCCGCAGGATCGACCGCAGCCCGCGCGCGAACGTCAGCCCCTTCTTCTCGTTGATCGGGATCTGCGTGATCCCGCGGAGCTGGTACTCGACCGGATCCTCGATGGTGATGATCTTGTCTTCCGGCGACTGGATCTCCGAGAGCGCGGCATAGAGAGTGGTGGTCTTGCCCGATCCGGTCGGACCGGTGACGAGCACCATCCCGTACGG
>JBOGIW010000598.1:0-8368 GCA_050748045.1 Vicinamibacterales bacterium | reverse complement strand
CACGGGAGGTGCTCATCAACGTGCCCTCGGTGGCATCGCTCGTGGCGAACGGCCAGATCGAGCAGCTGTCGGGAGTGCTCGCGAGCGGCCGCCGCCTCGGCATGGTGCCGCTCAACGACGCGCTCGTCGATCTCGTGAAGAATGGCGCGCTCGACGCGCGCCAGGCCTACCGCAAGTCCTCGGACCAGGGCGAGCTGGTCAGCATGCTGAGCAAGGCGGGGTTCGACACCTCGTTCGCCGAGAGCCTCTCGTAGCGGCTACTCCGTGCGGAGCGCCACGATCGGCTCGATCGTCGACGCCCGCCGGGCCGGGACCCACGCGGCTGCCGCGGCGACAGTGAGGAATCCGAGCATCACCAGTGCGATCGTGGTCGAGTCGGCAGGAGTCACTTCAAAGAGGACACTTTTCCAGACGCCTGCCACGGCGATTGCCAGCGGTACGCCAGCCGCGGCGCCCGCCATGGTCACCAGCATGGCGTCCCAGGCCACGGCGCGTGCCACTGAGCTGCGTGACGCACCGATCGCCATGCGGAGGCCGATCTCCCTCGTTCGCCGTGTGACGCCGTGTGCGAGCTGCGCGTAGATGCCGGCGCACGCCAGCACGAGCGCGAAGCCTCCGAAGATTCCGGCGACGCCGGCCGTCGTGCGTTCGCGCACGAGCGAGCGCTGGATGTATTCGTCCAGCGTGTGCGTCGTGAGCGGGTACTCGCGCCCCATCGATTCGACCGCCTTGCGGGCCGCCGCGCCGAGCGCGCGCGGGTCGCCGTGCATGCGGATCTCGACGAAGGGAGACTGCGCGGAGCGCCGGGCCTGCAGCGTCGGTCTGAACAGAACGGGCACCCCGCGCGATCGAAGGTTCCCCATCGTGGCTGTGGCCACTACCCCGACGATCTCCACGATTTGCTCCTGGGCGCCGGTGCCGATGACGACATGCTGTCCCACCGCATCTTCGTCGCCGAACAGTCTTCGTGCGAGCGCGGCGTTCAGCAACGCCACGCCGGGCGTTCGCTCATCATCGCTCCAGCTCAGATCCCGTCCGGACAAGCGGGTGATGCCGGTCGTGTCGAAGAAGTGCGGCGATACCACATCGACGATCGCCTGCTGCGCAGGAGCTTCAGCATCCAGCGTTCGGACGGCCTTGAAGAGCGGAGCCTCGTTGGCGACGGCTGGGAACAACTGTGAGAAGGAAACCCGGACGACACTCGGCAGGGCCGACAGTCTCTCGGCGAGCGCTGGATAGTAGAGTCGCTCGTCGAGGTTCTCATAACCGCCAGGACGTGGGACGAGCTTCATCAGGAGCACGCGGCGGCTGCCCCGCACGCCGGAGTCGCTCGATTGGAGGTTGTCGAAGGTTCGAATCAGCAATCCCGCCGTGAACACGAGAGCAACCGAGAGCGCGACCTGACACGCCAGGAGCGATCGGCTCAGGCGAGACGACCGACCGATCTCCCGGTCTGTGTGGCGGTCAGACAAGCGGCGCGGAAGGGAGCCTGCCGCCAGCACCGCGACGGCGGCGCCAAGCCCCCCGCCAAGCAGCATCGTGACCGCGAGCACCTGCCAATCGGGCTTCACACGCAGCGTCATCGGAAGCAGTCCGTTCCATGATGCTGCGCCGAGCGCCTGGCTGCCCCACCAGGCCAAGGGAATCGCGGCGATGGTCCCCATGAACGCGAAGACGCCCGTTTCGGCCAGCAGTTGGCATGCGAGTCTCCCACGCGTGGCACCGAGCGACGCGCGGACGAACAGCTCTTCTCGGCGACCCGCGACGCGTCCGAGGAGGAGGGCGGCGATATTCACGACGGTGAGCGCCAGCAGAGTCCAAGACAGCCCCGACAGCAAGTACAGAGCCGTTCCGTATCGCCTTCGAAGCGGAGAGAAACCGTGCCCGATCGGCTCCACCATGAACCGGCTTGCCGCCAGGTCCCGCCGCTCCTCAGAGGTCATATCCGCGGGGACCGAGGGCAGGATGCCGGTCCACCGTTGCTCGATCCGTGCGCGCGCCTGCTCGAGGGAAACGGCTCGGTGAAGGCGGACGACGAGGCTGGCGGCCCGCGGCGCTTGCGAAGGTTGGTCCATGACCCTCGGTAGCAGGGACGCAGGCACCACCAGGTCGGCTGCAACGTCGACCTGCAGGCCCGAGAACGCGGTATCGATGACGCCGGTCACCGTCAGCGGCACGCCTTCGACGCGAAGCTCGCGGCCGATGACGCTCGCGTCGCCCCCAAAGGCCTCCCGCCACAGGCGATGGCTCAGCACCACGACAGGATTCGCGCTGGCGTCCTCCCGTGTCGGCAGACGTCCCACGGCCGCGCGGGCGCCCAGCATCCGGAAGTAGTCGCCTCCTACGAATTCCGCCGTGCGCGCCGACACGCCGCCGTCGACGTCGATTGTAACGATCGCCCCGCCCCAGTAGGGTGTGGCCTCGACGAAGAGGTCGGGGTCGGCACCGAGCGCGTCGAGAAGACGCACGTGCGTCGAGCGGCGTTGCCCCTGGTCGGTCAGGCGAGCGATCGCGACGAGCTCGTGGGGATTGGGTGCCGCAATCGGCCGGAGCACGACGGCATAGAGGACGCTGTTCAGCGTCGCATTGATCCCGAGCCCGACGGCAATCACGAGGACGACCGCGACCGAGAAGCTGGGCGCGCGGGCGGCCTGGCGCAGCGCACGCCGGCAGTCACTCCAGAACGCGGCGATCATCGGCAAATCTCCGCGGCGGGCGCGATAACGTCATATCGCGCCCGGCGTGCAGTGTGACATGACTGGCCGGTGCCGTGGCTCAGTTTATTCGTCACGCGGGCGGAGCGAGACCGATCCGTCCATGCTCCAGACTATGTTCTCCCCTGACTCGGTGTGTTCCTCGGAGCCTCCCTTCGTAAGTCGACGCATGTCCCCCTGATCACGAATACCCGAGGCGAGGTCCGCTCGGACTGCCCGCTCTTCATCACGGGGCGGGAGACAGACCGCATCCGTGCCCCAGACGATGTTCTCGCCGCACTCGACCTTGTTGCCTTCGTCCCCCTTCGTGAGTCGCCGAGCGTCGCCCTGATCGCAGATGCTCGAGGCGACGTCGGCATGGGCCCGTGGGTCCACTCGTTCACGGCTCTTGGTCATGCGAGCCTCCTTTGATAGACGCTGCTTTCGTCGTGAACCGCGCACCGGCCAGATTTCGTCGAGAGCCACGTCTCGAGCGCGAGAATGGCGTATAGGAAGGCGGCGTTCCTTCCCGCGCCGACGACCCAGCCGTCCAGCGCCCGCCGGATCCTCCGCGGCTCGATGCACCCGAGATCGGCCAGCACCGGGTCGCGAAGGAGCCGCGACAGCCGGGCGTGCTCTCTCGCGAAGGCCCAGCAGATTCTCGGTTCGATCATGCTCTTCGTGGTCCGCAGCCTGACCTCCTCGGCCAGGATGCCTTTCATGGCGCGACGCAGAACCGGCTTCGAGCGCGCGACATCGGTGCTGCATCGATAGGGGAGCGCCAGGCAGAGCTCCACCAGCGGCAGATCGAGAAACGGATGACGCATCTCCACGCCGGCCATCGAAAACCAGGCGGGCAGCCAGCCTGCGATGCGGCCGACGTGGCTGGCGACTTCACCCTGGTACAGACGTCCTCGCGTGCGGGTGCGCGCGTACGGGTGAGCGACCCGCCGTCGCAAGGCGTGGCGTCTCGCAAAGGCAGGTTGAAACCAGGTCACCACCTCGTCGATGGGGTCGGCATCGCGCCGGGCGCGATATGACGGATCCCAGAGCGGCATCAGCGACGTCACGATGGCGCTGGTCAAGGGCATGCGCGTGCCGATCGCCCAGCGGCGCATCTCGCCGAGCGCCTCGGACCATCGCCGGTGCCAGGCGAGATCCGCGATGTGAGCCGAGCTTGTTGGCAGCAGATGATCGGGACCGACGCCGCTCAGCAGCGACGTTCCACCCTCGGCACGAATCAGCGCTCCGAGCCGGCGGTCGCGAGCATAGAAGGGATAGTCACGCGCCGGCTGATCGGTCGTCGGGGGCGGCTCGCCATCGTCGCGCCACGGCCATTCGTCGTGAAGCCTCAGGTTGGGCAGGGTGTATTGGCGGACCGTCGCGTCCACGAAGGCCGATTCGTCGGCGTTGCCCAGCGAATCGGTGAGCGTGACCGTCCCGCCGAGCGCCGGCGTGCCGCGCCGGGCGCCGAGCGCCGCTGCCGTCGACACGACGCTCGAGGAGTCGAGTCCGCCGGAGAGCTGAGCCCACGTGCGGCCTCCGGTATCGAGACGGCCGGCCACAGCGCGCTCGAGCAGCGTGCGAAAGGTCTGCGCGGCTTCGTCCAGCGTGAGGCCGTCGCGCGGGGCGATTGACTCGGCGGTCCAGAAAGGCTGCACACGCTCGCGACCGTCGTGCCAGGACACGACCGATCCCGCAGGCACGGGCCGGATGTCGGACCACACGGTGCGGTCGGCACAGGTGCCGTGCTCGATGACGAACGTCGCGACGTACTCGTCGTCGAGCTCACGGCGTCCCTCGAACATGTCGAGCCTGTCGCCGATCTCGATCTGGTCCGATCTGACGCGGTAGTAGAACGCCTCCACCCCGACCGCATCCCGTGCGGCCACGAGCGTACGCCGCTGCTTGTCCCAGAGCACCACGCCGAACACGCCGCCGGCCTTGCGCAGCGCCCCTGGCCCCTCGACCTCGTACGCCTCCGCAAGCGACCTGAGCGCGGTGTTCGTGTCGGCGGCTCGTCCATCCCACTCGTGCATGCGGCCGATCGCCGCGGCCGCCACCCGCGGGGTCTCCGCGGTACATCCGCGCGGGGAGCGGATGTCGGCCCTGAATCCGATGGCGCCGATGGTGGCGCCGGCCATGTCGACTGCTGTCCCGGCAGAGGCGGCAAGGGCTTTGAACATCACGCAACCATCTCGGGGCCAATGGGCTGCATGGAAACGTACATGCGCAGGTGCTCCGGCGTATCGTTCACCGGCGTGCCGCCATGCTCGACCCACGCGTGCGCCATGAAGGGAACCGGCAGCACGCCCAGACGGAGGTCCGCGGTCACCCCGCGAGTCCCCGCGAGCAGGATGAGGCACAGACTTCGCTCGAGGCAGCGGGCGTCGAAGGGGTACCACACGGCCACTTCATCGATCCGCGTTGCCAGCCGTACGAGCCACTCGCGCAGGCTTCCATCGGCGACCGACGGTCGGCGAGGCGAGAGCACGCGTTTCAGCACGGGTCGCAGACCGAACAGCCGCAGGCACACGTGAATCCCGTAGAGGGCAGCGAAGCACATCACCCGTCCCGGCATGTCGCGCAGGGGGAACCGCATGAGCACCCGCCACGCAATCCACGCTTTCCGGGGGTGTCGCGCATCCGGTTCAGCGTTGCGCGCCGGCGCGGCATCTTCGACGTGGATCAGGCGCAGGCGCTCGAGCTCCGAGAGCAAGGCCGCGACGTCACGCTCCAGCGCCTGGGAGGGCTGTAGGCCGCGGTCGGCTCGAATCGCACCGCAGAGGGAGGCGCCATCGGCGCCGGCAACAAGGTGTGGCCACAGGTGATGGGCAAGACCCGACAGCGTCAGGTAGCGGCCAGCACCGATCGACATCGCGACGGTCAGCTCGGCACAGCGGCACCAGATGACGTCGTGGGCTGGACGCCAGCGTGGTTGGACGTGGCTCGGCTGCAGCCCTTCTCGCATGAGCGCCAACGGGAGAATCGTATGAGGGCGCGCGGAACGCGAAAGGGCAAAATGTTCGAGATCCTTGCGATTACTTGCCGATTCGTGTCATGCAAAGGACCTTCGTCCGTGGCGCGGCGATCAGTGATGAGGTAGGCACCGGAATGCCGTCGGCGTCATTCCATGGACGGCCCTGAACTGCCGATCGAGCTCACCGGCGTGTCGGTAGCCGACCTCGTGAGCGATCTCCTTGACACTCTTGGTGGTCGACATCAGGAGTTGAGCGGCTCTCGCGACGCGTGCCGAGCGCAGATGCCAGCAGAACCCATGGTGCGTCTCGCGCTTCACCGTGCGCGTCAGATACCAGACTGACAGTCCCATGTCGGACGCGATGGCCTTCGCCGTCAGCTCAGGGTCAGCGAAGCGCTGCCTCATGAGCTCATGGAACCGAGCAATCCTGCGCGAGCACAGCGGAACGGCCGTCGCCTGCTTGAGACGTCCGAGCTCACGCACGAAGCTGGCGGCGTCAACCGCCGCGTCGCAACTGCCCGGCGCCGCCACTCGCAAGGCGCGGCCGAGATGGACCAGCGCATCGGCCAGAATACGCCCGAACAGCACACGCTCGGCGTGCGACACGGGTTCGGGAATCTCTTCGGACAACTGCTCGAAGCGGTCCAGCACTGCGGCAGGCTCGCCGATGGCGACGCTGCCCGCAAGAACCTGCACCCGCGACACGAGGGCATGAACGCGCTGCGCGTGAGGCGCCATCCCGCACCACTCCGCACGCGTGGTCTTCTGGCGTGCCATGGCTGGTCCCACCGGGAGCTGGATCGTGCGCGATCGCGCAATTGTGGTCAAGCGCGGCTGTGATCGTCCGGGTGAGGCGCCACGCTCATCGTTGCAGCCACGGCTCCAGCGCCTGCACGAGGAACTCCAGGAAATCCTCCTCGGTTATCGACTCGGGCGACACGCCCGGCTTCGCAGGCCGCTCCTCGGTCACCGTGTCAGGTTGAAAGAATGGTTGCGTGATCGCTCAAGTCCCTTCATACGAACAGATTAGCGGCACCCGTATGACTCCCGTCGCACTGTTGAGAAACCATCTGGCCGGGCAAGCGCTCGAATACGGCATTGACGGAGTCCGTCAATGACGTATGATCGTGAGTGGTGACGTTCGTCGAGACGAAGCTCTTCACGAAGCTCGTGCAAGAGTACCTCTCTGACGACGAGTACGCAGCATTGCAACAGTCGCTGATCGCGAATCAGGAAGCGGGGGATGTGATCCCGGGTTCGGGAGGTGTTCGCAAATTGCGGTGGGCTGTCGCCGGACGCGGCAAGCGCGGCGGCATTCGCGTGATCTACTTTCTGCGATTACGACACGGGGAGATCTGGATGCTGACGCTCTACGCCAAGAACGTGGCGGACAACATTCCCGCGCAGACGTTGAAGAAGATCAAGGAGGAGATCGATGCCGAAGGCGAAGCGGGACATCGGCCAGGAAATTCTCGAAGGCATTCGGCAGCTCAAGCGAGGCGCCCGCGGTCGTCTCATTGAGGTGCCATCTGTCATAACCATCCGGAAGAAGACGGGCCTTTCGCAGCCGCGATTTGCCGAGTTGTTGGGTGTCTCTGTGCGGACCCTTCAGGAATGGGAACAGGGCCGTCGCGCGCCGTCTGGTGCCGCGCGGATCTTATTGTTGATCGCGAACAAGAATCCGCGAGCGTTGCTTGACGTGGCGTAACTGGCGACGGGTCGCGCCGTGAGCGAATCTGCGATGTTCTGTTCGTGTGACAGCCGGCTGAGTTGATTGAAGTCCACTCCAAGGCGTCGGCTCGCCCCAAGGCTTCACCGTCACCAGTTTGCGGTGATCGAAGAGTTCGAGATCTTGCGAAACCATCTTCATCGTTGCAGCCACGGCTCCAGCGCCTGCACGAGGAACTCCAGGAAATCCTCCTCCGTGATCGATTCAGGCGGCGCGCCCGGCTTGACGGCCCGCTCCTCGGTCACCGTGCGCGAGCCGCGGGCGTAGCTGGTGCGTCCCACGACTTCCGGCGGATCGGCGGCGGTGTCGAGCGCGATCTCGATGGAGTCCTCGCGTCCCCGGTCCCACGTCAGCCGCAGGCCGTCACCGGGCGTGGCGACGGTGAAGGGATAGCCGTCGGCTTTCAACGCCATGGCCACCATGCGCCCCACCGGCACGGCGATTCCCTCGAGGAACACCGCGTAGGCGCGCTGCGCCTCCGACGATCGCTCGCGGCGCGCCTCCGCGGCGCGGCGCGCCTCGTCGCGGGCCGCCGCCAGCCGTCTTCTCACGTAAGAGACTTCCAATGCGCCTCCTCGGGATCGCGCGATCTCCGCGAATCACGCCCCGCCTCGTGGCTCAAATCACGTGCTGCCGGCGAAGCCCGTCGATGTCGGCGTCGCTCAAGCCGAGATCGTCGCGCAGCACCCGCGAGGTGTGCTGTCCGAGCGTCGGCGGCGCCGTGCGCACGCCGCCAGGCGTGTCGGACAGCTTGATCGGCACGCCCAGCACCTTGAGCGTGCCCGCGCTCGCGTGCTCCACCGCTTCGACCATGCGCCTGGCCTCGAGGTGCGGGTCGGTCAGCACCTCGCGGACGTCGCGCACCGACCCGGCCGGCACGCCGGCCGCGGTGAACGCCTGGATCCAGTCCGCCCGCGCCCGGCGCCGCAACGCCCCCGCGAGCTGCGGGCGCAGGGCGTCGTAGTT
>JBOGIW010000597.1:0-11141 GCA_050748045.1 Vicinamibacterales bacterium | reverse complement strand
GGATCCCGCCGCTCCTCGCCGCGGCCGGCGCCGGCTACGGCGAAGGGTTCGCCGGCAACGCGCACCGGTTCGCGCCCGGCGGCATGCTGGCCGCCGTGAAGTACCTCGTCGAGACGCTGGGCGTGGACGTGAATGCCGTGGACCACGAGGGCTACACGGCCCTGCACCATGCGGCCGCCCGTGGCGACAACGAGATGATTCGCTATCTCGTCTCGAAGGGCGCCGATCCGACGAAGGTCAGCCGCGGAGGCCAGACGACCGTGGACATGGCGAATGGTCCCGTGCAGCGCATCCAGCCGTTCCCGGACACGATCGCGCTCCTCGAAGGGCTCGGGGCCAAGAACAACCACAAGTGCGTGTCCTGCTGACCGCGTGGCTGCTCATCGCAGCCGCACCGGTCGAGGCGCACGAAGGGTGGGGGATCGTCTCGACGCCCGGCGGCCCCATCTTCTTCACCGACACGCTGCGTGGCATCGTCTGGCGGCTCGATCCGGGCGGCGCCGTCAGGGACGTGCTGCGCGACACGCACACCCACGCGCTCGTCACGATCGGCGATGGCTCCGTCTACGGGACGCACCGGCACCCGAGCGAGCCATTCGGCGGCGTCTGGCGTCTTGACGCGGACGGGAGGCTGCACACGCTGCTGCCGCCCACGCGCGACATCGCGCTCGGGCTCCGGTCGTTCCTCATCGACAGCGACGGCACGATGTACTCGGGCATTCGATGGGCGCCGGCCGACCGCTTCACGCTGCTGCGCCGGCGGGTTGATGGCATCATCGAGCGCGTCGCGGGCGGCTTCTCTTCGATCGACGGCATGGCGTGGGCGCCGGACGGCGCCATCTTCGTCACCGATGGGCCGTACCTGAAGCGCGTGACACTGACGGGCGACGTCGAGACGCTCGGCGGTGGCCCACTGAGCGCGCCGCGCGGGAGCGCGGACTCGCCTTGGCGTAGCGCCGCCACGCGACGCCTCATCGGCGTGACGACCGATGGGTCCGGCGGCGCCTTCGTCGCGGACTTCGCCGGGCGACGGATCCTCGACGTCGGACGCCTGTCCGGCGTGGCCGTGGATTACGTCTCGAACGCTCCCTGGTCGCCGACCGGCGTGGCCCGGGACGCCGAGGGTCTCCTGGTCCTCGAGCACCTCCAGGGCCCCTGGTCGATCCTCGGTCGCGTGCAGGTGGGTCCGTACCTGCGGGTGCGGCGGCTGGGCCTGAAGGGACGCGTCGACACGCTGGCGGTCCTCTGGGGCACGTGGAGTTGGATCGCCGCCGCGGCGCTCCTGGGCCTCACCGGAGCCGTCGTCGCCTGGCGGCTCCGAGCGAACCACGTCCGCGGGCGGCCCTGAAGGCTGGAGCCCGCAGCGGAGGCATGGCGCCGCGCAGTGCTGATTCCGCGCGGCTGATCCTGGGCGGCTGATTCCGCACGGCTGATCCTGCGCGGCCGGCTCTCGCGGCTGGTTCCGCGCAGCTAGTCCCGCGCGGCCTCGTCGAGCGGTCCGCCGGCCGCCTGTGCCATCGGGGCGGTAGGCATCATCGAGGCCGCGAAAATCTGCTTCAGGCGATCGGCGTCCACCGACTCGGTCTCGAGCAGCTCCCGGGCCAGGTCCTCGACGGCGGCGCGCTGCCGCTCGATGATCTGCCGGGCCGTCTCGTAGCCCTTCATCACGATGTCGCGGATGTGATCGTCCACGCGGCGTGCGGTCTCCTCGGAGAAGCCGGCGGCGCGGCTGTCCTGGTCCCACGCGCTCGCCGGCCGGCGGTAATGCACGGGGCCGAGCGGCGACATCCCGATCTCGCACACCATCTTCCGGGCCAGCTCGGTGGCGCGCTCGATGTCGTTCGACGCGCCGCTCGTCATCTGGCGCAGGAAGAGCTCCTCCGCCACCCGGCCGCCCATGAGGATCGCAATCTGCGCCTCGATGTAGGCGCGTGTATGCGTATACCGATCCGCCTCCGGCAACTGCATCGTCACGCCGAGCGCCCGGCCGCGCGGAATGATCGTCACCTTGTGCAGCGGATCGGCGTCGGGCAGGAGCGCCGCGACCACGGCATGGCCCGCCTCGTGGTACGCACAGGTCACGCGCTCGCGCTCGCTCATCGCCACGGACTTCCGCTCGACGCCCATCAGCACCTTGTCGCGCGCGGCGTCGAAGTCGGCGTTGCCGACGGTCGTCCGGCCGCCGCGCGCGGCCATGAGGGCCGCCTCGTTCACCAGGTTCGCGAGATCGGCGCCGGAGAAGCCGGGCGTGCCCCGCGCCACCGACCGAAGCTCCACGTCGGGCTCGAGGGCGATCCGGCTCGCGTGCACCTTGAGGATCTGCTCGCGTCCCTTCAGATCGGGGTTGCCGACGATGACCTGCCGGTCGAAGCGGCCCGGCCGCAGGAGCGCCGGATCCAGGATGTCCTGCCGGTTCGTCGCCGCGACGACAATGATGCCGGGCGCCTGCGCGAAGCCGTCCATCTCGACCAGGAGCTGGTTGAGCGTCTGCTCGCGCTCCTCGTGGCTGAGGGAGTTGCCGCCGCGGTTGCGGCCGACGGCGTCGAGCTCATCGATGAGGATGATGCAGGACTTGTGGCGGCGGGCCTCGCGAAAGAGCTTCCGGACGCGCGACGCGCCGACACCCGCGTACATCTCGACGAAGTCCGATCCGCTGGTGGAGAGAAACGGCACGCCCGCTTCCCCCGCCATCGAGCGCGCGAGCAGCGTCTTGCCCGTGCCGGGGGGGCCGACAAGCAGAATGCCACGCGGGATGCGGCCGCCGATGGAGGCGAACTTCTCCGGCGCCTTCAGGAAATCGACGATCTCCTGGACCTCTTCCTTCGCTTCGTCGACGCCGGCCACGTCCTTGAACGTGACGGTCACCTCCTGCGGGTCGAGCGTGCGCGCTTTCTCGAGCGTCGGCACACGCCCGGTGACCACCCGGAACAGGGCGAGACCCGCGAAGCCGAAGAAGAGCAGCGCAAGCGCGATGGCGCCGTAGCTGCCCGCGTTCGACACCTCGGCGCGCTTCACCTCGATGCGGATGCCCTTCTTCGCCAGATCGGTCACGAAGGTCGGGTTCGATGCGACGTAGCCGGGAGGGGGCACGGTCTGGAACCGCTCGCGGCTTTCGCGCTCGAAGGTCAGCGCCTCCGGCGCAATCGTCACCGCCACGACCTGGCCGGCATCGACGTCACGCAAGAACTCCGAGAAGATTATCTCGGTCGGCGCCGGTATCGCTGCCGAGCGGGCGTACAACGCTCCGACGACAACGAGCGTGCCGGCAATGGCGGCGGCGGACCAGAACAGGCGGCGACGGGACAACTTGCCTCCGAGCACGGAGATCTCCGGTGAAGAGCCTCTCACCCTGCGGAAAAGCGGCGCGAATTTTGTGGCGAGTCCATGAAGTGTATCGGACGGGTGCGGCACTGTAAATAGACGTCCACATGAGGGTTAAGGAGCTGAACCGTATTCGCGTCGGCTGCTCGGGCTGGCAGTACGCGCATTGGCGCGGGAACTTCTATCCGGCCGGGCTCCCGACCACACGGTGGTTCGAGCACTACGCCCGCACCTTCGATACAGTCGAGATCAACAACAGCTTCTATCGCTGGCCCGCGCCGGAGACCTTCGAGACCTGGGGCAGGCAGGCTCCGCCCGGGTTCCTGTATGCCGTGAAGGCCAGCCGGTACCTCACGCACATGAAAAAACTGAAGGACCCCGAGGAGGCCGTCGCGCGCACCTTCGATCACGCGAGGCGCCTCGGCCGCCATCTCGGGCCGGTGTTGTATCAGCTCCCGCCACGCTGGCGCCCGAACATCGAGCGGCTCGAAGGGTTCCTGCGGACACTGCCGACACGGCGGATGCACACGATCGAGTTCCGGGACCCGAGCTGGTACGTGGAGCCGGTGTTCAACCTGTTGCGGAAGCACCGGGTGGCCCTCTGCCTCCATGACATGCAGGGGTCGGCAACCGGGAACGTGGTGGTCGGCCCGTTCATCTACGTGCGTTTTCATGCCGGCACCCGGAAGTACGGCGGGCGTTACGACGACGAGCGACTCGATGCATGGGCGGAGTGGCTGGCGACACAGGCGAAGGAGGGACTGGCGGTGTTCACGTACTTCAACAACGATGCAGGCGGTCATGCGCCGCGGGATGCGGTCCGCTTACGCGAGCGCATTCTCCGGCACGGCCCGCCGGATCTACTTGGCGGACCGTGAAGACCCACCCTACACTTGAGGTATGTCCGTCCACTCCATCTCCTCGTGGCTGCGCGATCAGGTTCGCGCCGCCCGCGCCGAAGGTCTCGTGTTCGGCCTGAGCGGAGGCATCGACTCCGCGGTCGTGGCCGGGCTCTGCCGGCACGCGATGCCCGAGCGGTGCCTGGGCCTCATCATGCCGTGCCACAGCAACCCGGACGACGAAGCGGATGCCCGGCTCGTGGCGGAGCACTTCAGGCTGCCCGTGATGCGCGTGCCGCTCGAGCAGCCGTTCGATGCGCTGACCACGCTGGTGGACGAGGCCTTCGAGGCCGTGCCGTCGCTCCGGCCGCATTCCACCGACGACCTGAAGGCGCGCGTACCCAGCGCGAACGTCAAGCCGCGGCTCCGCATGACCACGCTCTACCTGGTGGCGAACCGCCTGAACTACCTCGTGGCTGGGACGGGGAATCGCAGCGAGATCGCGATTGGCTACTACACCAAGTTCGGAGACGGCGGCGTGGACCTGCTGCCGATCGGTCGCCTGGTGAAGCGCGAGGTCAAGAACCTCGCGCGCGAGCTGGGCGTGCCCGCCCGCGTGATCGACAAGGCGCCGAGCGCGGGGCTGTGGCTCGGTCAGACCGACGAGGCCGAGATGGGCTTCTCCTACGCGGAACTGGAGCAGTTCATCACGGAGGGACCGTCGGCGCTGCCGACGCAGACGGCGGAGCGGATCCAGCACCTCGTGTCGGTCAGCGAGCACAAGCGGGTGCCGCCGCCGATGCCTCCCAACTCAACTCCCAACTCCCAACTCCCAATTCCCAATCCTTAACTCCCAATCCCCAACTCCCAATCCCCAATCCTTAACTCCCAACTCCCAACTCCCAATCTCTAACTCCCAATCCCCAACTCCCAACTCCCAACTCTTAACTCTCAACGCCCAACTCTCAAACGCCCAACGCTCACCGCCCAACTCTCACCGCCCAACGCTCACCGCCAATTGGGGATTAGCGGTTGGGATTGGGAGTTGGGAGTTGGGAAGCGGCGAGCTTGTTCAGAGCGTCGCGGGCCGATTCCCGCAGGAGCGGGTTTGGATCGACGATCCAGACGCGGAGCTGCGGGACCATCCATTCGAGCCGCAGCTCCCCCGCGAGGAACGCGCCGCACGACTGCAGCCACGCATCGTCGGTGGCCACGAGCACGCGGACGGCGTCGGCCGCGGTCCTGATGGGGATGCTGGTCACGTAATCGGCGATCTGTACGCGCTGGTCCACGGTGATGTCGCGGTCGAGGAGCGGGACGAGGAGGGAGCGCAGCTCCAGGCTGAGCACCGTCTCCACGAGCTCGAGGGCGTTGTCGTGTACCACCGGGTTGTCCGACTGCAGGCTCACGTAGGCGCTGTGCATGTCGGCGGCCGGGTACAGGACCTTCAGCAGCCGGAAGATGCGTTCGATCTCGTGCCGGATCGCGTCGCGGAGCGCGTGCGTCACGACATCGGGCGCGGCACCGTGCCGCTGCAGCGCGCCGAGCACCTGGTGCGACCTGTACAGCCCGATGATCTCGGCGGTGAGCACGGTTTCGACGAGCCGCAGATCGAGCCGGCGCCCCGGGTGGAGCTGCCCGAGCTTGTTGAGCGCGGTGATGATGCGGAAGCGGATGTGCGTGTCGCGGTCCGCGAGGTTCTCGAGGAGCACCCGATGCGCCGTGGTGGTGCCGATGCGCAGCAGCAGTTCCGGGATCTCGCGGCGGATGGCGCGCGGCACCGACCGGTCGGCCATGTAGTCGTACAGCGTGCCGACGATGGCGTCGCCGAACTGCACGAGGGCGTCGACCGCGTCGGGCACGACGAGCGGATCGCCGAGCCGCTCGAGCACGTCGGGCACGAGGAGGCGCTTCTTCAGGACGCCGGCGGCCATGACGGCATGGCGCGCCACGTCCGGGTCCTCGTCGCGCAGGAGCATCCGGAGCTGCGGCTCGAAGTGGTCGGGCAGCCACGCGAGCAGCCTCGCCGCCTCCACCCGCGTGCGGCGTCCCTGGTCGCCCGCTTCCCGGACCATGCCGTCGAGGAGGAGCCGCGCCGCGTCGAGGTTCTGCGCCGCGCCCGGCCGGGCCAGGAACGCGACCGTCGAGGCGCGGATCGAGTAGTCGGCGAAGCCTCCCAGCTTCTCGATGCGATCGAGCGGATCGATCTCGGTGTGCTGCGTCAGGTACAGGAGCGCCTCGGTGCGCACCTCGAGGTGCGGGTCGTAGATCAGGCGCTCGACGACGGGCCGTACCGACAGGTCGCTCGCCGCGGCGAGCAGCCGGATCGCCCGCTGGCGGACCTCGTGCGCGGCGTGCGACAGGAGGGCGCGGACAGCCGGATGCGCCACGCGCGCATGCTCCGACTCGAACACGCTCAGCGCGTACAGGATGTCCGCCGTGTCGTGGCTCGCCAGGCGGCGCGCGACGATCTCGACGCTCGTGCGATCGAGCACCGGGTTCGCCGCCTTCTCGGTGTCGAGACGGTAGTTGAGGATGCCGTCCGTGAGGTTCCGGACGTACTGCCGCCGCGCGACGACGGCGACGGCCGTCCAGAGGCCGATGAGCGCCAGGTTCACCCAGCCAACCTGCACGGCCGACAGGCCGAGCACGCCCACGCACACGAGCACGAGGGCTCCCGCGAAACCGTCGCCGGCCCGCCACACCACCGTGTCGATGAACGACTTCGCGCGAAACGTCTGCGACGCCGGAACCGGCAGGTACAGGAGCTCCACCGTCGCCCGGTCGATCGAGTAGCGCAGCACCTGGTCGCCGCCCTTGAGCAGCACGGCGGCAGCCAGTCCGCCGGTCAGCAGCAGGCCGGCGGTGCCCGCCGCGAGCACCGACGGCATGACGAACAGCCCGAAGCCGATGCCGAACTTCTGCAGCAGGCGCGACGTCAGGAAGAGCTGCAGCGCGAGCGACACCATGCCTGCATAGAAGTTGAACGTGCCGAAGAATGCAGCCAGCGTGTCGGTCTCGGGGATGTGCGCCTTGGCGACCGCCTTGAACTGCCAGCCGGCGATCGTCGTCACGAACGACGAGACCACGATCACGCCGGCGATCGCGCGCAGGTAGGGAGACGACCAGACGAGCGCCAGGCTCTCGCGCAACCCACCCTGGCGGCCGGAGTGCAGCCCGGGCTCATCGATGGCGGCCGGCCGCTCGCGCCAGATGAGCGCCACGAGCACGGCGGAGAGGGCCAGGGCCACGGCGATGCCGAGCAGCATGTTCGCCGTGCCGACCCGCTCCGCGAACCGCTCGGTGACGAAGCCGCCCACGATCCAGCCGGCGATCGCGCCGCTCCCGACCAGCCCGAACGCGCGCTTGGCCGCTCTCGTCGTAAAGACGTAGTTGGCGAGCGTCCAGACCTGGGCCGGCGCCAGCACGCCGAACATGCCGACCCAGACGTAAATGACCGGGAACAGCCACGCGGCGCTCGCCCGCGGGCTCAGCCACCAGAACAGCAGGCTGTTGGCCGCAAGCACGAGGAGGCTCCCGGCCTGAAGCGCCGGGAGGCTTATTGCGCGTCCTACCCGGATGTAGACCGCCACGACGACGCCCACCAGGAGCGCGATGGCGATATCGACAAACGGCAACTGGACCGCGGTGTAGCGCTCGAGAAACAGCGCGTCACGCGCGGCCTTGCTGACGACAAAGCTCGAGATGATGAGGAAGAGGTACGCAAACAGCAGCAGGCCGCGGCGCCCCTCCCCAGCATGCAGCCGCAACAGCCGTTCAACCAGGCCGCTCATCCATTAGGAAGTCTACCCAAAGACCGGAGACCAGAGGCCCAGAGACCAAAGGCCGAGAGACCAGAGACCAGAGACTACAATGCCCCATCTCCCATGATGCGACGGCTGCTGAAACCGCTCGTCGAGCTGCGCGACTACGAGACGGCCACTGCGGTGCTGATGTTCGCCTATTCGTTCCTGGCGATGACGGCGTACAACATCATCCAGCCGATCACACGGTCGAGGTTCATCTCGGATCTCGGCGCCGAGAACATCCCGTACATCCAGTTCGTGGCGGGGCTCATCATCGGCCTGATCATGCAGGGCTACGTCAAGGGCACGTCGCTGCTCCCCCGCCGCTGGGTCATTCCGATCGCGCAACTGGCGCTCGCCGGCATCCTCGTGGCCTTCTGGTTCCTCTTCCAGACCGGCGCCCAGTGGGTCTCCGCGGCCTTCTACCTGCTTGGCCTCATCTTCGCGCTGCTGCTCATCAGCCAGTTCTGGACGCTGGCCAACGCCATCTACGATCCGCGGCAGGCCAAGCGCATCTTCGGCTTCATCGGCGGCGGGTCGGTGCTCGGCGGCATGACCGGGGCGGGCATCACCGCGCTGATTGCCGAAACGGTGGGCACCAACTCGCTCCTGCTCTGGAGCGCGGCGATCCTCACGGCCTGCATCGGGATCGTCGTGATGGTGCTCCAGCGCGAAGGGCACGTCGTGGCCGGCGTCGGGGTCGAAGACGAGGCTGGCCTCGGGGTCACGGAGGCGCTCGCCCTCTTCCGCGACTCGAGGCAGATTCAGCTCATCGCGATCATCATCAGCTTCGGCGCGCTCGGCGCGGCCATCCTCGACCAGCAGCTCAACATGGCCACCGAGGCCTTCAAGGGCCGGGAAGCGACCGACGCGATCACCGGCTTTCTCGGCGCGGTGCGCTTCTGGCTGTCCGCCACGGGTCTCGTGATCCAGGTGTTCCTGACCAGCCGCATCCACCGGCTGCTCGGGATCGGCTTCGCGCTGATGATCCTGCCCGTCGGCCTGGGCCTGATGGCTGGCATCATCCTGCTCAACCACGCGCTCTGGGCGCCGGCCCTCGGCAGCGTGATGGACCGCTCCTTCCGCTACACCGTCGACAAGACGACGCGCGAGATCCTGTTCCTGCCGCTGCCGACGGGCGTGAAGCTGCAGGTGAAGCCGTTCGTCGACGTGACGGTCGACCGCCTGGCCAAGGGCTTCGGGGCCCTCCTGATCCTCGTGCTGATCAAGCCGTGGGGGCTGGACCTGACCTGGCAGCAGCTCAGCTTTGCAAGCCTGGCGCTCGTGGCGATCTGGCTGGTGATGGCCATCCGCGCCAAGCGCGAGTACATCCTGGCGTTCCGGCGCAGCCTCGAGCAGCACGACGTGACCCCCGCGGATTTTCGCACGACGGCGGCAGACCTGCAGACGATCGAGACGCTCGTCGAGGAGCTCGCGCATCCCGACGAGCGTCGTGTGCTCTATGCCATCGACCTGCTCGAGTCGCTCGAGAAGCGCCACCTGATCACGCCGCTGCTTCTCCATCACGCGTCGCCGGCCGTGCGCGCCCGCACGCTGCGATCGCTGCAGGCGCTGCGCCCGGAGCTGGCGCAGAAGTGGGTGCCGGCGATCGAGCGGCTGCTCACCGACGAGGACCAGGCGGTGCGGGCGGGCGCCGTGCGCGCGATCTCGGCGATTCGCGGACAGGAGGCCGCCGGCCTCATGCGGCCGTACCTGGACGACCCGAACCCGCGCGTCGCGGTCACGGCCGCCGTGGCGCTCGGGTCGAGCGCGTCGGAGGCGGACGTGCAGGCCGCCTACGCGGTGCTGCAGCGGCTGGCGAACCATCAGCGCGACGGCGCCGCCGCGGCGCGCCGCGAGGTGGCGCGCGCCCTCGCCCACATTCCCAATCCCCGGTTCCGCGATCTCCTCGTGCCGCTCATGTTCGACACGAATCTCGAGGTCGCGCGATCGGCCATCCGCAGCGCGGGACGCATCGGCCCCGACAGCTTCCTCTTCATCCCCGCGCTCGTCTCACTGCTCCGCAACCGGCTCCTCAAGGCCGACGCGCGCGCCGTCATCGTCGGCTACGGTGACACCATCGTCGAGTCGCTGGCCTACTTCCTGAAGGATGAGGACGAAGACATCTGGGTGCGCCGCCACCTGCCGGCCACGCTCGCCCTGCTGCCCTCCGCCGCGACGATCGACGTGCTCGTCGGGGCGCTCGCCGACCGCGACGGCTTCATCCGGTTCAAGGCCGTCGTCGCGCTCGAGCGCGTGCACCGCGATCGTCCCGACGTCGCCATCCCGCGCGAGCCGATCGAGGCCATGGTGCTCGCCGAGACGCTCCGCTACGCGAACGCCCTGACGCTGCACGCGAACCTCGTGACCTCCGGCGCGATCCCGCTTGAGAGCCTGCTGGCACGCGCGCTCGAGGAGAAGCAGGCGAGGTCGCGCAACCGCATGTTCCGGCTGCTCGGCCTCATCTATCCCGCCGACGACATCGCCGCCGCGCGCTTCGCGATCGACCATGGCGACGGCCGCGCGCGCGCCAGCGCGGCCGAGTACCTCGACAACCTGCTCGGCGGCGAGCTGCGCCGGCGCGTGATGCTGCTCATCGAGGAGATGCCGGCCGAGGAGCGCGTCCGCCGCGCCAACGTGCTCTTCCGCACGCGCCGCCGCGACCCGGAGGACACGCTCGCGCAGCTCGTTCACGACGAGGACCAGATCATCGCCGCCGCCGCGATCCAGCTCGTGGCCGAGCGCGGCATCTGGAAGCTGGCCGATGACGTCGAGCACGCGCTGGCGCACCGGGACGTGCGGGACTGGTACGTGTTCGAGGCGGCGTCGTGGGCACTGGCCGCGCGGAGGATGGCGCCGGGCGAGCGGCGGCAACGCTGGCTGGAGCCGCTGCCCGGCGTGGAGCTGGCCGAGCGGCTGAAGCGCATCCCGCTCTTCGACTACGTGTCGGTCGACGAGCTCTTCCGCGTCGCCGGCACGGGGCGGCAGATGCGCCACGAGCCCGGGCGCGTCATCTTCGAGGACGGCCTCCCGCCCGACACGCTGCAGTTCCTGATCGACGGCGAAGTCGCGATCGAGGCCGGAGCGAATCCGGCGCCGCGCGCGCCGGCAGGCTCCACGGGCGCCACCGAGGGCGGCGAACGGCGCCACGCGCCCGCCGCGCTCGCCTTCGAAG
>JBOGIW010000596.1:0-3646 GCA_050748045.1 Vicinamibacterales bacterium | reverse complement strand
GGCTTGCCCGGTTCAAGGTTCCGCGCGTCGTCGAGATCCGAGAATCGCTGCCGCGCGACGATTCGGGGAAAATCTTCAAGCGTCTCCTGCGCGAACCGTATTGGGCCCAGGCAGGCCGACGCATCTGATGCGCTCGTGACGACACTCTCGGGACCGATGACGAAGCCGGGCGACTCGCCCGTCGCACACGCCACGGCGCCGGTGCCCTCCGCCGAACCCTGGCAGGTGCGCGTCGACCTCGCGGCGCTGTACCGTCTGTTCGTCCACTACGGCTGGACCGATCTCACTTACACCCACATCTCAACGCGTGTGCCGGGACGCTCCGATCGCTACTTGATCAATCCGTATGGGTTGTTGTTCGGCGAGATCGCCGCGTCGACGCTCGTCGAGGCGGATTTCGCGGGCACGGTGATGAACGGCGCGTTCCCGTACAACATGGCCGGGCACGTCATCCACACGACCGTGTTGCGCGCGCGATCACCTCGTGCCGCCGCGGGACGTGATTGCGAAGGTCGCGGCGTGGGGCGCGCCGCGCGCGGAGCCGTGGGGCGGCAAGCCGTGGGCTGCGTTGATGCGGATGCTGGACCGCGTCGATCCCTCGTTCAGGAGCTGACGCCCGTGAGAGCCTGGCCACGAACTTCGTGGCAGTCGTTTCGTGATCTTCGGGACTGGCTGCGATGGCCCCCGCGACGAAACGGGGTTAGAATCTGCCGGTCGCGGGTCGATGGCAGGTAGCAGCATGCACCACGCACTCCGGTATGCCGTCCGGGCCATGTTGCGAAGCCGGCGGTTCGTGCCGCTCGCCCTCGTGGCGCTTGCGCTGGGCATTGGCGCCAACACAGCCGTGTTCAGCGTCGTCAACGCGATTCTGCTCAGTCCCCTGCCCTACGACGACGCCGATCGCATGGTGGCGCTCATCCGCGAGCGGCCGACCGGTGTCTCGCGAGGCGTCTCGGTGCCGAAGTTCTTCGCGTGGCGAGACACGGCAGCGGACGTCCTGGCAGATTTTTCTGTCTACGACGGCGTGAGTACCGCGTTGACGCTGACCGTCGGGGGCGACCCGGAACAGGTGAACGCGCTTCGCGTCTCGGGCGATTTCTTTCCGCTGTTCCGGGCGCGGCTCGTGTACGGCCGTTTCTTCAACGCCGAGGAGGATGCGCCGGGTGGCCCGCGCGTCGTCGTGCTCGGCCACGGGCTGTGGACGCGCCGGTTCGGCGCGAACCCCCAGGTGCTGGGCAGCACGCTGGTGCTCGGCGGGGAGCCCCATACCGTCATCGGCATCATGGCGCCGGAGTTCGAGGCGAATCCCGCCACCGACATGTGGCTCTCGCTCCAATTGGAGCCGGCCAGCCGCAGTCAGGCGCACGTGCTGCTCGGCGCGGCGCGCCTCAAGCCCGGGATCGCGCTCGAGTCGGCGAACGCGCGGATGAAGGTCGCCGCGGAGGGGTTCCGGCGTCGCGTGCCGGAGGCGATGGGCTCCGGCGAGAGTGCCGGCGTCATTCCGCTCCGTGAGGCGGTGGCCGGACAGACGCGCCCGATGCTGCTGGCGGTCATGGGCGCCGTCATCCTCGTCCAGCTCCTGGCGTGCGCCAACATCGCCAACCTGCTTCTGGTTCGGGCGATCGGTCGTGGCCAGGAAATGATGGTGCGGAGCTGCTTCGGCGCCACGCGCCAGCAGCTCATGGGCCAGCTTGTCGTCGAGAGCCTGCTCCTGGCGCTCGCGGGCGGCACGGCAGGCCTCCTGTTGGGGCACTGGAGCCTGCAGGCGCTGCTGACGTTCATCCCACCCACACTCCCGCGGTTTTCGGAATTGAGCCAGAGCGGGCTCGACATCAGGGTGGTCCTCTTCGCGATCGCCTCGTCGGTGCTGAGCGGGCTCGTCTTCGGTATCGCGCCGGTCGTTCACGCGTGTCGCACCGATCTCGCCGCCGGCCTCAAGGAACAGGACACGCGCGGCGGCGTGAGCCGGCGGCAGGTTCGCGCTCACGGTGCGATGACGGTCGCGGAGCTCGCGCTCGCCCTGATCCTGCTCGTCGCGGCTGGCCTCCTCATTCGCAGCGCGCTGCTCCTGAACCGGGTGGATCCAGGCTTCAATCCAGAGAACGTGCTGACGTTCAAGACGCAGCTTGGAGGGGCACGATACGCCACCACGGCCGCGACCACCCAGTACGGGACGACGCTGATCGAGCGGCTGGAGAGTCTGCCGGGCATCCGCGCAGCCGCTTACGTGACGTTCGTGCCGACCGAGGGCGGGCCCGAGCTCGCGTTCGACATCGCCGGGCGTTCGCTCTCGGAGGCCGACGGCAGTGGGTCGGCGATGTGGCGCGTTGTTTCGCCGCGCGCCTTCGAGGTGCTCGGGATTCCGCTCGTGCGCGGACGGCTGTTCTCCGATACGGATACCGCCACCTCGCCTGCCGTCGCGATCGTCAACGCCGCCATGGCGCGCCGCTTCTGGCCCAACGAGGATCCGATTGGGCAGCAGCTCATCATCGGCCGGAGAATGGGGCAGGGCTTCGAAGACCGGCCGCGCGAAATCGTGGGCATCGTCGGCGACGCGCGCGAAGGCGGGTTGGAGAAGGAACCGCCTCCGGTCATGTACCTGCCGCAGCCGCAGATGACCGATGCGTTCAACGCGCTGACCAACCGCATTGTTCCGGCGTCGTGGGTCGTGAAGGCGGCGCACAGCCCGGCGTTGCTGGAGCCGGCCATACGACGGACGGTCAACTCCCTCGATCCACGCCAGGCGAGCTCCGACTATCACTCGCTCGAACAACGCATCGAAGCCTCCCTGGCGTCGCGCCGGGCCATTCTCGTCCTCCTGACCGTGTTTGCGGCGATTGCGCTGTCGCTGGCCGCCATCGGCGTGTACGGCGTGTTCTCGTACGCGCTGCAACAGCGCTCGCAGGAGATGGCGATTCGCCTCGCGCTCGGGGCGCAGTCCTGGCAGGTGCTGGGGCTCGCCGTCCGGCACAATCTCGTGCTGACGGCCGGAGGCATTGGGATCGGCCTGATGGCGGCATGGGGACTGTCGCGCCTCCTGAAGTCGCTGGTCTTCGGCGTCCAGGTCACCGACACCACCACGTTCGTCGTCGCGTCGGTCGTGCTCGCGGTCGTGGCGCTGTTGACGACGTTCGTGCCGCTGCGACGCCTGGCGGTCCTCGATCCCGTGACGCGACTGCGGCACCAGTAAAGCGCTCACCAGACCGGCGGCGCCGTCGCCGGCCGCGCAGCCGCGGCGCGTCGCGACAGAGCGCGGATGCGGCCTGACGAATCACGTGCAGGAGCACTGAATGCTCGACGGGTGCGTCGGATGGCCGCCCGATTTCGTCGATCGTTATCGGGGCGCCGGCTACTGGCAACCCCGGACGCTCGGGGAGCTCGCCCGCCACGAGGCGCGGCACAACGGAGATCGCCTGGCGCTCGCCGGTAGCAATTGCCGCCTCACCTACCGGGCGCTCGATGCTGCGGCCGATCGCGTCGCGGCGGGCCTGTACCGGCTCGGCATCGGGCCCCGCGATCGGGTCGTCATCCAGTTGCCGAACGTGCCTCAATTCGTGGTCGTGGCCCTTGCGCTTTTTCGGCTGGGAGCGGTGCCGGTATTCGTGCTGCCGGCGCATCGAAGGAACGAGATCCAGTTCCTCTGCAG
>JBOGIW010000595.1:0-2408 GCA_050748045.1 Vicinamibacterales bacterium | reverse complement strand
CCCGTGAGCCGGGCGCGGGTCATCGCGCTGCCGCGCGTCGCCTCGCGGAGCGCAGCGTCGGGCAGGCGCCACAGCTCGACGAGCGCCGGCCGATCGAGCCGCGGGCGGGGCTGCCAGGCGGAGTCGACGGAACGCGGCGGCGACTGGTTGTAAGGACATACGTCCTGGCACACGTCGCACCCGTAGACGTGGTGGCCGAGCGCCGCACGCTGCGGCTCGGGGATCGAGCCGCGCAGCTCGATCGTGAGATACGAGAGGCACCGCGTCGAATCGAGCACGTGGGGCTCGGGGAGGGCGCCGGTCGGGCACGCGTCGAGGCACATTGTGCAGGTGCCGCACTGATCCAGCACCGGCTGATCCGGCTCGAGCGACAGCGTGCAGACGATCTCCGACAGGAAGAGCCACGACCCGAGGTGCGGGTTGATGAGACAGGTGTTCTTGCCAATCCAGCCCAGCCCGGCGTACTGCGCGTAGACGCGCTCCTGCACGGGCCCGGTATCGACGTACGCGCGCGCGTCGAAGGGCTCCGGCGACACGTCGCGCATCCACGAGAGGAGGGCATCGAGCCGGGCCCCGAGGACGTCGTGATAGTCGTCGCCCCACGCGTAGCGCGCAATCAGCGCCGTGTCGGCGCCGGCGCACTCGGTCGAGTACGGCCTGTCCGTGTTGTAGATGGTCCCGGTGACGATGACGCTCTGCGCGCCTGGCACGGCGTGGCGCGCGTCGGCGCGCCGGTCCGCGGTGCGCTCGAGATACGCCATCCCGCCGGCGTATCCGCGCGCGATCCACTCGCGGAAGAACGACAGCTCCGCGAACGAGCCTGCCGGGGCGATCCCGCACAGGTCGAAGCCGAGCTCGCGCGCCTTGTCCTTGATCGAGGGAGAGCTGATCACGCCTTCACAACCACGGAAAACCCTTCCGTGTCGTTCGTGGTCGATGTCTACGAGCGCGCCATGAGCTGGCGGACCATATACGGAAGAATGCCGCCGTTGCGAAACGCGACGAGCTCCTCCGGCGTGTCGATGCGCAGGATGACCGTGAGCTCCTTCACCGTACCGTCGGCCTTCGCCTGCACGCGGAGCTCGCCGCGGGGCCTCATCCCCGCAATGCCAAGTACGCTGAAGTCCTCGGTCCCCGTCAGCGTGTGCGAGGCGGCGCTCTCGCCCGGCTTGAACTGCAGCGGCAGCACACCCATGTTCACGAGGTTGCTGCGGTGGATCCGCTCGAACGACTCGGCGATGACGGCTTTCACCCCGAGGAGCAGCGTCCCCTTGGCCGCCCAGTCGCGCGACGATCCCGAGCCGTACTCCTTGCCCGCGATGACGAAGAGCGGCACGCCCGCTTCGCGGTACTTCACCGACGCATCGTAGATCGTCATGAGCTCGCCGCCCGGCTGGTAGAGCGTCCAGCCGCCCTCGGTGCCGGGCGCGAGCTGGTTGCGCAACCGGACGTTGGCGAAGGTGCCCCGCACCATGACTTCGTGGTTGCCGCGTCGCGCCCCGTACGAGTTGAAGTCGGACGGCGTGACGCCGTGCTCGATCAGATACCGCCCGGCGGGGCTGTCGGGCTTGATCGAGCCGGCCGGCGAAATGTGATCAGTCGTCACGCTGTCGCCAAGCAGCGCGAGCAGCCGGGCGCCCGTCACGTCCGCCAGCGCCGCCGCCGCCATCGTCATGCCCTCGAGGAACGTCGGCTTGCGAATGTAGGTCGAGTCCGCATCCCACTCGAAGCGGCTTCCGCCGGGCACCTTCAGGCCGCGCCAGCGCTCGTCGCCTTCGAACACGCCGGCGTAGCTCCGGCGGAACATGCCGGCGGTCACCGTGCGCAGGAGCGTCTCCTGGATCTCCCGCTCCGTTGGCCAGATGTCGCGGAGATAGACGGGGGCGCCTGCCGGATCCTCGCCGAGGGGCTCGGTCGTAAGGTCCGTGGTGATCCATCCCGCGAGCGCATACGCGACGACGAGCGGCGGCGACGCGAGGTAGTTGGCGCGCACGTCCTGCTGAATGCGTCCCTCGAAGTTGCGGTTGCCGCTGAGGACCGAGCACACGACCAGCGACTTCTCGCGAACGGCCGCCGCGACCTCGTCGGGCAGCGGACCGCTGTTGCCGATGCAGGTCGTGCAGCCGTAGCCCACGAGGTTGAAGCCGAGCTCGTCGAGGTACGCCGTCAGGCCCGCCGCCCGGAGATACTCGGTCACCACCTTCGAGCCGGGCGCGAGGCTCGTCTTGACCCACGGCTTGCGCGTGAGCCCTTTTTCGACGGCCTTCTTGGCCAGCAGGCCTGCGCCGACCATGACGCTCGGATTCGAGGTATTGGTGCAGCTCGTGATCGCGGCGATCACGACGGCGCCATGATCCAGCTCGTCGACGGCGGCGTCGGCGATGGCGACGCCCGTCTGCGCGGCCGCG
>JBOGIW010000594.1:0-8054 GCA_050748045.1 Vicinamibacterales bacterium | reverse complement strand
GTATAAGTCCCGGAGCGTGGCGCCCGGATCGCAAGGCGCGGCGACCGAGAATATTGGCCATATGTGACGGAGTCGCAACGCAGCGAGCCGGGATGCCCCGCCCGGGAATTAGGCGACCCATCACGGTTCCAGGGGACTGGCAGCCCGTCGTGCAAGTCCCGGCAGCCGGACGTGTACCACGGGCTGGCTCTGATCCGAGAGATCCAGGATTGGCGCTGACACGAGGCCCGAAGGGCTACGGCTGAAGGCGGCCGCGCAGCAAGGGGTCGTCCAGGAGCGCCTTCGCCAGCGCGCCGGCCACGAGCCGGTATCCAGCAGGATTCAAGTGCGCGTCGGCGGCTTCCGGCAGGAAATACTCGGACCTGTCACGCAGCTCGGACCACAGAGCGAAGGCATCCAGGAACGGGATGCCCAATCGGCCGAGCATTTCGCGGGCGGCGATCGGGTAGGCGTGCGTGCGAGGCGCGTCGAGCGTGACGAGATCGCTCACGGGCAGAATCACGGCGAACGGCGCGAAATCCCGCTCCTCGCCGAGGCGCCTCAGCTCCCAGTAGAAGTGCTCGATGGGCCGCCAGTCCTGTTCGGTCAGTCCTGTCGAGAGGAATCGCTTATAGACGGCTCCATACTCGGAGAGTGCCTCGCCCGACCGGCGAAGCGCCGATGCGGCCTGTCGCACGGAGAAGAGCAGGGCCGACGAGGACGTGGCGAGGGGCGTGAGGCGACCTATCGTGCCACGTGGCGGCGACAACTGATCCCACGTGAAGTAGCCGTTGCCGTCGACGACGGGGCGGGCGCCGGGCGGCGGCGGGCCGGCGTTCATGAAGTCGTTCCAGTACAACGCGTGAACGACGATCCGTGGCCGCGTGGCCAGGCCCGTGGTGCGGAGCAGGTCCAGTTCCTGGAACACGCCGTAGCTGATTGTGCCGGCGTTGACGACCTCGACGGGATGTTGGAGTGCCTCCGAGACACGCTGCTCGAGCTGCGCAGGCCACGTCTCCTCGTCTCGAACGCCGAGACCGAACGTGAACGAGTCGCCAAGGGCGAGCACGACGCGACGCTCGCCCGGCGCCGGTGGCGCCTCGCCGTTCACGCGGAAGCCGCGGCCGTCGATGCGAGCCGGCGCCGCATACGAGAACGCCACCTGGTCCGGCAGGAGCGTGAACCGCCGCACGGGGTGCGGCGCGTACCGCACCTCGGGCAGCACGCGCCGCAGCGGCAGCGTCACGAAGCCCCTGAGCACGACTTCACCGATCGCGAGCGACACGAGGAGCGACAGACCCGTGACGACCGCGTTGACCGATCTCGGCGACCTCATGTCCCCCGCTTTCTGGCGTTCACCGCGAACGCGTCAGAAGATCGTGTAGATGAAAGGCGCCAGTGCCGAGGTCTGGGCGAAGACGAGCAGCGTGCCCACCACGAGCATGACGATGATCACCGGGAGCAGCCACCACTTCTTCCGTTCCCGCATGAACGCCCACAACTCGCCAACGAGGCTCATACGTCCCTCCTAGAACTGTCGCCGCATGCTTGCCGATTGGCGGGCGCCCGCCGGCCGTTCACGCCAGAAGCTCCGCGTCCGCTCGGCGTGCACGAGCGGATTGCCGCCGAACGCCCGCCGCAAGACACCGGTCGGGAAGATCACCAGCAGGTAGATGATGCCCATCACGATCGGCGTTGTCACCTTCGAGATCGCGTGCGCCAGCGCCATCCAGGCGCGCTCGACCGGACCGAGACGCGTGGGGATGGCGAGCCCCGCCAGCGCCAGGGCGCTTCCAGCCGCGCCGAGGATCATGGTGGCGGTCGGGTGGTCGCGCCACCACGTGATCGCGGCGATCGCGAGGAACGCGCCTCCAACGGTCACGCCGAACCGCCGTCCGGCCGCCGGGGTCAATCGAGTGTGAGCGGTGTCAGCCATGCATGGTCTCCCTCACCGTGACAATGCGGGCAGGACCTGACCCAACAGGTACAGCGTGTCCACTCGCAGTCGTTCCAGAAAGCCCAATTCGCCGTTCCACGAGGGCTCGCGCCTCAGGTGGTCGAGGATCTGCGACGCCGGCACGAACCAGCCGTTGTACGAGACGAGCTCCTTGAGCCGCGCCTCGAACTTCGGGTCGACGCCGCCCGGCTTGTTGAAGCTCCCCGCGCCCAGGTGGGCGTACACCAGGCACACGCCGCCCTCGCGATCGAGCCTCGCCAGGTTCTCGGTCTTGAGCAGCTCGGCGAACTCGATGATCCGATCGCCGTTGGCGGTCGGAAACCAATAGTTCACGTATGGCTTGTCCGCCAGGCGGTACGGAAACGAGGGGTTGACGTTGAGCAGGTTGATGTCGCGGAACGTGAATCGCCTGACGTACTGGATGTGCTGTTTCGCGATGTCGCCCCAGAAATACGGCGAGTCCGGCTCGTGCCCGGAGAACTCATGCCGGATGGCGACGCCGCCCAGCCATCGGTAGGGGGCAACGGCGAACACGTGACGTCCCCAGTACAGGTTCTCCTTGTTGAGCGAGTGGTTGACGTACATCCGCGGGTACTGACCCAGCTCGCTCCTGAACTCGTTCAGGCCGCTGAGGGTCTCCTCACGGCGGCTGCTGCCTCCCCGCACGCCGTGCAGGGCGATCTCGAACCCCTTCGCCTGCAGGTCGACCACGAACCGCCGGTACGTGGGATCGCGCAGCGAATCGCCTCGATTGGTGTCGTGCGACTCCTCATTCGAGTTGTACACCCAGACGGTCTTCGTCGTGCGCAGCCCGTACTTGTCGAGCAGATCGTAGATCGGCCGGATTCGCTCGAGCGTCGTCATGTCGGTGTCGTCGATGATGGAGAACGCGAAGCGCTTGCCGTCCGGAAACTGGATCGCCTTCGCCGGAGGGGCGAAGACGAGATACACAGGCACACCGCCAAGGCCGACAAAGACGGCCACGACCACGAGCGTCAGCTTTTTCCGCATGCGCAGGACTCCGCCTCTTTACAGGTCCGGCTACCGGTTGGACGTGTCGTTCTCGAACGACAACAGGAGCTCGGCGACGCGCCGGCTCCCCCTGGGATTCAGATGCCCGTCGTACGCGTAATAGAAGTCCTGCGGTGCGTCGGCGAAGAGCGGCGCCGTGGAGACGGCCGGCTTCGGCGACACCCGGTTGAGCGCTGCCAGCGTGTGCGTGTGCGTGCGCCTGATGATGTCCTGCACGGGCACGATCAGGTAGATGCTGTAGTCGAAGCCTGCGCGGCGGCTCAGCGAGTCGAGCTCGGTCAGGCCGCGCCCGGTGTGCGCGAGAGCCTCGGCCATCCGCTCTTCGCCCGGGTCGTTCACGACGAGACTCTTGAGGAGCGGACCCCAGTGGAACTTGGCGCGCCGCATCATGTGCGAGTGCTCGAGCAGCGACGACTGCCAGCCGATGAGGCGCCCCGTGAGCGTGGACGGCGAGGTGCGTCGCGGCACGCCGCCCGGCGGCGCGACGGCGCCGCTCGACTGGGCCTTCAACCAGCGCCCGTAGTTGTAGTTATCGACGAAGTCGTTCCCGGCCGAGAGGCTCCCGCTCATGCCGAAGAAGAAGAGCTTCACCTCCTTCGGCGTCCACTGCCAGTCGCGAAGGAACTCGTCGAGGCGGGCGACCTGCCTGGCCGTGCCGCTCCCGGGCAGGCCGAGATTCGCGCACGCGACGCGCCGCCCGGCGCAGTAGATGCTCGCGAAGGTCTCGTCATCCTTCAGGCCGTAGCCGTACGTGAACGAGTCGCCGACGAAGACGACCTCGGGGCTTCCATCCGATCCCGGCACGCGGTGGCCCTTGCCGGTGATCGTCGTGACGGCGTCGTACTCGTTGGACACCTGGCGGTAGACGCTGCCGGGCGCGAACCACTCCTTGATCGGCCTGCCGTCGAGCGTGACGTTGCCCCTGCCGTCGAGCACCGGGTAGAAGGTGCGCACGGTGACCTCGGCGAGCGCCAGCGCCACGAGCAGGGACGCCGCCATCAGGCCGGCACGGAGCAACCATTCCTTGACCATTCCTCGCATCTGGCACTCGCCTCGCTTCGTCAATCGAGCTGGAACTCCTTCTGCCACTCGGTGTCTTCGGTCCACGCCGGCTGCGCGTGCTTTTCCAGCAGGAACGGTCCCAGCACCAGCGCGTCGATGTTCGTGCGCATGAAGCACCGGTAGGCGTCCGCCGGCGCGCAGACGATCGGCTCGCCACGCACGTTGAACGAGGTGTTCACCACGACGCCGCATCCCGTACGGCGCTCGAACGCGCGCAGCAGGTCGTAGTAGCGCCGGTTCGTCTCCGGCGACACGGTCTGAATGCGCGCCGAGTAGTCGATGTGCGTGACGGCCGGGATGTCCGACCTCGGCACGTTGAGCTTGTCGATGCCCCACAGTCGATGCTGGTCGGACGTCAGGGGGATGCGGCGGTCGGCCCGCACCGGCGCGACGAGCAGCATGTACGGCGAGTCGCCGTCGAGCTCGAAGTAGTCGGCGGCGCGCTCGCGGAGGACCGACGGGGCGAACGGCCGGAAGCCCTCGCGGAACTTGATCTTGATGTTCATCTGCGCCTGCATCCGCGGGCTCCGCGGGTCGCCCAGGATGCTCCTCGCCCCGAGCGCGCGCGGCCCGAACTCCATGCGGCCGTCGAACCAGCCGACGATCTGCTCGCCGGCCAGGCGCTCGGCGACGCTCTCGAGCATCGCCCGTTCGTCGAGACGCACGTAGCCGGCGCCGGTGGACTTCAGGAACGCCTCGACCTGATCCGGCGTGAACGCCGGCCCGAGGTACGCTCCCTTCATCGCGTCGCGTCCCGGCGTGACGACGCGCGGCTTGCCGAGATGCCGGTGGTAGATGAGCTGCGCCACGCCGAGGGCACCCCCGGCGTCCCCTGCCGCGGGCTGGATCCAGATGTTCTTGAACGGCCCCTCACGCAGGAGCCGGCCGTTGCCGACGCAGTTCAGCGCGACGCCGCCGGCGAGGCAGAGGTTCTCGAGTCCCGTCTTCCGGTGAGCCGTCCGCGCCATCCGGAGCATGACCTCCTCGCACACGACCTGGATCGATCGCGCGAGGTCCATCTCCCGCTGCGTGAGCCGGCTCTCCGGCACGCGCGCCGGTCCGCCGAACAGCGTGTCGAAGGCGCCGTTGGTCATCGTCAGGCCGGTCAGGTAGTTGAAGTACTTCTGGTTCATCCGGAACGAGCCGTCCTCGCGGAGGTCGATGAGCTCGTCGTAGATGCGCTCGACGTACTTCGGCTCGCCGTACGGCGCCAGCCCCATGACTTTGTACTCGCCGGAGTTCACCTTGAAGCCGGTGTAGTAGGTGAAGGCGGAGTAGAGCAGCCCGATCGAGTCGGGCCAATGCAGCTCGTCGAGAATCTCGAAGTCGTTGCCGCGACCGGCGCCGATCGAGGCCGTGGCCCACTCACCGACGCCGTCCATCGTGAGGATGGCGGCCTCCTCGAACGGCGACGGAAAGAACGCGCTGGCGGCGTGCGACTCGTGGTGCTCGGAGTAGAGGATGTCTCCCGTGTAGCCGAGCGCCGCCTTGAGCTGCCGGTCGATGTAGAGCTTGTCCTTGATCCAGAGGGGGCCGGCCATCAGAAAGGATCGGAACCCGCGCGGCGCGACGCCGAGGTAGGTCTCGAGGATGCGCTCGAACTTCAGCAGCGGCTTGTCGTAGAAGCCGACCGCGGCGAGGTCCGAGACGCCGATGCCCGCCGACTCGAGGCAGTAGGCGACGGCGCGCCGCGGGAAGCCGGGGTCGCCCTTCTTACGCGTCAGGCGCTCTTCCGACACCGCGGCGACGATCTCGCCGTCGCGCAGCAGGCACGCGGCGCTGTCGTGGTAGAAGGCGGAGATCCCGAGGATGTACTGTGCACTCATAGACTCGCGTCACTTTCTGAGCACGAACTGGTCGAGGACGAGGAGATCGAGGCCGGACCCGTAGAAAACCCGCACGGCATCGCGCGGGCTGCAGACGATCGGCTCGTGGAACCCGTTGAACGACGTGTTCACGAGGAAGGGCGCCCCGGTGGCCGATCCGAAGGCCTCGAGCAGCCGCGTGAAGCGGGGGAGCGCGTCCGATCCGACGGTGTGCACCCGGATCGCGGCATCCGGCGACGGCAGCACGTTGCGGAACCGCGCGGCATCGCGCGGTCGGTAGTCGGATTCCATGAACGGCGCCGTGGCCGGACCGTCGAAGTGGTCAGCGACGGCCGCTTCCAGGCCGCTGACGGCGTAGCCGCGCCAGGGCTCGCGCCCCTTGAGAAAGTGGTTCAGGTTCTCGAGCACGTACGGCGCAAAGGGGTTGGCCAGGATGCACCGGGCGCCGAGCGCGCGCGGTCCCCATTCCATCGGCCCGTCGAACCACCCGACGAGCGTGCCGCTCTGGAGCGCGCGCACGGCGACGGCGATGATGTTCTCCTCCGACTCCCAGGAGTACTGCAGCTTGCAGTTGTCGAGGATCTCCTTCGTTTCGTAGGCCGAGTACGAGGGCCCGAGGAAGGGCGAGACCGGCCGGGGCGCGCACCGGTTGGCGTGCAGGGCGGTGCCGACCGCCAGCCCCGCGTTGCCGGGATCGATGGGCACGAACACCTCGTCGAAGATCCCCGCGCGCTTGGCCAGGGTGTTGATCGACGAGTGATAGAAGAGGCTGCCCGCCAGGCACAGGTGCGCCGATCCGGTGCGCCGCCGGACCTCCGCGAGGAGCTCGAGGACGAGCTCGCCGATCCGCGCCTGGAGCGACGCGGCCAGCGCCGCGCTCGAGGCGCTGCCGGGATGGCGCTCGCCGGCGAGCCACTGCTCGAGGCTTCGCTCCAGCGCGTGGTCGGTCACCGACGTGCCGTCGCCGGTCAGCAGGCGCTCGACGCGCGCGTCCCGCGCATCGGGACGAAGCCGTGCCAGCGCCTCGAGCCGCTGGTCGCCGGTTTCCGCGCGGAACCCGAACGCCCGGGCGCCGCGCGAATAGACGTCGGCGAACCCCGGACCGCGCCAGGGCCACTCGACGCTCGAGATCTCGCCGCCACGCCCGCTCCACACGCTCACCTTCGGCGCCTCGTGGTCGCACACGAGGATCGTCGCGTCCGTGAAGGGCGACGAGAGGTACGCCGCGCAGGCGTGGGCGAAGTGATGGTCGATGCGCTCGACGGTGTCCGCGCCGGCACACCGGCCGTCGGGCTCGCCCGCCACGTAGCGGCCCACGTCGTGACGCGAGCGCCCGAGCCGCTGCAGCAGGGTATCGAGCGCTTCGTCCGGCAGCCCGCTGGCATTGAAGCCGGCGCTTCGCACCCGCGTCACGCGCTCCTGCTGGCAGACGCCCATCACGCTGGCGCGCTCGGCGAGCGCCACGCATCCATGACGAACGACCCCACCCAGTCCTGCGGTGATCAAGAGATGTCCTCGCTGCACATCCCGGCGCTCGTGACCGTCGTGTTTCCGTGCTCGCGCGCCCCCAAGGATCTTTCGTGCGTTCGCCGCCTGAACTACACAACCGTCTGCAGCCAGCGGCGCAACGCCCGATCCATGCGCTCGTAACACGTCTCGAAGGCTTCGAGCGGCTGCCCGAACGGATCGGCGATGTTATAGCGCTCGTAATCGCCCCTGGCCGCGTCGTCGTACAACGGCAGCAGGAAGACGCGGTCGTGCAGCTCGGGATACGCGGCTTGTACCTGTTCGAGCTGTGACGCTTCCATGACGACGACCATGTCGTGAGCGGCCACGAGGCCGCGCGTGAGCGCCTGCGGCACGTGGCGATCGAGCGACAGCCCGTAACGTCGGGCAACGGCGCAGGCCTCGCCCGGCGACCGTGCCGCCTGCGAGGGGCGGATGCCGGCCGACGTGCACAGCAGGTCGCCGCGTCCCGCCTCCTCCAGCAGCCGCTCGGCCCGCAGCGCGCCGAACGGGCTCCGGCAGATGTTGCCCAGGCAGACGAACAGCACCGCTTCCACGCGCTCGGGCACGGGCGGATTCCGCAGCCTCGCGCCTTTCACGCGCCAGCGCAGATCCTGCAGCGGCCGCTTCATCTGCATGACGAGCGGGTGCGTCAGCGCCGACCTGAGGAGCGTCGCGGCACGCGCCCGTGC
>JBOGIW010000593.1:0-7849 GCA_050748045.1 Vicinamibacterales bacterium | reverse complement strand
GAACGCGGATCGAGGAGTGCCGAGTCCGGAGTGCGGAGAGCGGAGTTCGGAGTGGGGACTTCGGAGTGCGGAGTGCGGAGTGCGGAGAGCGGAGTGCGGAGTGCGGAGTGCGGACCCAAGGGGACGGCCGGGTGGCCGTCCCCTTGGGTGTTTCAGAACGTCAGGCGGAAGCCGATCTGCCCCACGCGCTGTTCCGGGTTCTGGAAGTCCCCCGCGAACTCGCTGGGCTGCATGAACGAGGACAGCGGCGCGCCGGTCGCGCCGAACTGTCGCCCGGTGAACGCGGATGGGTTCTTCGCGTTGAAGAGGTTGAACACCTCGCCGATGGCTTCGATCTGGACGTTGCCGGCGATCCGGAACCCCTTCGACACGCGCAGGTTGAACTGCGACTGCGCGGCGCCGCGCGAACAGTTGATCGTTTCGCACGCGCCCGTCTCCTCGAACGTGGCCACGCCGGCGTCGTCGAAGCCGGTGAACGTGTACGCGCGCTCGCTGATCTCGTTGTTCGCCAGGTTGTTGTTCGTGTCGATGCCCCGCGTCGTGTTGATCGGAAGCGCCGACCGGTACCGGAAGATCGGCGACACCGTGAACCCGCCCGGCGCCTGCCACACGAGCGAGATGGTCGTCCGGTGGCGCGCGTCGGTGCGGCCCGAGGGCCCGAACTGCACGTCCGCGTACGGATCCAGGTGGTTCTGGATGTTCTGCACGTTCAACTCGTCCGATCCGTTGCCCGTCGTGGACTTCGCCGAGGCGAGCGAGTACCACGCCGAGAACGACAGACCGCCCGACATGCGGCGGCGGAGCCCGACGTTGACGCCGTCGTAGCGGCTCTTGCCGTCGGTGATGTCGATGGTGAAGTTCGCCGGGCTGATCGGCAGGTCGGCGAACTGGCGCACCGTCGAACCGGGGTTGCGCTGATTGAGCTGGATGCGCCACCCGAGGTTGCGGCCCTCCGAATGGATGTAGTCGAGGTCGACCACCGTCGCCTCGTCCAGTTGGTGCGACCAGCCGACCGAATATTGATCCGAGTACGGCTGCCGGATTCGCGGCGACGCGATGTGCGAGTTGAGCGGGAGCGCGCCGCCCGCCTCGTTCTGGCTGGCGATCGTGGTGATCGGATCGCCCACCTGGAAGAGCGCGCCGTCGGACCGGCGAATGCCCGCGGGATTGGTCACGCTGAACACCTGGCCGGCGCCGATGCCCGTGGCATTGATCGCGGCAAACAGCACGTTCGCGTTGGTGTACCCGACGTCGTAGTACCGGCCGTAGCCGGCGCGAACCACGTCGCGCCCGTCGCCGCGCACGTCGTAGGCGAAGCCGGCACGCCCCTGCCAGTTGTTCGTGTCCTCCTTCGAGTCGAGGCCGAACTCGCGGAACGCCTCCTGGCCCTGGAAGCGACCGGCACGGGCCGCATTCTGCAGGATCACATAATTCGGGTTCAGCGCCTGGTCGATCGCGTAGCCGTCGATGTAGTCGTACCGGAATCCCAGGTTCAACGTCAGCCTGTCGCTGAGCCGCCAGTCGTCCTGGATGTACAGCCCGAGCTGCCAGTTCGGGATGTTCGTTTCGGCCGCGCCGCCGTTGCGCGTGACGGTGGTGACCGGCGCGTCGAGCCGGTTGTCGCCAAGCGTGTACGCGTAGTCGCCTGTGCCCGTGTTGAAGGTGATGAACAGCCGCGGCTGGTTGATGTAGTTGACGCCGGTCTTGAAGTCGTGGCCGAGGCCGCCCAGGCCCGTCACGTGCCAGGTGAAGTCGTCGCGGAACTGCCACTTCTTCTGCTGCGTCTGCTGCGGCGTGTTCGTGTTCTGCCCGATGGAGACGCCGTTCGGGAAGGAGATCTGCGGGTCGAGGCTATTGGCGGAGATCGCGTTCGCGAAGTCCGCGTACTGGAAGATGACCTCGTTGAGCCCGTTCGAGCCGACCACCCAGTTGTGGTTGGCGTTGATCGAGTTGAACTCGTTCTCGCTCGTGCCCCAGCCGCTCACCGGCGTGCGCGCATCGGCCCCATACGGCTGTGAGTTCGTGTTCCGGCCATAGCGAACCGAGAGGTACTGAGACGGCGTCACATTCATCGTGACCTTTCCGGTCAGCAGGTTCTCGCGATACGGCGTGGTAAAGGTGCCGTCCTCGCTCGGGAACAGCCCCAGCGTGTTGACGACCTGAAAGGTGTCCTGCTGCGTGCGCTCGAAGGCGCCGAAGAAGTGCGCCTTGTCCCGCAGGATCGGGCCGCCGACGCTGCCGCCGTATTGATACCGGCGGTACTCCTGCTTGTCGGCGTCTGCGCGCTTTTCGGTCTCGGTGATGGCGTTCATCGAGTCATCGCGGAGCAGCGTGAACCAACTGCCGCGCAGGTCGTTCGTGCCGCTCTTGGTCACGATGTTCATCACGCCGCCGTTGCTGCGGCCGTACTCCGCCTTGTAGCGGGAGGTGACGAAGTTGAACTCCTGGATCGCCTCGAGCGGGAAGAGTTGCAGCAGGCCGCCGACGGTGTCGTCGTTGTTGTCCCCGCCGTCGATCTGGTAGTTCACGTTCCGCCCGTTGCCGCCGTTGATCTGCGGCGAGAACTGCGTGCTCTTCGTCGGGTCGGAATGGAACCCGAGGCCGACGCCCGGCACCTGGATCGCGAGGTTCGCGAACTGGCGGCCGTTGAGCGGCAGGCTCTCGATGCGCCCGACGTCCACGACACCGCCCACCGATGACGCCGTGGTCGCCAAGAGCGGCGACTCCCCGGTGACCGTCACCGTCTCGGCGAGCTGGGCCACTTTGAGCGAGACGTTGACGTCCGTTGTCTGCGCGACGTTGACGACGAGCCCGCTCTGCTCGACGCGCGTGAAGCCCGCCAGTTCGACCACGAGGTTATACACGCCTACGGGAAGCGCGTTCAGACGGTATAGGCCCTCGGCATCGCTCACGTCCGTGCGGACGAAGCCGGTTTGTCTGCTGGTGGCCGTCACGGTCGCCCCGGGAACCGCGGCCCCCTGGTCGTCGAGCACCCGACCCGTAATGTTGCCCGTCGTCTGCTGCGCAAGCGCCGGAGTCGCGCACGCAAGCAGACAGACGCCGAGCGCCCTCGTGAGCCTCTTCATCGAGTTCCTCCCTCTCAAGTGAAAACAGCCGCCGGCCTGCGATCCGACCGGGCCAGCGCAGCCTGAGCAATCGCCGTGCCCCGGCCGACGATGTCGCCACAGAGTCTACCTCCGTCCCGATCAATCATTTGCGCAGGTATTTGGCGTTCGCATCCGCTTCGTCACTGACGAGTTGTCCAAACTTTTGAATGTGTGGAAGGGCCATTGGAGAGACGACTGAGCCGCCGCCAAGGAGCGACTTGGGGTCAGACCGGGGTCAGAACGGGGTCAGAGTGACGATGCGATCCGTATCAAGGGGTTGAGTCGAGTCGCATCGCTACTCTGACCCCGGTCTGACCCCGGAGCTGGGCGACCTGCTTGGCGTCGTCAGCGAAGCGCGGCGATGAGGCGCTCGACTTCGGGGCGCTGGGGCGCGGCTGGCGACAGCCGCGTCAGGAGCTCCGTCGCCTCCCGCAGGGCGTCCTCCCGCCGGCCGGCCCGTCCCAGGGCGCGCGCGAGCGCGAATCGCGCCTGGTGCAGGCCGGGGTCGGCCGTCACCGCCCGCGTCAAGGCGTCGATGGCATCGTGGACCCGATCGAGCTGCAGTGCGGTGAGGCCGATGTTCGCGTCGACGATCGGGTTGCCGGGCTCCGCGCGACGCGCCTCCTGCAGCGTGGCCAGCGACGCAGCCGTGGCGCCGCGCCGGGCCTGGCACATCGCAAGCCCGAGATACGGATCGGCGGAGGGCAGGCGGCTCGCCACGGCTGCCGCAAAATGAGGCTCCGCATCCGTGCATCGTCCGCGTTCGGCAAGCACGAAGCCGAGCCGCTGGTGCGCCTGCGGATTGCCGGTGTCGTCGCGCAGCACCTCACGGAGCGCCCGTTCCGCTGCCGCCCCCTGCAGCTCTCCCGACGTGACCGACGCCATGCGCGAGGCGATTTCGATCCGGTCCTTCGGGTCGGGCCGCGCGCCGGCCGGCGTCCCGCCGCCGCTCGCATACCCGAGCGCGCGCAACCGAGCGATGGCGTCCGCATCGGCCTGCGCCTGCCCGGCCGGGCGCTCGGGGCTGGAGATCCGGTCGATGCGCGTTGCGAGCTCGCGCGCGAGGCCGGCCCGCTCGCCGACGACGTTGCGACGCTCGTCGCTGTCGGCGTTGACATCGTAGAGCTCGGGCCGCGGCGCGGCGATCAGCTTGACGCCGTCGCGCCGCAGCGATCGCAGCGGCGCCCAACCGAAGTCGAGGAGCGGCGCGAACGACTCGGCGTACAAGGCGCGGTTGCCGGCCTGGCTGCCATCGACGAGCGGCCGAAGGTCGATCCCGTCGGCGTCGAGCGCGCGAAACCCGGCGGATCCCGATATCGTCGGCGCGAGGTCGGCGAGCGTGACCGGCTCGCCGGCGCGCCGGCCCGCGGCGACGCCAGGCCCGGCGATGATGAGCGGCACGCGCAGCGTCGTGTCGTACACGAAGATGCTGTGCCCGATCTCGCCATGCTCGCCGAACGCCTCGCCGTGATCCGCGGTTGCGACGACCAGGGTGTCGGACAGATCGGGCCAGGCTCCGATGAGCCGCGCGATCCCGGCGTCGGCCAGGGCGATCTCGTCGTCGTACCTGGCCGCCACATCACGGCCCGGCGTGCTCGCCGGCGTCCCGTAGGGCGCGTGCGGCTCGAAGAGGTGGACCCAGGCGAAGAGGCGCGCGGCCGAGGGTCTTGCGCGCACCCACGCAAGCGCGCGGTCGACGGTTGACGCGCCTGCGCGCTCGTTGGCGCGGCGGCCGTCCATCCCGCGCGGCAACTCGTCGTCGTAGGCGTCGAAGCCGCGCGCGAGCCCGAACCGGCGGTCGAGCGGAAACGCCGACACGAAGGCGCCCGTTTCGAAGCCCGCCTGTTTGAATGCCTCGGCGAGGACCGGCACGTCTGCTTGCATGGCGACACCGTTGTGCCGTGCGCCGTGCCCCGGCGGATAGCGGCCCGTCATCATCGACGCGTGAGACGTCAGCGTGATTGGCGCTGTCGCATAGGCGCGCGTGAACAGCGCGCCGCGGCGCGCGAGGGCGTCGAGCGCCGGCGTCCGCGCAGGCGCATACCCATAGCTCCCGACGCGGTCGGCCCGCAGCGTGTCGATCGTGATGAGCAGTACGTGCCGCGCCCGCGGGTGATTCGGCGGCGACGAGGCCGTGTCGGACAGGTGCCGCGGACCGGAGACGAAATACACGACCCCTGCGCCGGCGACGAGCAGGAGTCCAGCGAGCGCACGTTTCATCGGCCCAGGCTCCGCAGCAAATCGATGGCGGCCCGGCGTTCCGGCGACCCGGGCCTTGCGTGGGCGAGCACTTCCCTGTACGAAGCGATCGCGCGCTCGTGCTGGCCCATCTCCTGGTACGCGATGCCGAGATTGAGGCGCGCTTCGATGAGCCCTGGCGACGCCGCGATGGCGCGCTCGAAGAGCGGAATCGCTTCTGCCGCACGTTGCTGCTGCACGAGCAGCACACCGAGGCCGTTGGCCGCATCGGCCGAGCGTGGGTCGATCTCCGACGCGCGGCGATACGCATCGGCGGCCGGCGATGCGGCCCCCGACGCGCGTCGCGCGTTGCCGAGGTTCACCCAGTACTCGGCATTCGTGGGGTCGGCCTTCGCCGCTGCCTCGAAGGCGACCGCCGCCTCCGCGTGGCGTCCGGCATCGGTCATCAGGAGGCCGACGCCGTTGTGAGCCGACGGGAGCGAGGGCTCGAGCGCGAGCGCCGCCTGCTCGGCCTTCAGCGCTTCGCCGTTACGGCCTGCCTGTCGCGCCGCAACCGCAAGCTCATGGTAGAGCGCCGCATCGTCGGGCCACTTCGCCACGGCCCGCCGATGGATCGCCAGCGCGGCCCGCGCCGATCCGCTCTCGGACAGCGCACGCGCGTAAGTGGACTGGAAGACGGGCGCATCGGGAAACCCCGCCGCGAGCGCCTTCAATTGGCGAAGCGCCGTGGTTTCCTGCCGTCCAAGCGCGGCGAGGGCCGATTCGAATGCGCGCCACGCCGTCATGTGGTCTGCTGGATTCGGGCCCTGGCCCGGCGCCGGCGGCCTGGAACCGCCCGCCACATAGCCCAGCGCGCGCAGCCGTTGGGCGACGTCGGGCGAGGTGGCGCGCGGGACAACGCCCGTCTTCGCCACGCGCCGTGCCTCGATGCGCCCGGCCATGGCGCTCACGAGCGCCTGGCGCGACGCCGCGACGTCGTGCTGCTCGTCCGGATCCGCGGCGAGATCGTACAGCTCGGGGCCCAGGCTCAGAATGAGCTTCCATCGGTCCTGGATGAGCGTGTGAACGGGACTCCAGCCGGCGACGCGGGGATACTGCGTCTCGGCGTAGATTTCGCGAGCCGCGTCGGGGGGGTCCAGCAGGCTCCGTGCGGCGCCGGTGGCCGGCGCGCGCGATGCGCCGGCGAGCGCGGCCAGCGTGGGCGCGATGTCGGTGAGTGCCACGGGATCGTCACGCCGGGCGGCGGCGATGCCGGGTCCCGCGATGACGAGCGGCACGCGGAGAGCGGCCTCGTAGACGAGCATGCCGTGCGTGGCTTCGCCATGCTCGCCGAGGCTCTCGCCGTGATCACCGGCGGCGATGACAATCGGATCGCGACCCGAGGCACGCAGTTCCTGCAGCAGCCGCCCAGCCTGCGCATCTGCGAACCTCACGTCGTCGTCATAGGTACCCGCGTACGGCGCGTGAGGATCGTACAAATGTACCCACAGGAACACGGGGTCAGAGTCCACTCTGACCCCGGTCTGACCCCGGTCTGACCCCGATCTGACCCCGGTGCGGAGCCAGGCATGCGCGCGGTCCACGACTTCGTTTGCGGGGCGCTCGGCTTCGAGGCGGTGCACCGCGGTGGAATCGCGCGCGATCCGATCGTCGTAGTGATCGAATCCGTCGGCGAGGCCGAAGCGTCGATCGAGCACGTACGCGCCGACGAACGCCGCCGTGCGATACCCGCGTTCCTTGAGCGTGCGCGCAACCGAGCGAGGCGCACCGCCGTAGACGTGCACGCCGTTCTCGCGAACGCCGTGTTCCGGCGGCAGCGCGCCCGTGAGCATCGACACGTGAGCGGGCAGGGTCAGCGGCACCGGCGAGCGGGCCCGCGTGAACCGCACCCCCCTTGCCCCGAGCGCGTCCAGGGTTGGGGTGATCCCGCGGCCGACACGGTCGGCGCGCAGCGTGTCGATCGTGATGAGCACGAGGTCCGGCGGGCTCCCGGTCATCGCGGGTGCGGCGGATTCACGCCCGCAGGCCGTGGCCGTGCCGAGGACGAACAGAAGGACGACTGTGAACAGCAACGCTCGACCCGGATCTCCGAACAGCTCATCGTAGCATTCGGGGTAAGATCCGCCCGGAGGGCACGCCGATGATGGGCGGACGCACGTCCGAAGAGTGGGTCGCGCAGTACGCGACGAGTCATCAGCACCCGGTGAACCGCACGTGTCACACGTTCGGCATCCCGATGATTGTCGTGTCGATCGTGCTCGCGCCCGCCGTGTGGGCTGGGCTTGACTGGCGTTTCCCCGCCGCGCTCTTCGTCGCCGGCTGGATCCTCCAGTTCGTCGGCCATGCCTTCGAGGGCAAGCCGCCGGAGTTCCTGAAGGACTGGCGCTTCCTGTTCGTGGGCCTGCGCTGGTGGGTGGCCAAGGTGCGGGGGCGCGCATGAACTCCGCGGCGCCGCCAGGCCTTCCGGTGCTGGCGGCGCTGTACCTCTTTGGCGTCGCCGTCGGCCTGTTGACGATCGACGCGCGCCCGCCGGCGCGCGTGGG
>JBOGIW010000592.1:0-1960 GCA_050748045.1 Vicinamibacterales bacterium | reverse complement strand
TTGCCGGGCGGGCGCCTCGACGCCCAGGCTGACCACCTTATTCCGATCAGGGTCCTTAAGGCGGAGCTGGTGCACGACGCGACCGGCAGGCCTCCCTAACGGCCGTGTGTGGCGAACGTCTGGGGCGTGACGTGAAAGCCGCCACCTACACGCCGCCTCCTGCCGCTCTGGCGAAAATCGCCCGTGTTCGAGGCGGTGCCCGGTGGCACCCGGCTTGCCCTTCCCGCCGGCATGATCACCATGGATGCGATGCCGCTTTCATTGCACGTGCGGCGCATGCTCGCGCTGATCGAGGAACGATCGGCGGAGCCGCTCTCGCTCGCCACGTTCGCGCGTGCGCTCAACCGGCAGGCCGGGTACCTGGGCCGCTTGTTCCGCGAGGAGATCGGCGTCGGGATGCGCGAATATCTCGCGCGCTTGCGGCTGGAGCGGGCAGCCCGGATGATTCGTGAGGGCGTGAAGGTCGAGGCCGTCGCGCTCGAGGTGGGCTACCGGAGCAAGAAGAACTTCTACCGCCAGTTCAGGCGGCGCTTCGGCACGACGCCGGCCCTGTACCGCGCGGCTGCAGGAGAGCCGTCGGGCACGTGACGCGTCCCGACGCCGGTCGCGCGCGGCTCGAATCGGAGGGTCGGGGAGCCTCTCCCTGTCAGCGGAACCGCGCCGCGAGCGCTTCGCTCTGGCGGGCGAGCAGGGTGGCATCGCTGCCGACGCCGACAAACAGCGCGCCGAGGTCGAGCCAGTGGCGCGCGTCGGCTTCGACCGGCGCCAGGATGCCGGCGAATTTTCCCGTGCGCCGGATCCGCGCGATGGCGTCGTCGATCGCCGCGCGAACGTCGGGGTGCGCGCTATCGCCGAGGTGCCCCATGTCCGCGGCCAGGTCGCTTGGGCCGATGAAGAGTCCATCGACGCCGTCCACGGAGGCGATCGCTTCGAGGTTGCCCAGCGCAACGCGCGTCTCGAGCTGCACGATGACGCACAGCTCGTCATGGACGCGGGCGGGATAGTCCCTGACGCGCCCGTACTGGTTGGCGCGGATGGCCACGGCCACGCCGCGGATGCCGTCGGGTGGATATCGCGTCGCGCCCACCGCCCGCCGCGCCTCGCCCGCGTTCTGGACGAAGGGCACGACAAAGCTCTGCACGCCGACGTCGAGCAGCCGCTTGAAGAGCACCGGGTCGTTCCAGGCCGGCCGCACGACGGCGCTGGCCGTGCCGCCTGTCATCGCCTGCAGTTGGCTGAGCACCATCGGCAGGTCGTTCGGCGAGTGCTCGGTGTCGAGCAGCAGCCAGTCGAAGCCGGAGCCGGCGAGCACGTCGATCGTGATGTGGCTCGACAGGCTGCACCAGAGTCCGATTTGCGGGCGTCCTTCCCGGAGGGCCCGCTTGAGCACATTCACCGGGACGCCCACGTCAGTAAATCTCCGGCTCGGTCGGGACGCCTATGCCGAACGCCACGAGGTGGGATGTCATGGCCGTGTATGTTACTGATCTCGACGCCTCATTGCGGACCCGTCGTGTCTTCGACGAGGGCCCGTTCTGGTTCCCATCGAGCGTTGCACAGCCGTCGACCCGCCGCCTACCGCCAGAGGCCCGAGTTCCAGTACGATGCGTCTTCGTGGACTCCAGCGGTTGTCCCGCCCAGGCGGATACGATCGTGACGCGCGTTGCCGACGACCTCGTCGCCTCGCAGACGGCGTGGGCCGAGACGGTCGAGGCGCGCGGCGGATGGGATTACGAGACGCCCGACGATCGCGCCGCCCGGCACCAGCGCGAACAGGCATGGCTGCGGGCACTCGGCTCGGTCGAGGAGAAGGTCGCCATCGGCACACCGGCATGGGTGACGTGCGGCATGCTCCGGCAGGAGCTCGAGGCATCGAGCCGCTCACGCATCGCGCACTTCCATCTCTGGGACGTCAACCAGATGACCGGCTGGCACCTGGGCGTGGCGCAGGTGGCCTCGT
>JBOGIW010000591.1:0-1515 GCA_050748045.1 Vicinamibacterales bacterium | reverse complement strand
TGGCGCGCGCGTCGCGCAGGCCGGCCTCGCCCGTACACGCGTTGGCGCAGCCGCTGTTGACCACGATGGCGCGGGCCCGTCCGCCCGACCGCTCGAGGTGCTCGCGCGAGACGAGCACGGGAGCGGCCCTGGCCAGGTTGGTCGTGAAGAGGCCCGCCGCCGCGACAGGGCGCTCCGCCGCGATCACCGCGAGATCGAGCGAGCCGCTCTCCGGCTTGACGCCGCAGTGCAAGGCGGCCGACACGAACCCGAGGGGCGCGGTGATGCCGCCCTGCGCGTCATCCATGGAGCGCCGCCAGCGGCACGCACGCGTCGCGCCGTCGCGCGAGGTCGTGCATGACGGCATACTGCCCGCACCGCCGGAACTGGACACAGGCGTGGCAGTCGGTGACGATCTTCTCGGGCAGCCAGACGTGCGGCACGATCGAGAAGCCGAGGTGCACGAAGTAGGCGGGCGAGTGCGTGAAGGCGCACAGCCGGTTGAATCCGTCCACCGTGGCGCGGCGGACGAGCTCGCCGACCACCCGCCGGCTGAGCCCGAGCGAGCGTGCCTCGCCGCGCACCACCAGGGAGCGAATCTCGGCAACCGCGCGGCTGAGCGGCGCCAGCTCCGCGCACGCGACGACACGCCCGCGGTGCTCGGCTACGACGAAGCGATCGGCCCGCCCCACAATCTCGTCGAGCTCCCGGGGCAGCAGGTGGCCTTCCTGGAGATGCTCGAGGACGAGCGTGTGAATCGCCGGCGCGTCCGCGGTCGTGCCCGTACGGAGCGTGATCCCGCGCCGCGAGATGCGAACGCGACCCTGTCGTCTGACGAGACGAAGCGGCGCCACGTGGGCGGCGTTCATGCGCGGACCTCCACCACTTCCACCTCGGCGAGGACCGCGTCGAGCACATCCAGCGCGCGATCCAGCTCGTCGACCTCGATGGTGAGCGGCGGGAGCATCCGGACGACCGTTTGGGCCGTCCGGTTCACGAGCAGCCCGTGCCGGCGCGCGGCATCCACGACCGGAAGCGCGTCGACGCGCAGCTCCAGGCCGCGCATCAGGCCGGCGCCCCGCACCTCCACGACGAGCGGGTGGCGCAGCGCGATCGTCCGCAGGCGACGCTCGAAATGCGGCGCGACTGCGTTCACGTGGTCGAGCCCTCCCTTGTCCATGAGCTGCTCGAGGAAGAACACCGCGGCCCGGCAGGCGAGCAGGTTGCCGCCGTAGGTCGTGCCGTGGTCGCCGGGCGACACGGCCTGGGCCATCCGCTCGGACGCGAGGCAGGCGCCGATCGGCACACCGCCGCCGAGCGCTTTGCCGACCGAAACGAGGTCGGGCTTCAGCCCGAGCGCCTGGAAGTAGAACGGCACACCCGTCCGGCCAAGGCCGGTCTGCACTTCATCGGCGATGAAGAGGGCGCCCGTGGACGCGCAGGCGCCGTTGATGGCCTCGACCGCGGCGTGCGAGAGCGGACGGATGCCGCCCTCGCCCTGGATTGGCTCGGCGATGACGGCGGCCGTGCGATCCG
>JBOGIW010000590.1:0-10096 GCA_050748045.1 Vicinamibacterales bacterium | reverse complement strand
GGTCTGACCCCGGTCTGACCCCCACCCGGACGGCAAACGCTTTGCTCGGATCGACGCTATGGCCCAGTATCTCGTGACCGGCGGCGCCGGCTTCATCGGTTCACACCTGGCGGAGGAGCTCGTTCGCCGCGGCGAGACGGTCCGTGTCGTCGACAGCCTGATCACCGGCAACCGCCACAACCTGGCGCACCTGCCGGACGTGGAGTTTCAGCAGGGCGACCTGTCCGATCTCGAGGTCGCGCGGCGCGCCGTGGCCGGCATGGACTACGTGCTGCACCAGGCTGCCATTCCGTCGGTGCCCCGGTCGGTGCAGGACCCGGTAACCTCGAACCGCGCGAACATCGACGCCTCGCTGAACGTCTTCGTGGCCGCCCGCGACGCCGGCGTCACGCGGGTCGTCTACGCGGGGTCGTCGTCGGCGTACGGGAATACGCCCACGCTCCCGAAAGCGGAAACGATGGCCACGGCGCCGCTGTCGCCCTACGCCCTGCAGAAGCTCGTGGCGGAGCAGTACGCGCAGCTCTTCACCCGGCTTTATGGCCTCGAGACCGTGACGATCCGCTACTTCAACGTGTTCGGCCCGCGCCAGGATCCCTCGTCGCCGTATTCCGGCGTGATCTCGCTCTTCATCAGCGCGCTCTGCGAGGGGCGCCAGCCGACGATTTACGGCGACGGCGAGCATACACGGGACTTTACCTACGTGGCCAACGTCGTCGACGGCGTGCTTCGCGCGTGCCAGGCGCCTGAGGCCGCCGGGGAAGTGATCAATGTGGCGACCGGTGGCCGCATCTCGCTCAACCAGTTGTTCCGGACGATCCGCGACCTCGTGGGCACGAACGTCGAGCCGACATACGCCGATCCTCGGCCGGGCGACGTTCGGGACTCACAGGCCGACATCTCGAAGGCCCGGCGCATACTCGGCTATGAGCCGTTGGTCAGCTTCCAAGAGGGGCTGGAGCGCACCGTCGCCTGGCACAGGAGACAGCCGGCTCTCACCCTGTGACGCCAGTGTCGGTCCCCCCTGCGGGACCGGCAGGATTCGGCCGATATTCCAGCCATGGCCATCCTGGCCTGGCTGTTTCTGCGCGGCGAGGAATCGATCCGGATCGTCCGGGATCCGAGCGCGTTCGTCCTCAAGGTGGAGGGTCCGGGATACGAGCGCGAGGTCCACTCGTTCAAAAACGAAGCGGAAGTCGCGGAATTCCAGCGGAAATATGAAGCGCGTCTGACGGGCGAAGGGTGGGTGCTCGGCGCGTCGCAGGAACGCCGGTCGGGTCGGGACCGCCGGGCCGCTCGTCGCGGTTCCGATCGGCGCCGCGCCCATCGCGATTCCTGATGCCTGCGTGTGGGTTCACCGGGGCTGATTGCACAGCCCGCATGGTTACCAGCCGAGCATGAACACCCAGGGAATCACGGCGAAGCCGATGCAGGCGCCCGCGACGGCCGCCAGCAGTCGATAGACCGACACGACAAAGAGGATGACGCCGCACGCGCTCGAAAAGAGCTTCGCGGCGACGAGCGCGGGACCGGTTCCCCAGGCCTGCATGAGTGTGGTGAGGAGGACGTTGCCTTCCGCCTCGATACCGAACCGGTGCACGCCGATATAGGTCAGGGTCCCGTCGAGCAGTTGCGCCGCCAGGAAGATCGCCAGGACGAGCACCTCTTGCCGCCGCATGGCGACGGCGTTAGCAAAACTGCATCCGCAAAAAGCGTGGCTCTTCCAATCGTTTACGGCTGGAAGTCCGTTCTGGCCGCGACTTAAGCCGCCCAGTCGCCTTCGCAGGTTACGAACCTGGTGGCGGCCCGGGTGGGCGGTCGGGCCCCTCGATCGATCACGGCTGGGTCGATGTCGTCCGAATCGAGCCGACGATCTTCCCGATCAACTGGTCGAGGGCGTTCCCGCCGCCGATCCAGCGCACGACGACGACCAGGTCGTTGTGCCAGTCGGCGTAGATGATGTTCGCCCCGTTGCCGCGAAAGGTCACACTCGACTCCGGCGCCGACGGCAGCGACTTTCTGCCGGTGTTCAGGAACCAGTTCATATAGCCGTACTGACGGTTCGCCGGGCCCGGCGTGCTGGCCATCTGGATCCACTTGTTCGAGAGGAGCTGCTTGTCCTTCCACATGCCGTTGCGGAGGAACAGGTAGCCAAAGCGCGCCATGTCCCAGGCGTTGATGAACATGCCGCCGCCCCAGTGCCCGCCGCCCGTCATCGACTGCACCTTGCGGCCATCAAGATCGATCCAGGAATTGTCATAGCCGTGCCAGCGCCACGTGCTCGACGCGCCGATCGGATCCATGATCTCCTCGCGCAGCACGTCGGGCAGCGGGCGCCGGAGGACGTGGAGCGCCGCAAGGGCGAGCACGTTCACGCGCACGTCGTTGTACTTGTAGTGGGTCCCCGGCTCGTGCAGCGGACGGTTGGCCCACTCGTGGCGTTCGCCGACGGGCCGGTCGGCCCAGTCCGGCTTCCCCCAGAGCGTCCCTTTCCAGTCGCTCGTCTGTCGAAGGAGATGATCCCACGTGATCGGGTGGTTGTGCGGATCTTCGAAGAGGTCGCCGCCCGGCGGCATGTAGTCGCGGACCCGGTCCGTGACGTCGCGGATGAGCCCCTTCTGCCACGCGAGGCCGACAACGGTCGAGAGAAACGTCTTGGTGACGCTGAACGTCATGTCCACACGCCTCGTGTCGCCCCACTCGGCGACCACGTAGCCGTTGCGGATGATGAGGCCGTTCATGGCGCCGCGCTCCTTGTGCGGGCCGATCGGATTGTCGAACGGCTCGTTCGCGCCGAAGCTCTGGGCGTGCGCGATGAGCAGGTCCTTCGGCGCCCGGTTCTCGCTGGCGATCGAGAGCGCGATTGCCTCGTCGACGGCGGCGGCATCCATGCCCGCCTGCGCCGGCGTGCGCCGCTGCCAGTCGAAGCGTTCAGGAAAGTAGCGCGCCTGCGCCGTTGCCACGGCAGCGTGCCCGAGCGTCAGCAGAACTACGGCGGTGCGGAGCATGGAGGCCTCCAGTGACGCCAAGTATACGCACGGCGGGCCGGCGAGGCGCGCTCGATCGCCGGATGACACATTTTGTTACAACGTGCGCCACGCGTGGCTGGGGGACGCGGCGCGCCGTGCGGGCCTGGGGACTCGAGCTCTGCGCCGTCTGCCCCGAGGAGTACAGCAATTACGGTGACGACCGTGCTGGTGCCGGACGGCCACGATGCCGAAGCGCTGCGACGGCTCGTTCTCGAGCGTTGCAGCCTGTCGGTCGGCGCAGGTCTCGGCAGGCTGAAAGGGCGGACGTTCCGCATCGGTCATCTCGGCGACTTCAACGAGCTGATGCTGGCGGGCACGCTATGCGGCGCCGAGATGGGGCTCGCTCTCGCTGGAGTGCCGTTTCGCTGAGGCGGGATCGACCAGGCGATCGACGCGCTTCTCAGATGAGGCCGGCGGCCCACAGCCCGTACACCATGGCCATCGCCACGAGACCGTTCACGAAAGTGACGCCGCCGTACGAGATCAGGGCGGCCCTGAGCGACATGCGCGACAGCGACGCGCAGACCCAGAAATAGCTCGAGTTCACGTACTTGATGATCATCGACCCCGCGGCGCCGGCGAGCATCGTCGCCTCGGGGCTCAGCCCCAGCGCGCCCATCATGGGCGCGGTCACCGACGCCGCGGTGATGACGCCCACCGTCGTGGACCCGGTCACCATGTTGCCCGCCACGCCGATGGCGAACGGCAGGAAGACCGTCGGCAGGCCAGTGCTGGCGGCGCCGCGCGCGATGGCGTCGACGGCTGGAGTGTCCCGCAGGATCTGACTGAGCGCGCCGCCCAGCCCGGTGACCATGATGATCATCGCGGACGTGCGGAGCGCGTTCTCGATCCACTCGCCAGTCCGTGCTTCGGCCTGCGCCCCTGTCGTGTTCCTGTACGCGAGCAGGATCCCGATGCCGAGCGACACGACCGGCCACCCGAGGTAGAGCATCGCCGCATTGACGATGTGCCCGGCTGGCAGCATCAGGCTCGTGACGCTCTGCCCCGCGATGAGCGCAAGCGGGATCAGGATCGGCGCGTACGCCCGCCAGGTGGAGGGGAGCTCCGCCTCCCGCCCGCGCTCGAGGAACGACTGGCCGACGAACTCACGGGACGGCGGCGACTCGATGCGGGGCCCGACGAGGAGCGCGAACGCCCATCCGGCGACAGAGGCGACCAGGGAGATCGCGGTGCCGAACAGGATGATGAGCCCGATGTCGGCCTTCAAGAGCGCCACGGCAGCGAGCGGACCGGGCGTCGGCGGCACCATGGCATGGGTCATCTGCATGGCGCCGACCAGTCCCGTCGACATCAGGCTGATATTCAGGCCAGTGCTCAGCGCCGCCGAGTGCACGAGCGGGTTCAGGATCACATAGCCGACGTCCGAGAAGATCGCGATGCCGATCACGAAGCCGCTCATGGTGAGCGCGAGTGGCATGTGCCGCTCGCCGACCCAGCGAATCATCGACGTGGTGATCCGCTCGATGCCGCCGGTGTGTTTGAGCGCCTCGGCCAGCACCGATCCCAGCACGATGACGACGGCGATGCTCTGAATCGTGCGGCCGAAGCCCTGCTCGAAGGCGGCGATGAACGCCCGGCGATCGATGCCGGGGATCAGCGCGAAGAGCAGGACAGGCACCAGGATTGCGATGAAGACGTGCCAGTTGAGCCGCGCAATCAGGAGGAAGAGAAGTGCGACGACGGCGACCAGTCCCGCCACTGCGACGACGACACTTTCAGTGATCATTCATGGCCCACTTGTCATGTGACGTGCCGCTTCCGAAGTCCCGCGGAACAGACGCGGATCCTAGACCGACACAGAGCACGACGTAAACCCCGGAGGCACATCACCGCGTCGGGTGACGCTGGGCGGAGGAGTGGGGCGGGAGCGTTCGATGTGTCACCGTGACGACGGTTCGAATCCACTCGGCAGACTGCGCCCCGGCCCCATCACCTGCGGCAGAGGCCCGGGTCCCGACGAATGGGTCGTTTGGGTCGTCGTCTGTCGTTACGACCCTCCGGCGGCGCAGTCGAGCAGGACTCCGGTAAAGATGGCGAACGACGCGAGCATGAACACGGCGATCTTGACCGCGCCGTTCACCATTTCCCGTGCACACCTGGCATGTTCCGGCGCAAGCGCCTGTGATCGGCGGACCGTCCGGACCGTGTCGATCACCGGCAGCGCAAGCAGCAGGCCGAGGATCGCGAGGCTCTCAGGCCGAAGGGACTCGGGATGACGTGCCCAGACGAGGGCCAGGCCGGTCGCGGCCGCCAGCGCGGCGATCGCGGCGAACAGGATCGGCCATCTCTCAGCCCATTCGCGCGGTAGATCGTCCATCGCGTCCTCATCGGTGTGTCGAGCATCGCGTGAGCGCGCTCAGGGACTGCCTCAGCAGCCCATGAGGCTGTAGTAGTAATCGAGGAACAACAACGCCATCGCCAACTGCGCGATCGCGATGGCGCCGACGCCGGTGGCGGCCATGGCGATGATGCTCGCTTGCAGGATGAATATCTGCCACCAGAGATCCCGGCAGGCGTCCGAAAGGGCCTGGGCGCTGACGCGTGCGAGGACGGCGGGACCGATGGTGGCGTCGGCGTGGCGAGCCAGACGCTCGAGCGCCTCGCCGATGTCGGTGATCTGCCGCGCAAACCCACGCGCGTGCAACTGGGCCACGGCCCGTTCCCGCGCGCCGGCGTCGGTGGGCGTGAGGACGCGCGCGAGCTGCTCTGCCGTCATATTGATTCCCGCACGCGCGAGATCGGCTCGCAGTTGCCGGCCGGTGGCATCGGAGAGGGTGTCGGTTGCCGCGGATGCGAGTCCACGCTCGCGGATGGCGCGACCGAGGTGGCGCTCGGCGGCGATCCAGATGCCTCGTGCCGACGCGTGAGCGCCGAGCAGACGGAGATTGGACGCCACCAGTCGCACGTGCTCACCGCGGACCGTTCCCGCAGCCGTAGATCCCTTCAGCACGCTGGCCAGCTCGCGCTGAATGTGATCGAGTACGTGGTCGCGGTCGGGGCCACGCGCGGCGGACTGCGCAAAGGCCTGAACGTCCAGCGCCAAGGGCAGGGCGCCGCCGAGAGCGGTGCCCAGGAACAGACGACGAGTCGAGATCATGTCAGCCTCCTGTTGCGGAAGCCGACCAATGCTGCGACGTGGGACAAGGCAAGGCGTGTGCCGTGGCAAAGTCCAACGACTTGGCGCGGGAGCACGCCTCGCGCGAGTAATTCGTGCCCGCCGCCGAGAAGGCGGGATGCGCAGAACCCCCTTTCACAGAGCGACGTCGGGCACGGGGTGTGGCTACTCTCGAGGGGGCATCGTATTCCCAGGCGTGTGTCCCGCCGTCCCGCAACCATCGTTGTCAGGTGCCGTCGCCTCCCGCGCGTCACCGCGCACCGCGCCGCCGACGCCGCCGCGCGCCTGGCCGTGCCGCACCGGCAATGACCGTTGTCACTCGTGCCGGCCCGTCGCTCGGCGCAGTTTTTTACCGGTTGCCGAAGTCCTTCCTCCACTGAGGCTTCGAGTCGCACAACCGATCGCGTCCGCCCGGCCGTCCGTTTGCCCTGCCTTGCCGCGCTCCCGGCGCGCCAAGGTAGACCTCGTCGCGCACCCGACCAATGCTGCAAGACGCGGCCAGGCTCGCCGGGGACTTGACGCACAGCGAGGATCGCGTGGCAGGCAGTCGCGTTCACCTACACCCTCACCGTTTCCGCACATCCTCGCATCCGCCCGCCGCGGCTGCCTGCCCGGTGCGGACAGGAGGTTGGCATGACCCGCATCGTTGGTGTTTTCCTCGTTGTTCTTGCCGTGCTCGCCGTGGGGGCCTCGGCTCAGGACGCCGAGCGTCCGGCGGCGCCGAAGGCCACGGCGTCGGCGCCCGTCAACCTGAACACCGCCACCGCGGCGCAACTCGACTCGCTGCCGGGGATCGGCGCGCGCACGGCCGCGCTCATCATCGAGTACCGGCAGAAGAACGGAGGCTTCAAGAAAATCGAGGAGCTGATGAACGTGCGCGGCGTGGGCGAGAAGAGCTTCCTCAAGCTCAAAGCGCTCATCACGGTCACGCCGCCGAAGGCGGATCGCCTCGCGCAGCAGTAATGTCCGGCGCGGGCGACCACCGGGCAGGGGCCCGCCCGCGGCAACCCGCGCCCGGCTTCACACTCCTCGAGCTCCTGTTCACGATGACGCTCATGATCATCGTCGCGGGCATCGCGGTCCCGCAGACACGGACAGGACTCGACCGCGCCCGCGCGATCGCCGCGGCCCGATCGCTGGCGCACCTCTGCGCCGTCGCGCGGTTCCAGGCGGTCGGGCGTGCACGTCACGTGGCGGTGCAGTTCACGCCAGGCGGGGACGATTTCACGATGCAGCTCTTCGCCGACGGCAACCGCAACGGCGTGCGCACCTCCGACATCAGAAGCGCCCTCGATCCGCCGCTGTCGCTCCGCACGGCGTTGTCGGCGGACTATCCCGGCGTTCGCATTGCGCTCGACCCTGGCATTGGTCTCGGATCGGATCCGGTCAGGTTGAGCGGCAGCTCGCTCCTGTCGTTCTCGCCGGCGGGAACGGCCACCGCGGGCACCGTCTACGTGCTCGGCCGCGACGGCACGCAACTGGCCGTTCGCGTGCTCGGCGTCACGGGCCGGACCCGAGTCCTGAGGTACGAGCGATCGACGGGATCCTGGGAGCGGCCATGACGATGCGGGCCGATCGACGCCGGACGCCCCGTCGCGTGCCCCACGCCTCCGATCCGCTGGCCCGTCTCCGGCTGCGAACCGGCCGGGAGTTGAGCGTCGTGAATGTCGCGGCCGGGGGCGCGCTGGTGGAAGGAGAAGGCCGCCTCCTTCCCGGCACGCACGTCGACGTGCACGTTACGACCCCGGACGGCCGCCTCCTCGTGCGCAGCCGCGTCGTGCGCGCCTTCGTCTCGCAACTCCGAGGCGATCGCATCGTCTACCGGGGAGGCCTGGCGTTCGAGCAACAGGTGAAGCTCGGCGACGGGTATGTCTTTCCCATCGTGTTCCAGCCATCGGAGGCGCCGGTGGGCAAGAGCTACCCGTCGGATGCCGCCTGAGCTCGGGACCATGGGGAAACGGCCGGAATCACGGGGGCAGCAAGGCGCTTGCGGCATGGCACTTCATTTGTTGTGGCCCTCGCGCTCCGAAGACGTCTGAGCGGAGGCCGTCATGTCGAGTGTTGACCATGGAAACGTCTGTCGGGGGTACGGGGTGCGGAGAGGCGCGAGGCGCGGTGAGCGGCGGGCAGACTTGCGACAGATCGTTCGCGCGCTCGCCTCCACGATGCTGAGCCGCCGTGACGAGCGCGCGCTGCCGACAGTGTTCGAACAGGCCCTCGCGCACATCGTGCCGGCGCGCAGCATCCGGCTGCGCGAGGTGCCGACACGCTACCAGGCCCGCCTCGTCACGCCGACGCGCACCGGCGAGTCCGTCGTGCTCGACGTGCCGACGGCCGATCCCGAGCGGCAGGTCGTCCTCGAAGCGACCTTCGAGCCCGGGCGGCCGCTCGACGAGTGGAACGTCGATCTGCTGTCGGCCGCGGCACTGCTCGGGACGCTCGTGCTGGAAGTGGACGGTCGTCGAGGACCGAGGACGGTGCCGACGCGCCTCGACGGGGCGGCGCCGCTGATCGGATCGACACCGGTGATGCGCGCCTTGCGCGAGCGCGTCGAGCGCGTGGCGGGCACGGACTTCACGACGCTCATCGAAGGCGAGAGTGGCACGGGCAAGGAGCTCGTCGCCCGGCAGATTCACGAGCTGAGCTGGCGCCGCCGCGGCCCGTTCGTGGCGCTGAACTGCGCCGCCCTGGTCGAGACGCTCCTCGAGGCGGAGCTGTTCGGCATCGAGGACCGCACCGCGACGGGCGTCCGAGGCCGTCGTGGGAAGTTCGAACAGGCCGACGGGGGCACCCTTTTCCTCGACGAAGTGTCCGACCTGTCCCTCACCGCGCAGGCCAAGCTGCTGCGGATCATCCAGGATCTCACCGTGGTGCGCGTCGGGGGCAACGGCGCGAAGCGGGTGGACATCCGGATCGTGGCGGCCACCAACCGGCCGCTCTCGGGGCTGGTCGCGAAGGGGCTCTTTCGGGCCGACCTCTTCTATCGGCTCAGCGGCATCGAGGTGCACGTCCCGACGCTGCGCTCGCGGCCCGAGGACATCCTGGAGCTTGCGCGGTATTTCCTCGCGAGGTACCGCCACTCACGCGAGCTGCTCCTGTCGGATGCCGCGGCCGATGCGTTGCGGATCTACCCCTGGCCGGGCAACGTGCGGGAGCTGGAACGGATGATCGAGCGGACGGTCGCGCTGGCCACCGGCACGCGCATCGAGGTGGACGATCTGCCCCCGCAGGTGCGGGGCGAATATGCGGAGGTCTTCGGCGCCGCGGTCCATACGAGCGAGTCGATGCGCGCATGGGGGAGCCGCTATGCGCGCCTCGTCTACGAGCGCTGCGGCCGGAACAAGCGCAAGGCGTGCCGGACGCTCGGGATCAGCTATCACACACTCGACGCGTATCTCAGGTTTGCGCAGCTGCGCCAGGGCGGGCGGAAGCAGTTACCCGCGTGGGTCACCTCGTCGTATCCGCAGGAGCCGCCACTGCCCGACGCCACAGACCCCGAAAAGCCCCAGCCCTGATGTCGCGTCTGGCCGCCTGCCCCGCGCAGAACGATCCGTTCACCGGTCCACCGCAGGATCGGGCGCCGGTCCAGGGGTGCTGTTTCGACTCCGCGCATTCTGGACCGCGACCCAGCGAGAGTTCCCAGACAATCATCAGCCGTCAGCAGTCAGGCCCGTCCAGTTTGGACAGCAATGATACAGACCCCACAAGGAACCACCAGTGGAATGGATTCTTGATTACACCGAACAAGTGTTGCACAAGTTCACACGACAAAATGTATCCATGGTCTGCCATAGCGTTAGAATTAGGTTTAGACCGTTATCCGGCTCCTTGCGCGAATTATGTACTCGTTTCGAGCGTGCCTCACGCGGCGGTTCTCAAGCCGACGGCCTGCAGGAGGGCGTCGAGGTCGGTGACGATGCGCTGGTAGAGACGA
>JBOGIW010000589.1:0-5896 GCA_050748045.1 Vicinamibacterales bacterium | reverse complement strand
GTCAGCAGGTCCTCCAGGTCGGTCTGCCGCTCGGCGAGCTTCTGGACGCGCGCCGTGAGCCGCCGTGGCGTGCTGAAGCTCTCCACCGGCGCGCCGGGCGCGAGGCGGAGCTCTTTCAGCCGCGCCTCGAGGCGGCGCGCCACCTGCGAGGTCAGGCCGGGCAGCCAGCCTGCCGGGATCTCCTCGCAGCCGATCTCGATCAGCAGCTCGCGATCCATGCCTACACGCCCTCGCGCACGCGCTCGTGTTCGGCGCAGGCCTGCGCGATCCGCAGCGCGAGCTGACGGATGCGGAGGATGTAGGCCGTCCGCTCGGTCACGCCGAGACTGCCGCTGGAATCAAGGATGTTGAACAAGTGGGAGCACTTCAGGACGTGCTCGAGCGCCGGCAGCAGCAGGGCCGAGTCCAGGAGCGTTCCGGCGAAGCCATAGTACTTCTCGAAGAGGTCGCGGTGGAGGGCGGCGAACGCAGCAGCGGGCATGCTGACCTGGCCGAACGCGTACTTCGACTGCTCGATCTCCTCCTGCAGCCGCACTTCACCGTACTTCACGCCGCCGCCCCACTCGAGATCGTAGACGTTGTCCACGCGCTGCAGGAACATCGCGATGCGCTCGAGGCCGTAGGTGATCTCGCAGGAGATCGGCGCGAGATCGATCCCGCCGACCTGCTGGAAGTACGTGAACTGCGTGATCTCCAGGCCGTCGAGCATCACCTGCCAGCCGATGCCCCAGGCGCCGAGCGTCGGCGACTCCCAGTTGTCCTCCTCGAAACGGATGTCGTGCTGCCGCGGGTTGATGCCGACCGCCTCGAGGCTGTCGAGATAGAGCTGCTGCACTTCGTCCGGCGACGGCTTGAGGATCACCTGGAACTGGTGGTGCTTGAAGAGCCGATTCGGGTTCTCGCCGAAGCGGCCGTCGTCGGGCCGCCGCGACGGCTGCACGTAGGCGACGCTCCAGGGCTTCGGTCCGAGCACGCGGAAGAGCGTCTCCGGGTGGGACGTGCCCGCGCCGACCTCGATGTCGAGCGGCTGCTGAAGGAGGCAGCCGTGCGAGGCCCAGTAGGCGGAGAGCTTGAGAATGAGGTCCTGGAATGTCACAAGCGGCGGACATTACCCGTGGCGTCGCAGCTCGCGTATCACGCGGTCGGACTTCAACGACTTCTCCAGGTGCATCGTGATGAGCGCGCGGTGGACGCCCTCGAGCTCCCGCAGCACACCGCGGGCGGCGGGCAGCTCGCCCACCTGGCCGGGAGCGGCGGCCTTCGACGCCGCGAGAAAGGAGACCGCCCCCGCCGAGAGCGTGCCGCGCGCCTCGGGGTACACCCCCTGCAGCCGCAGCAGCCAGTATTCGAAGTACCGCGCCAGCGGCTCCACCGGCGCGCCCGCGCCGAGCGCCTCGAGCATGGCGGCGCCGAGGCGATACAGCCGCTCGTCGGCATCGCCATCCTGCGCGCATTCGTCAAGCAGCTCGGCAAAGTACCCGACGTACCCGAGCGCGTCGGTGGTGCCGAGCGCCAGCGGCGACCTCACGGGGTCCGCATAGTTCAGGCCGACCAGCTCTCTCCGCTCCTTCTCGAAATACGCCACGCGCGCCTCGGTCAGCGGCTCCAGCGCCCCGGTGAACCGCGAACGAGGCCGCCGCGCTCCCTTCGCCACTCCGCGCTTCTTGCCGCGATCGCGTGTGAGAAACACCACGATGCGGTCAGCCTCGCCGAGCTTGTAGGTGCGCAGCACCAGTGCGTCAGCAGTGTACAGCGGCAACTGGCCCTATTCTACTTGGTGTTCCAGGCCGTCAGCCGCCCAGGTACCTCAGAAAAATCGTGGCCAGGCCGAGGAACGATGCAAACCCGAACACGTCGGTCATCGTCGTGATGAAGACCGACGAGGCCAGGGCGGGATCGACGTTGGCCGCGCGGAGCCCGAGCGGCACGAGCGTCCCCGCCGTGGCGGCCACGAACATGTTGATGACCATCGCCCCGCCGAGCAGCAGTCCGAGCACGGCATCCCCCTTCATGCCCCACGCAATCAGCCCCGCCAGGATGCCCAGCGTCACGCCGTTCCCGATGCCGACGGCCGCCTCCTTCAGCAGCGTCTTGCGGGAGTTGCCCCAGCTCAACTCGCCGAGGGCAATGCCGCGCACGACCACCGTCAGGGTTTGCGTCCCCGCATTGCCGCCCATCCCCGCCACGATCGGCATGAAGACCGCCAGCGCCGTGATGCGCTGGATCGTCCCCTCGAAGAGCGCGACCACCATGGCCGCCATGAACGCCGTGACGAGGTTGATCCCCAGCCACGGCAGCCGCTTCCGCAGCGATTCCACCGCCGGGGTCGACGTGCGGTCATCGCCGGCCACACCCGCCAGGCGGTAGATGTCTTCCGTCGCCTCGTCCTTGATGACGTCGATCACGTCGTCGACGGTGATGACGCCGACCAGCTTGTTCTCCTCGTCGACCACCGGAATCGCCAGCAGGTTGTAGGAGGCCACCTGCCTCGCCACCTCTTCCTGGTCGGTGTCCACGCGCGCGCTGATGAGGTCGGCTGTCATGATTCGCTTGAGCGGCGTCTCGGGCGAGACGAGCAGCAGCCGCCGAAGGGAGACGACGCCGACCAGATGCCGGCGGTCGTCCACGACATAGAGGTAGAACACCATCTCGACGTCGCGGTTGCTCTGGATCCCGGTGATCGCCTCCCCGACCGTCATCTCCTCGCTGAGGGCGAAGACGTGCGGGTTCATGATGCGGCCGGCGGTCTGCTCGTCGTACTCGAGCAGGTTCTCGACGACGCCGCTCTCCTTCGGCCGCATCAAATCGAGCACGGCGGCCGAGAGCTCTTCCGGCAGGTAGTCGATCAGGGCCGCCGCGTCGTCAGAGGGGATCTCCTGGGCGAGGCGCGCGATTTCCTCCGCCGGGCGCGTGGCCAGGAGCGCCGCGCCGGCCTCGGGGCCGAGCTCGGAAATCGACTCCATGGCCAGCCGGCCGTTCCGGTCGGCGAGAATGCTGAACGCGGCTTCACGCTCCCGGTCGGACAGCTCCTTGAAGATCTGCGCGAGGTCGGCCGGATGTTGTTTCTGGAGCAGGTTCAGCAGGTTGGCGGTCGCACCGATGCGCAGCAGTCGCTTGACCGAGTCGAGAGCGAGATCCATTCTGCGCGGTGTCGCCATGGCGATGCGTGTCCGTCAACCCACAAACGGCTAGCGTAGCATGAACGCTCGGGCTGACGGGAGCAGGAGGCCGAAGGGAATACGTCAACGCGGTCATCGGCTGGGCATGAACCGCGTCAACGCTTACCGTGCAGCCCCAGCTCGTCGAGGGTTCTGGCGTCGTCGCGCCATTCGGTCTTCACCTTGACGTGCAGATCCAGGAACACGCGGGCGCCGAAGTACTTCTCCAGCTCCTGCCGCGCGGCCGTGCCGATTCTTTTGATCATGGCGCCTCCCCGCCCGACCACGATCGCTTTCTGTGACTCGCGGTCCACGAGGATCGTGCAGTACAGCCCGAGCACCTGCCGTCCGCCCGCCGGCTCCTCGAACTTGTCCACGGTCACGGCCGTCGAAAACGGCAGCTCGTCGTGCGTGAGCCGCAGCACCTGTTCGCGGACGATCTCCGCCGCGAAGACGCGCTCCGGCTGGTCGGTCACGTAATCGGAGGGGTACAGCGGCTCCCCTTCGGGCAGGTACTGCAGGAACAGCTTCTCCAGCACATCGACGTTCGTGCCGTCGGCTGCCGACACCGGCACGAGCTCCACGAACGGATGCGCGTTCCGGTAGTGGCCGATGAGCGGCAGGAGCCTCGTCTTGGCGATGAGGTCGACCTTGTTCAGCGCCAGGATCGCCGGCGTCTTGACGTCCCTGATGGCGTCGAGCATGAACCGATCGCCCGGCCCGGGCTTCACCGAGGCGTCGACGACGAGTGCCAGCACGTCCACCTCGCGCATCGCCTCGAGGGCCGCATCCACCATGCGGACGCCGAGCCGGTGCAGCGGCTTGTGGACGCCGGGGGTGTCGACGAACACGACCTGCCCCTCGGCATAGTGCTTCACGCCGACAATGCGCGTGCGCGTGGTCTGCGGCTTGTCCGAGACGATGGCGAGCTTGTGACCGACGATGCGATTGAGGAGCGTCGACTTGCCGGCGTTCGGTCGGCCGAGGAACGAGACGTAGCCGGACTTCACCCGATCAGTGTAGCCGCGGATCGATCCGGCGCCGCGGCGTCACTGCGTGCTCCCTTCGACGACAGGCTGGCGCCGGCGCAGGCGCACCTTGTTGATGCGGCGCCGCTCGACCTCGAGGACCTCGGCTTCGAGGTCGTCCACCTCGAACTTTTCGCCGATGTACGGCATGCGGCCGAGGTGCGACAGCAGGTAGCCGCCCACCGTCTCGAAGCCCTCGCGCTCGATCCTCACGTCCAGGCGGTCGGCCACCTCGTCGACGCTCACCTTGCCGCTGAACACGAAGCTGCCGTTGCCCTCGTCGGTGACCGTCTCGGCCTCGACGTCGTACTCGTCGCGGATCTCGCCGACGATCTCCTCGAGGAGGTCCTCGACGGTGACGAGGCCCGCCGTCCCGCCGTACTCGTCGACGACGATGGCCATGTGCGCCTGCTTCCGCTGCAGCTCCTTCAGCAGCTCCGACACGCGCTTGCTCTCCGGCACGAAGTACGCCTGCCGCATGAGCGTCGTGAGCGGAGGCTCCGCTCCCGGCGGCAGCGAGACGAGGTCCTTCACGAACACGATGCCGATGACGTTGTCGAGGTTGTCGCCGTAGACGGGAATGCGGGAGTACTGCTGGTCGCGGAACAGATCGCGGAGCTCGGGCAGCGTCGCGTCGGCGCGGATCGCCACGATGTCGGGACGCGGCGTCATCACCTCGCGGACGACGGTCTCGGTGAAGTCGACGATCGACTGCAGCAGCTCGCGGCCCTCCTCCTCGGAGATGGCGTTCTCCTCTTCGTGCGGTTCCGACGCGCCCGGGGGCTCGGCGGCGCCCCGTTCGGCGTCGCCCTCGGCGCCCTCGCGCTCGCGGCGGCCCTCGATCACGCGAATCAGCGCGCGCGTCAGCGGCCGCACCAGGCGCGCCATCGGATGGAACACCGGCAGCAGCACGTCGAGCACGGCCTCGGCATCGCGCCTGACGATGAGCAGGGGAATCAGGTGCTCGCAGACGAGCACGAACAGCACGACCGAGACGAGCAGCGTGAGGACGGCCTGCGCGTTGTGCACGTCGGTCACCGTCGCAATCAGCAGGCCCGCCAGGATCGTCGTCGCGGCGATGAGCAGCCGCAGCGGGATGAACAGCGTCAACGGCTCGTCCAGGTACTGGCCCAGGCGGTCGCTCCGGCCGCCGCGCTCGACCCGCAGCCGGAGCGAGAGGCGCATGAGCGCGCTGAACGCGGTCTCGATGCAGCCCAGGAACACCAGCACGCAGCCGAGCAGGAACAGGAAGAGCGGGGTCACCGCGAGCCTCTTTCGATGAGACCTTCACGGAGACCGCCCTGCAGGCGCAGGCGCCGCTCGAGGCGCGACATCCGCCCCGCGTCGGTCTCGTGGTCGTAGCCGAGCAGGTGCAGGAGGCCGTGGAGCGCCAGGACGCGGAGCTCGGTCTGCAGCGAGTGACCGGCGCGCTTCGCCTGCCGCCGCGCCACACCGGACGCGATGATGACCTCGCCCAGATCGCCGCGCCGGTCCGCCGGGAAGGACAGGACGTCGGTCGCCTGGTCCCTCCCGCGGAACCGTCGATTCAGCGCCTTGACCCGGGCATCGGACACGATGGCCACGGTGAGGGCGCCCCTCGTGCGCGCCGGGGCCACGCGCCGCAGCCAGCCGGCGAGCCCGGCCGCGCCGGCACCTACCGGGCTGAGGACGTCCACCCGAAGCCCCGACCGGCCGGCGGCCCCCGACTCC
>JBOGIW010000588.1:0-29106 GCA_050748045.1 Vicinamibacterales bacterium | reverse complement strand
CGCCGGGGACGACGGCTCGGACAGCTCGGACGGCAGTACACGCCCGTGGTGCGCACGGCGTACACGAAGGCGCCGTCGGCGCCCGCGTCCCGGACGAGCACGGAGGCCCAGCGCGACTCGTCGGCGCTCGGAATCTGGTTCATCGCGTGTGTCATGGCGCCAGGATACGCGGGCACCGGGCGCGCAATCTATCCGCCGCTTGCGGCTGATATTCCCGGGGATCCGCGGTCCGCAGTCCGCAGTCCGCGGTCCGCATTCCGCCATCCGCATCCGCAGTCCGCAATCCGCGGTCCGCCATCCGCGGTCCGCCATCCGCGGTCCGCCATCCGCAATCCGCCACCTGGGGGCTCGCGATTCGTCATTCGCGATCCGCCATGGGCGATCCTCGGGTACGATCTGAGTGCATTATGACTCGACTTTTCAGGGCCCTCCTGTTGGCCCTGCTGATGCTGGCTGTCGCCGTGATCGGAGGCGGCTTCTGGGCGCGTGGCCAACTGCGCGCGAGCCTCCCGCAGGTGGACGGCGAACGGCGCGTTCCGGGGCTCGGGGCCCGCGTGGAGATCTCGAGAGACGCGCTCGGCATCCCGACGGTGCGCGCCGGGAGCCGCCGGGACCTCGCGCGCGCGATGGGCTTCCTGCACGCGCAGGATCGCTTCTTCCAGATGGACCTCTCGCGCCGGCGCGCTGCCGGCGAGATCGCGGCACTGGTGGGCGCAGGGGCGCTCCCGGTCGATCGCGAGATCCGCATCCATCGCTTCCGCCCTCAGGCGCGCCGCGCCGTCGAGCTCCTCGGCTCCGAGGACCGTGCGGTGCTCGACGCCTACACCGCCGGCGTGAACGCCGGCCTCACGTCGCTCGGAGCGAAGCCATTCGAGTACTTCCTGCTCCAGCAGGATCCCGTGCCGTGGCGGCCGGAGGACTCGGTGCTCGTGGTCCTTTCGATGTTCATCACCTTGCAGGACATCGACGGCTCCTATGAAGCGGCGCTCTCGACGATGCACGACCTGCTGCCCGCCGAGATGTTCGCGCTCATGGCGCCCCGAGGCACCGAATGGGACTCGCCTGTCGTCGGCGACGCCTTCGAGACGCCGCCCATTCCGGCGGCGGCCGTGTACAACGCCCGTGCACGGCGGCAAGGCAGGCGCCAACTCCCAACTCCCAACTCCCAACCGTCAACTGCCAACTCCCAATCCTCAACCGGCAACCTCCAATCCCCAACTTCCAACTTCCAGGCGCCAACTCTCAACGGCCCACTCTCAACTCCCAACGGCCAACGCCCAACTCCCCATACGCAACTCTCAACGGCCGACGCTCACCCTGGCTTCGGGCTTACACGCGCGATCTGGGAGATTGGAAGTGGGCAAGGGGCGCGAATCAGGAGATGGGAGAGGGGCTTCGGGAATTGGGAAGTGGGGTTTGGGAGTTGGGAGGCGGAGGTCTGGAGTTGAGAGCTCGCGTTCGAAAGTCGAGAGTTGGGGATTGGGAGTTGGGAGTTGGGAGTTGGGAGTTGAAGGAGAGGTGGGGTCGAACAACTGGGCCATCGCGGGGCGTCTGACTGCCGATGGCGGCGCGCTCGTCGCCAACGACATGCACCTCGGCATCCGCGTGCCGAACACGTGGTACCGCGCCGCGTGGGAATGGCCCGGCCATCGCATGTTCGGCGTCACGCTCCCGGGCGTCCCCGCCATGGTCGTCGGGAGCAACACGCACGTGGCGTGGGGCTTCACCAACACCTACGCCGACTGGAGCGACATCGTCCTCGTCGACACCGACCCGCGGCGGCCCGGCGAGTACCGCACGCCGGCCGGCTGGAGGCGGTTCGACGTCTTCGACGAGACGTTCGAGATCGCGGGACGACTCTCCGAGCGTGAAGCCGTGCAGTGGACGATCTGGGGCCCGGTGCTCGGGCACGATTACGCGGGCCGGCTGCGGGCGTATCGGTGGGTCGCGCACTCGGCGGAGCGGCTCGCCATGACCGTCACGCCGATGGAGGAGGCGCGCACCATCGAGGAGGCCTTCGACAACGCGAATGGCCTCGGGACGCCCGGACAGAACTTCGTCGTGGCGGATCGCAGCGGCCGGATCGGCTGGACGATCTACGGCTCGATTCCGCGGCGCCAGGGGCTCGACGGCCAGTTGCCGCGGTCGTGGGCGGATGGAGCGCGCGGGTGGAACGGCTGGCTGAGCGATGACGAGTACCCGCGCGTGCTCGACGGGCGGGACGGCCGCATCTGGACCGCGAACGCGCGCGTCGTGGACGGCGCGATGCTCGCCAGCCTCGGCGACGGCAGCTACGAGGTCGGCTCCCGCGCGCGCATCATCCGCGACCGCCTCATGGCCGGAGATCGCTTCACGCCGCGCGACCTGCTCGACATCCAGCTCGAAACGCGGGCCGGGTTCCTCGAGCGCTGGCGCGACCTCGTCCTGACGATCCTGGATGGCGGCGCCACCGCGGGTCATCCGCAGCGACGGGAGTTCCGTGAGATCGTCGAGCGTGGCTGGTCGGGGCACGCCTCGCCCGATTCGGCGGCCTATCTCCTCACGCGCCGGTTCCGCGAACGCGTGTCGGAGCGTGTCTTCACCTTCGTCCTCGCCGACTGCTACGAGGCCGACGCGCAGTTCGACTACACGACCGTGCGCCGGCGCGAGGGACCGATCTGGCGGATCGTGACGGAGCAGCCACCGCACCTGCTCGACCCCCAGTACGGGAGCTGGCGAGAGATGTTCCTCTCCGCGATCGACACTGTCGTCGAGGACCTGCGCGCCGAGGGCGCTCTGCGTGAGCGCCGCTGGTCGGAGTTCAACCAGGTCCGCTTCCGTCATCCGCTGAGCGCGGCCGTGCCGCTCGTGGGCCGCTGGCTCGACATGCCGCGCGCCGAGATCCCGGGCGATCTCTACACGCCGCGAATGACGTGGGGATCGGTCGGCGCGTCCCAGCGGATGGTGGTGTCGCCGGGGCGCGAGGAGCACGGCATCATGCACATGCCGACGGGCCAGAGCGGCCATCCGCTATCCCCGTTCTACGCCAACTCGCACGACGCGTGGGTGAAGGGCGAGGTCACGCCGTTCCTGCCGGGACCGGCCGCGCACACGCTGGTGCTGACCCCGTAATCGAGAGCACCCGCGCAGGGGAGCCGTCCGCTCGTCGTCAAGGCTCGTGGTGCGTACCGCTTGAACCGGGACCCGGGTACGCAACGTGAGTTTCGTGGCAGCCCGCGGCTGGCGGAGACGCCTCAAATCAGCAACGCATCGCGCGCGGCGACTGCGCGGTCCAGCGCTTCGGCGACGGTGTGGCCCATGACGGTGATGTGGCCCATCTTCCGCCCCGCGCGCGGCCTGGCCTTGCCGTAGAGGTGGAGCTTCACGTCGCCGGATCGCAGGGCGGCGGCCCAGTTCGGCTCGCCGCCCGCCCACAGGTCGCCGAGGAGGTTCACCATCGCCGCCGGACGCAGCAGGTCGGTCGAGCCGAGCGGCAGGCCGCAGATGGCGCGCACCTGCTGCTCGAACTGGCTGGTCACCGCGGCGTCGAACGTCAGGTGGCCGGAGTTGTGAGGCCGCGGCGCGATCTCGTTCACGAGGAGGTCGCCGTCGGTCGTCACGAAGAACTCCACGCACAGGAGACCCACGAACTGCAGTTCCTCGAGGATCGCGCGCGTGATGTCGATGGCGCGGCGTCTGGTCGGATCCGGAACCGCCGCCGGGCACGTCGTCACATCGAGGATGTGCTGGCGATGGCGGTTCTCGAACGGCGGGTACTCGGCCATCTCGCCGTCGAGACCGCGAGCGGCGACGACCGAGATCTCCGACTGCAGGCTGACGAACCCCTCGACGATCGCCTCCTGGTGCCCGATGGCCGCCCAGATGTGCTCGACGTCGGCGGGCGTGACCACCTTGTGCTGCCCCTTGCCGTCGTAGCCGGAAGCTGCCGTCTTCACGACGGATGGCGTCCCGACGTGCGCGACGGCGGACCACAGCTCCTCGAGCGTGTCGGCGCGCGCGAAGGGCGCCGTCGGAAACCCGCGGTCGGCGAGGAACGCCTTCTCGCGGGCGCGCTGCTGCGCGGTGTGAAGCGCCACGCCGCTCGGACGCACCGGCGCGTACTCTTCGACCGCGTCCACCGCCTCGATCGGGACGTTCTCGAACTCGAACGTCACCACCTGCACGTTGCGCGCGAAGGCGCGCAGCGCGTCGAGGTCGTCGTACTCCGCGGTCACTTCCACGTCGGCGATCTGACCCGTCGGCGTGTCGTCCTCCGGCGCGAACGCGTGGACCCGGTACCCCATGCGGCGCGCGGCGATGGCGAACATGCGGCCAAGCTGCCCGCCGCCGAGGACGCCAAGCGTGGCACCGGGCCCGATGGACCGGACCGGGGCGCCGAAACGCCGCAGCGCCGGGGGTGACATCACGGCAGGTGTTCCCCGCGGACCTTGCGGGCTTGCTCGTCGCGGAGCGTGCGCAGCATCGCGCGAAGCTCGGGACGGGCGTTGGCGAGGATCGACACGGCCAGGAGGCCCGCGTTGGTGGCGCCCGCCTTGCCGATGGCCAGCGTCCCCACCGGGACGCCGCCCGGCATCTGGACGATCGAGAGCAGCGAGTCGAGACCCTGCAGGGCCCCGCTCTGGACCGGCACACCGAGCACGGCGAGCGTCGTGTGGGCCGCGATCATGCCCGGCAGGTGCGCGGCGCCGCCGGCGCCCGCGATAATCACCTCCAGCCCGCGCTCCTCCGCGCTCGACGCGAACTCCGCCATCCACACCGGCGTCCGGTGCGCGGAGACGATGTGGCGCTCGTGCGGGACGTTGAACTGCTCCAGCACCTCCACCGCATGCTTCATCGTCTCCCAATCGGAGGACGAGCCCATCACGACGGCCACGAGTGCCTGAGTCATGTCACGATCCGGGTGAGAGGCCGACGGCTCGATGGCTTGGCGATCGGCGACGTCTCACCGCGCGCCGATCACCACGACCCAATCGCCACCTGCAAATTCCGGAATGAATGTCGCCAACAACCAATCTCACAATCACGAACCAATCACCCAGGCACCAATCATAGACTCGATCGAATTACTCCCCCTGGTCCAGCGAGTACGCCCGCTGCCCGTCGAAGTTGCAGAGGGATTCGGTCTTGACGAAGTCGAGGCCCGCGTCGGCGATGCGCTGCAGCAGGCCGCAGATCTGCCGGTGCGTCAGCGGCTTGTCCTTCACGTTGGAGAAGAAGCGGCAGCGCCAGTTGTCGCTCAGGAACGTTTCCTCGAAGCCGCCGGGATACACCTTCACGCCGCGGTTGCTGACCATGGTCAGCCGCGTGTCGGGGCCGGCGAGCTTCTCGAGCTGCGTGCCGAGCTCAGCCGGCCTGCCGGGCGCCCACTGCAGGAAGACGTCGACGCCAATCATGTCCTTGCGCGGCTCGCCCTTGCCGCGGCGATCGGCGCGGCCGGCCTGCTTCGGCGATGTCTTGTAGGCGACGGCTTTCAGCGTCTCCGGCTTCCGGCCCACCCGATCCACGACGGCCTGCGCGAACTCGACCGTGCCGACCTTCTGCCGGCTGACACGCTCGTCGTAGACGTCGTAGGTGTGGATGCCGTCCTCGATGGTCCTGAGCCACGCGTTGTGCACGCGCTCGGCCACGTCCGGCTGGTCGATGTGGACGAGCATCATGACGGCGCCGAGCAGCAGGCCCGACGGGTTGGCCAGGTTCTGCCCGGCGCGGCGCGGCGCCGAGCCGTGGATGGCCTCGAACATCGCGGCGGTGGTGCCGATGTTCGCCGAGCCGGCGAGGCCGACCGAGCCCGCAAGCTGCGCCGCCACGTCGGACAGGATGTCGCCGTAGAGGTTCGGCATCACGAGGACGTCGAAGGCCTCGGGGGTATCGGCCAGCTTCGCCGCGCCGATGTCGACGATCCAGTGCTCGTTCTCGATCTCGGGGTACTCCTTCGCGACCTCGTCGAAGACCCTGTGGAAGAGCCCGTCGGTCTGCTTCATGATGTTGTCCTTCGTGAAGCAGGTGACCTTCTTCCTGTTGTGCTGCCGCGCGTGCTCGAAGGCGTAGCGGACGATCTTCTCGGAGCCCGGCCGCGAGATGAGCTTCAGGCAGTGCACCATCTGCGGCGTCTGCTGGTATTCGATGCCGGCGTACAGATCCTCCTCGTTCTCGCGGACGATCACCACGTCCATCGCCGGGTGCTTCGTCTCGACGAACGGGTGATAGGAGACGCACGGCCGCACGTTCGCGTAGAGACCGAGCGTCTTGCGCGTCGTGACGTTGAGGCTCTTGTAGCCGCCGCCCTGTGGCGTGGTGATCGGCGCCTTGAGGAAGACCTTCGTGCGCCTTAGCGATTCCCAGGCGTCCGGGCCGATGCCAGCCGAGTTGCCCGAGAGGTAGACCTTCTCGCCAATCTCGATCGTTTCGATGTCGATCCGCGCCCCCGCCTCCTCGAGCACGTGAAGCGTCGCCTTCATGATCTCCGGACCAATGCCGTCGCCGTACGCGATCGTAATAGGACGATTCGCCATTCACCAATCTCCCGTGGCTGCGTGAACAGGAGATTCTACCCGCAAACCCCGGCAGGGTCCGTCAGTCGGCCCAGACGGCGAACGCCAGCCCCATGAGCGCGAGCCACACGCCGGCGGCGACGGCCGCGCCGATCGCCACGGCCTTTCCAAGGCCGGCGCCCCGTGCCGTGTCTACCTCGAGCGTCTCGATGTCGGCGATGGACACCTGCTGCGGCGGCACCGCGGCGCGCGTCTTCGGCTGAACGATCATGGCGTCGGCGGAGACCTGCAGCAGCGTGGCCCGGAACCTCGGACCGCTCTTCAACCGGACTTTCAGCGTCGTCCCCGGATCGAGCCGTTCGATGAACGTGCGCCAGACGTCGGGGCCGGCAACGACCTGCGCGTACAGGTGTGGCGGAACGGCGAGCAGGGCCACGAGCGCCCACGTGAGGTGCGTAGTGATGCGGGTCACGATGACCTCCTCGGTTTAGAAGTCGACGCCGCCGCCGGCGCGCCAGGCGACATTGGTCGCGCCCCGGGCGCCGATGGCCGCAGACAGATCCGTGCGGAGGAATCCGCGCTCGGTGACGTAGAACTTGGCGCCGGCGGACACGAACGGATGCACGTCGAGCCTGGAGCGGGACGGCGGCGGCGGCGACGTGGCGAAGGGCTCCGTGGGAAACGTGGCGAACCGGCCGCGTTCCGACGCGATCTGCACGCCGGCGGCGAGAAACGGATGCACCCAGGTGTTGTCGAGAAACTGGTACGCGGCCGACAGGTTCAGCGACCGGAACTGGAAACGGTGCTCGCGAGTGAAGAAGATGGGCCCGGGGCGGCCGGGGAGGTCGAGACGCTCCTGCGAGTACACGGTCCCCTCGGTCGTCACGGTCGCGCCCACCCCGGTCTTGAGGTGCGGCGTCCAGTAGCGCCCGACGTCGACCGACGTCGCGAAGGTGTCGTACCAGTTGTTCCAGCGCTCGGCGATCGCGTCCTTGTTGCCCCCGAGCCACCCGATGGTGACGCTCGTGTCCCAGCGCTTCGGATCGGCCGGTGTCAGGATCACGGTCTGGGCCGCGGCGATCGGCGCGCCGCCGGCGAGTGCGATGCACAGGATGACAATCCGGCCAGTCATTTGCTCCTCTGCACGTCAATGTGCAAAGGCGCGCGGCGGAGGCTCAGAAGTTGTCGGCGATGGCTTTTGGGCTGGCGAAGCCACACGGCCACCCGATTGGCTCGTACGTGGACCGCGCGTGCAGTCCCTTGCGGAGGGCAACGGTGATGGCCGAGCCGTCACGCGCGGTAAAGGTCCCGACCGGCGCGAACGCGCGCGTGAGAAACGCATCGACGCGGGCGTATGAGACGGCGAACTCACCCCGGTGCGTTTCGTTGATGAGCGCGATCGGCACGGGCCGGCGCTCGAGTCGCTCGAGCATGCGCAGGTCGTCCTGAGGGTCTGCGAACCCGCGCGGGGACAGGTACCACACGTGGCCGCCAGCAAAGCCCCGCCGCGAGAAATAGTAGTACTCGGGAGCCGACCACGTGAGGAGGAGGCGGTCCGTTGGCGTCGTGCACGACGAGAGATACTCGATGACCGGCGGCAGGTCCCCGGCCGGCCAGAATCCGCGCCACGGCCAGACCGACGCCCGGCCGGCGACGCCGCGCGACACTTCCGCAATCTTCTGGATGCCATCGAGCACCCGCGTGGCGACGAGTTGCTCGCGAACCCCGGCCAGCATGTAGACGCTGCACGCCGCCAGGCCGAACGCCGCGAACGCAACCGCGGCGAACGACGCCCGCACCAGCGCCGGCGCGCCGGGTTGCCACGCCGACCGTCCGGACGCGAACAGCTCGCTGCAGACCCAGGCGCTGACGATGGCGACGGGCGGGACCACGTCGGCGATGCGCACGGCCACCGGGTGTCGAAGGATCAACAATCCATACCCCGCCATCAGCACGATGGCGCCAAGCAGCGCGTCGCGCGTGCCTGGCGCGATTGCGCGTCGCCGCGCCAGCAGCATCGCCGCGCTGACGGGCACCAGCAGCCGCGTGAGCCAGAACAGATACGCCGCCGAGTCGTGCCGGCTCCAGGAGCAATCGTCGCCGCCGGAGACGCAGGCGAAGAACTCGGGAAGCGGATGGTGGCTCAACAACTGGTGGCGTTCCCCCTTCGAAAACTCGAGGCCCTCCCGCATGTCGTGGGCGAACCCCTCCGTGGCGCTCACGAAGGCGGCGTATGGACTGAGCAAGACGAGCATCGCGAGCGTGAAGGCCACGAGATGGCGGCGGGCGCGGCTGGTGCGGAGGCCGGCGAGACACACAACAGTGAAGAGGGCGGCGGTCGCATAGACACCGAGGTCGTGCCGCAGCAACGCCGCACATGCCGCCCACAGCCCGAGAAGGGTGGCCCGGGGCGCGGAAGGTCGCGATGCATACCACTGCGCGGCGAGGAGCGCAACGGAGGGAACGAGGATCTTGGGATAGCTGTACAGGCGCGGCTGGATCAGGATCTGGAACAGCGCCGCGGTCGTGCCCGCCAGCAGCGAGCCGCTCAGCCGTGTCGCGGCGACGCATGTGGCGGCTGTTGCCATCGACAGCAAGCCGATCGACAGGACGGCCTCACTGAGCGGCGCAAAATGAATCCACTGCGCGAGCGCCGACAACGCGACGGTCAGCGGCATCCCGGGTTCGACGAAGTCACGGCCCGGGACCTCGCCGAGCAGAATCTGCTGCGCCCACGCCAGGTGCATGAAGTGGTCGTTCGGAAGGCTGCGAAGCGTGAGAAAGCGGAACGCGAACGTCGCCAGCGCCAGGAGCGCCGCCGTGCTCCAGACGATGCCTGAGCGCGGGCCGCGACGGGGCCAGGAACCGGACCCGTCCTCGGAGGTGGAGAGCTGAGGGGGCACGGCCGGAGCGCTTTATACGGCAGAGTTAGCCGGAATGCAAGAGCTAACGTGACCGACGAGCCTTGGTGGTCGAACGCAGCCGGCGCGAGGGAGCTCCCATGTCGGGACGTCGGGACCGAAGAGCCGGCGAACCCTGACGATCAAGCGCCTACAATAGAGCTCATGGTTTCTCGCTCGTTCGTTCCGCTCGCCGCGGTGCTGGCCTGCCAGCTCACGGCCGGCGCGCAGGCGCCTGCCGGCCCCCTCGAGGTGCCTTACAGGCTGTTCACGCTCCAGAACGGCCTCACGGTGATCCTCCACCAGGATCGCAGCGTTCCCGTGGTCGCCGTGAACCTCTGGTATCACGTCGGCTCGGCGAACGAGCGGGCCGGGCGAACCGGCTTCGCACACCTCTTCGAACACCTGATGTTCGAGGGCTCGAAGCACGTGCCGGAGGGGGAGTTCGATACGCTCCTCGAGGCCGCCGGCGGCAACAACAACGGGTCCACGGCGCCGGACCGCACCAACTACATCATCGACGTGCCGTCGAACGCGCTGGAGCTGGCGCTGTTCCTCGAGTCGGATCGCATGGCGCACCTGCTCGACACCATGACGCCGGCGCGCGTGGACGGCCAGCGCGACGTCGTCAAGAACGAGCGGCGCCAGAGCTACGAGAACCGCCCGTACGGCCTGGCGTTCCTCGAGCTGTCGCAGTTGCTCTACCCTCCCGAGCATCCGTACAGCTGGCCCACGATCGGCCACATGGAAGACCTGACCGCGGCGACCCATGACGACGCCGTGGCGTTCTTCAAGACGTACTACACGCCGAACAACGCGAGCCTCGTGATCGCGGGCGACATCGAGCTCGATGCGACGCAGGCGCTCGTGGAGAAGTGGTTCGGCGACGTTCCGCGCGGCGAGCCGGTGCCGCCGCTTCCGCCTCACGCGGCGAACCTGACCGCGGTGAAGCGGAAGACGCTGACCGACCAGGTGCAGCTCCCGCGCCTGTACCTGGCCTGGCTGACCCCGCCCGCGTACGCGCCGGCCGATGCCGCCCTCGACGTCGTGTCGTCGATTCTGGCAGGCGGAAAGAGCTCGCGCCTCTACAGGCGGCTCGTGTATGACACGCAGATTGCGCAGGACATTTTCGCGTTCCAGCAGTCGCAGTCGCTCGGAAGCATGTTCCTCGTGATGGCCACGGCCCGCCCCGGGCACTCCGCCGGCGACATGCAGCAGGCGATCGACGAGGAGCTGGATCGGCTGCGACGCGACCCGCCCGACGCGCGCGAGGTACAGCGCGCGGTCAACACAATCGAGGCGTCGCTCTACCGCCAGATGGAGCGCGTCGGCGGCTTCAGCGGAAAAGCGGAACGGCTCAACGCCTACTACTTCGCAAGCGGAAACCCCGACTTCTTCGCCGAAGACCTGGCGCGTTACAGGGCGCTGACGCCCACCGACATCCAGGCCGCCATCAGGAGGTGGCTTCCTGCCGATCGGCGCGTCGAGCTCGTCGTCGTGCCGGAGGGCGGGAAATGAGGGCCGCGCTCGCCGCCGCCGTGCTCTGTGCCGCGACGGTCGCGGCCGCGCAACCCGATCGCACCAGGCCGCCGGCGCCCGGTCCGCCACCGGAGCTGAACCTTCCGCAGATCCAGAAGCGGGCGCTTGCCAACGGTCTCCCCGTGTGGCTGATCGAGACGCACGAGGTGCCGCTCGTCCAGGTCAACCTGCTCGTGCACGCAGGCAGTGCCGACGACCCGGCGGGCAGGTTCGGCCTGGCCGGTCTCACGTCGGCCATGCTCGACGAGGGCGCGGGGACCAGGTCCTCGCTCGAGATCGCCGACGCCGTCGAGTTCCTCGGCGCGGTGCTGACAACCAGCGCCTCGTTCGACGCGTCGAGCGTCCGCCTCAACGTGCCGGTGGCGCGGCTTGGTGACGCGCTGCCGATCATGGCTGACGTGGCGCTCCACCCCACCTTCCCGCAGCAGGACCTCGACCGGCTCCGGCAGGAGCGGCTGACCACGCTCCTGCAGGCACAGGACGATCTCGCATCGATCGCCGCGATCGCGTACAGCCGGCTCCTGTTCGGCGCCGCGCACCGGTACGGGACGGGAGCGATGGGCACGCCCGAGGCGCTGAAAGGCTTCACCGCCGACGACCTCCGATCGTTCCACGCCGCCTATTACACGCCGTCGAACGCCGCGCTCGTCGTCGTCGGCGACGTCCGCATGGACGACGTGCTGCCGCTCCTCGAGCGGCAGTTCGGCGCGTGGAAGGGTGCCGCCAGGGCGCGCGCGGCAATCCCGCTCGCGCCGCAACCGGCCCGGCGCCAGATCTACATCGTGGACAAGCCGGCGGCCGAGCAGTCGCAGATCCGCATCGGCTGGATCGGCGTGCCGAGATCCACGCCCGATTACTTCACACTCGTGGTGATGAACACGGTGCTCGGCGGATCGTTCACGTCGCGGCTGAACCAGAACCTGCGCGAGACGCACGGGTACGCCTACGGCGCCTCGTCCACCTTCGATATGCGGCTCTCGGCGGGGCCGTTCGTCGCGACGGCCGGCGTGCAGGCCGACAAGACGGCCGAGGCCCTGCGCGAATTCTTCAACGAGCTCGACGCGATCCGCAAGCCCATCGGCGACGAGGAGCTGACGAAGGCGAAGAACTACCTCGCCCTCGGCTTCCCGGCCGACTTCGAGACAGCCGGCGATCTCTCGCGCCGCATCGAGGACCTGATCGTGTACCGGCTGCCCGAAGGCTACTTCGAGCAGTACGTCGCGAAGGTCCAGGCGGTGACGCCTGCCGCCGTGCACAAGGCGGCGGCCTCCTACATCCAGCCCGCGAAGTTCGCCGTCGTAGTCGTTGGCGACGCCAAATCGATCGAGGCCCCCGTGCGCGCGCTGAAGCTGGGGCCGGTGCGCGTCATGAGCGTGCAGGAGGCGCTCGGCCAGTGAGCATCTCCGTCGAGCTCCGCGAGCTCCTCGAGTATTCCGATCACGAGCGCCGCAAGTGGCGCGACTGGATCGCCGCCAGGCCCGAGCGTCTCCGGATCCCGTTCCAGGCCGCCGGCAGCTTTCCGACAATCGAGTCGCTCTTCGATCACATCTTCCTCGTCGAGCGACGGCATCTGTCGCGCCTCGAGGGCGGCACGCCCCCTGATTCCACCGGTGTCAAGCCGGACGACTGGAAGGCGTTGTTCGAGTATGCGGACCTCGTGAGGGCCGACCTGCGGCGCTACATCGAGGACCTCGACGACACCGAGGCGCGCGCCACGATGACCATCGTCGCGCGGTCGGGGACGCAGACGATGACGAAGCGCCGCCTGTGCACGCACATCCTGCTGCACGAGGTCCGTCACCTGGCGCAGATTGCCTATGCAGCACGCCAGGCGGCGCAGGAGCCGCCGGGGCAACACGACCTTTTCTACTTCAAGGAGGAGTGAATCAGAATTCGAATTCCTGGTCGGCTTTCGGAATTAGAATCCGTAGTCGAATCGAGCATGGGAATTCAGAATTCATGATCACCTCACGGCGCGCCTTCCTCGTCACGACCGGCCTCGCCGCGTTTGCCGCCCCGCTTCAGGCGTTGCGGGCGCGGATCGATGGCGGGTTCGCGATGCTGGACGTCGGCTACGGGCGCCTCCGCGCCGCCAGGGACGCCACGACGGGACTGCCGCTCCTCGAGCTGCCGGACGGTTTCCGCTACCTCACGTTCGGGTGGAGCGGCGACGCGATGGACGACGGCACGCCGACGCCGCCGTTGCACGACGGCATGGCGGCGTTCGCCGGCGAGAACGGCATGGTCGTCCTCGTGCGCAACCACGAGGTCAGCGCGGCGCCGGCATTCGGCGACACGCCGTACGATCCGCAGGCGGGCGGAGGAACAACTACCATCGTCTTCGATCCGAAGGCTGAGCGCGTGGTCGGCATGCAGCCGAGCCTGACGGGCACCTTTCGCAACTGCGCCGGCGGGCCGACGCCGTGGGGCTCGTGGCTCACGTGCGAGGAAACAGTCATCGCGCCGGGCCCGAAGAATCCGACGACGAGGCAGCACGGCTACATCTTCGAAGTGCCCGCGGCGGGTGTTTCGAACGCGGAGCCGCTGAAGGCAATGGGCTGCTTCGTGCATGAGGCGATCGCCATCGATCCCGCGACCGGCCTTGTGTACGAAACCGAGGACCGCGCGCGGGCGGGCCTCTATCGCTTCACGCCGAAAACGCCGCGCCGCCTCGCCGACGGCGGCAGGCTCCAGATGCTCGCCATCGACGGCCGTCCGCGACTGGACACGAGCCGCGGGCAGCGCGAGGGTGTCACCTACGGCGTCCACTGGGTGGACATTCCCGAGCCCGATCGCCCGCACGTCAACGCGGCAATGGGCGATGCGAACGGCGTCCTGATGCAGGGCCTGGATCGCGGCGGAGCCGTCTTCTCCCGGCTCGAGGGTGCGTGGTTCGGCGACGGCCGGCTGTTCATCACCGCCACTGACGGCGGCGACGCCCGCATGGGGCAGGTGTGGGAGCTCGATCCGGGGCGCGAGCGCCTGCGGCTCCTCTTCGAGTCGCCGGGACCTCACCTCCTGAACATGCCCGACAACCTCTGCCTGAGCCCACGCGGCGGCCTGGCAATCTGCGAGGATGGCACGACCATCCCGTCACTGCAGGCCCTGACACGCGACGGCCGCATCGTCCGCTTCGCGCGCAACAACGTGAGGCTCGCCGGCGAGCGGAACGGGATCGCAGGCAACTTCACCATGCGCGAAATGGCCGGCGTCACCTACAGCCCCGACGGCCGATGGCTGTTCTTCAACATCCAGAGCCCGGGGATCACCTTTGCTGTGACGGGACCGTGGTCCGACGAAGGACTCTAACTCAACTCCCAACTCCCAACTCCCAACTCCCAACCTCCAACTCCCAACGCCCAACTCCCAACTCCCAACTCCCAATCTCCCAATCTCCAACTCCCAAACTTGTGCGCAAACTGCTTGTTCTTCGAGCCTGACTGGTCTACAAGGAGCGGTCATGAGAATCACCAGAGACACGTGGCGCTTCGGAAGTTGGGCGCTGGGCCTCGGGAGCTGCCTGCTCGCGCTGGCGGCCACGGCCGAGGTCGTGTTCGCTCAGTATCAACGGCCCCCCGGGAACATCGTTGACATCCTCGACGCCGCGCCGCTGCCGACGGCATCGGTCAGCCCGTCGGGGCAGGTCCTGGCGCTCCTCGAGCGGGCGAGCATGCCGGGCATCGCGGAGCTCGCCCAGCCGATGCACCGGCTCGCGGGCATGCGCGTCAACCCGCGCACGAACGGACCTCATCGCGCGCAGACCCTCAAGGGGATCTCGCTCCGGCAGGTGGCCGACGGCGCGGAGCTGAAGGTGACGATGCCGCCGAATCCGCGCCTGTCGTGGATCGGTTTCTCGCCCGACGGCACGCGGATGGCGTTCACGCACACGCGCGACGCCGGGATCGAGCTCTGGGTGGCCGACGCCGCGACCGGAAAGGGACGAGCTGTCAGCACCGCCTCCCTGAATGCGATGTGGGGGACGCCGTGCCAGTGGCTCGCCGACAGCACGGCGCTCCTCTGCCGCTTCGTGCCGCCGAGCCGCGGCGCGGCGCCCGTCGCACCCGACGTGCCACCAGGGCCGAATATCCAGGAGAATTTGGGCCGCACGGCGCCGGTCCGCACGTACCAGGACCTGCTGGCGAGCGCGCACGACGAGGCGCTCTTCGAGCACTACGGCACGAGTTTCGCCGCCATCGTGGACGCGGCAACCGGCGCGCGGCAGCCTGTCGGCGCCGCGGGCTTGTACGACATGGCCCAGGCGTCGCCGAACGGCGAGTACCTCGTGATCTCGCGCCTCAAGCGGCCGTTCTCGCGGCTGGTCCCGGCCGAGGACTTTCCAAAAGAGGTCGAGATCTGGAACCGCCGGGGAGAGGTCGTGCGGCGCGTGGCGGACCTGCCCATCGCCGACGCCGTGCCGGCAAACGGCGTGCTCGAGGGGCCGCGCAGCTTCACGTGGCAGGCCACGGCGCCCGCGACACTCCTGTGGGCGGAAGCGCTCGACGGCGGCGACCCGCGCAAGCCGGCGGCGCGCCGGGATCGCCTGCTCTCGCTGAGCGCGCCCTTCAGCGGCGAGCCGGCCGCGCTCCTCGAGACCGAGTATCGCTTCCGCGCAATCCGGTGGACCGACAACGGCGTGGCGCTCGTCAACGAGTACGACCGAGCCCGCCGCTGGACGCGAACCTGGGTGGTCGAGTCTCCCGGCGCCGCTCCTCGCAAGCTATGGGACATGAGCGCAGAGGAACGCTATGCGGATCCGGGCACGGTCGTTCAACGCCCGGGCTCGAGCGTCCGCGCGAATGTGCAGCCCGGAGACTTCCGATACCCGCCCGACCGGCTCGTCGTCCAGCATGGTGATTACATCTACACGACCGACGAGGGCGCTACACCGCAGGGCGATCGTCCCTTCCTGTCGCGCGTCAACCTGCGCACCGGCGCCGCCGAGCGGGTGTTCCAGAGCGACGACCGGAGCTATGAAACCGTGATCGCGCTCGTCGCCGACGACGCGTCGTCGTTCGTGACCTCGCGCGAGTCGGCGACCGAGCCGCCGAATTATTTCGTGCACGAAACCGGCGCGTCCCCTCCGCGGGCGATCACCGCCTTCGCGGATCCCGCGCCCGAGCTCCGCGGCATCACGAAGCAGCTCCTCACCTATGCGCGCAACGACGGCGTGCAGCTCTCGGCCACGCTCTACCTGCCGCCGAACCATCGCACGGGCGAGCGGCTGCCGATGCTCGTCTGGGCCTACCCGCGGGAGTTCACCGATCCGAAAGCCGCGAGCCAGGTCATCGGGTCGCCGAATCGCTTTCCCACGATCGGCTGGTCGAGCCTCCACCTGCTCTTCCTGACGCAAGGGTACGCGGTGCTCGACAGCCCCACGATGCCGATCGTCGGATCCGGCGAGAGCGCCAACGACCGCTACGTCGAGCAGCTCGTCGCCAGCGCGCAGGCCGCGGTCGATACCGTCGTCGCGATGGGCGTCGTGGATCGCGACCGCGTCGTCGCGGGGGGGCACAGCTACGGCGCGTTCATGACGGCCAACCTCGTCGCGCACTCCGACATCTTCCGCGCGGGCATCGCACGGAGCGGCGCCTACAACCGGACGCTGACGCCGTTCGGCTTCCAGAACGAGAGCCGCACGTTCTGGGAGGCGACGAGCGTCTATACGCGGATGTCGCCGTTCTGGTATGCGGACCGGATCAAGGAGCCGCTGCTCATCGTCCACGGCGAAGCCGACGACAACAGCGGCACGTTCCCCATCCAGTCGGAGCGCTTGTACATGGCGCTGAAGGGCCATGGCGCGACGGTGCGCTACGTGACGCTGCCTCACGAGGCGCACGGGTACGCCGCACGCGAGTCGGTGCTGCACACCGTCGCGGAGATGCTGAACTGGGCAGACACGTACGCGAAGAACGCGGGGCCGCGGACGAGCCCGACCTCGCAACGGTAGCCGTCATCGCGCGTCCTTCGCTGACCACGGGCACGCAGAGGCGCTGAGGCTTGGCTGGAAGGCCACATCTCGTTCAGGGCGACGGAAAGAGACGCGCTCGACTGGTCGCCGAAGGCGGCTCGCGTGAGGGCGAGGCAGGCAGTAACATGCCAACCTACATGCAGCCTCCGCGTCTCCGCGTCTCTGCGTGCCCGTGGCGGCGAATGGCGCCGCTTGTGACCTGCTGCCTCGCCGCCGTGCTGACGCAGGCATTTCCCGCGGCGCAAGCCTCTCGAAGCGCCACGCCCCAGACACTCGATGCCCTCTCGACCGCGTTCGAGTCGCTCTCGAGGAGGGTGTCGCCCTCCGTGGTGCAGGTCGTCGTGACCGGCTACGGCACCGTGGGCGAAGGGGCGCCGAGCGCCGATGCGCTGCTCGGCCTTCGCCGCACGGGCGGCTCAGGCGTCATCCTCGATCCCAACGGCTACATCGTCACGAACTCTCACGTGATCCAGGGGGCCCGCCGCGTGCAGGTGCTGCTGCCGAACGCCACGGGCCGCGGCGCGTCGATCGTCCGCCCGCGCGGCGTCGCCGTCGATGCGACGATCGTCGGGATCGACAGCGAGACCGACCTCGCGGTGCTCCGCGTGCCGGAGACGAACCTCCCGGCGCTCACCCTGGCCGATTCCGACAACCTGCGACAGGGGCAGATCGTCTTCGCGTTCGGGAGTCCCCTCGGCCTCGAGAACTCGGTGTCGATGGGCGTCGTGAGCGCCGTCGGGCGCCAGCTCGAGCTCGACGATCCGATGGTGTACGTCCAGACCGATGCGCCCATCAACCCGGGCAACAGCGGCGGCCCGCTCGTGGACACGACCGGCCGCGTCGTCGGCATCAACACGCTCATCCTGTCGCAGGGCGGCGGCAACGAAGGCATCGGCTTCGCGGCGCCGAGCAATATCGTCAAGACCGTCTTCGACCAGATCAAGGCGAACGGGCGGGTGCGGCGCGGGACGATCGGCGTCTACGCGCAGACGATCACGCCGACGCTCGCGGCGGCCCTCGATCTGCCACAGGCGTGGGGCGTGATCCTCGGGGACGTCTTCCCACAGACGCCCGCGGCCGCGGCCGGGCTGCGCATCGGCGACCTCGTGCTTTCCCTCGATGGGAAACGGATGGAAAACGGCCGTCAATTCGAGGTGAACCTGTATCGCCGTGCCGTCGGCGATACGGTGTCGGTCGAGGTGCTGCGCGCGGGTCAGACGATGAAGGTGCCCGTGGCCGTGGCGGAACGCGAGAACGACCCGGCGCGCTTCGCCGACCTGGTGTCGCCCGAACGCAACATCGTCCCGCGACTGGGCGTCCTGGCCCTCGATATCGATGAGCGGATTGTCTCGATGATCGGAGAGCGCCGCCTGCCGTACGGGGTGCTCGTGGCGGCCCGAAGCGCCGACTCGCCCTCGTCGGACCAGACACTCGAAGCGGGCGACGTGATCGTGGCGGTGAACGGCACGCCCCTGAAGGCGCTCGCCGAGCTGCGTTCGATTGTCGGGCGGATGCCCGCACGGGCCCCCGTGGTCTTCCAGGTACAACGATTTGGCCAGCTCATGTTCATCGCGCTGGAACTCGAATAAAAACCGAATTCCTGCTGTCAACGAACGAACTCCAAAGGACTTAAACGTACACTGGTGTTGCGTGCCCAGGGGTTGGGCAGCATAATGCCCTTTCCCCCGCACGCTCCCATGGTCTGTCCCTTCTGCGGCCATCCACGAGCGACCGCTGACGGCGCCTGCGCCGACTGCGGTCGGACGCTGCCCCCCGACGCCCTGCCGAACGAGGTCAACGGGCTGTCGCGGCCGCCGTCGTCTACCCACTCGCACGACCTGGCGACGGTGGTGCCGCGAGTCTCAGCGCCGTCCGGCGTGACGCGCCAGTTCTCCTCCGGGCCCCTCGAGAACGGCCAGATCATCAACGGCCGGTACCACGTGATCCGCATGCTCGGGAAGGGCGGGATGGGCGCGGTGTATCACGCGTGGGATGAAGAGCTGGGCGTCGGCGTCGCCCTCAAGGTCATCCTGCCGTCACAGGAGGAAGACCGGCTCGGCGCCGACGACATGGAGCGCCGCTTGAAGAAGGAGCTGGTCCTCGCGCGTCAGATCACGCACCGCAACGTCGTCCGCATCCACGACATCGGCGAGTTCGACGGGATCAAGTTCATCTCCATGCCCTACATCAAGGGGCAGGATCTGGCGACGATCCTCAGGAGCGGGCCGCTGCCCGCGGCCAAGGCGCTGGTCCTCGTCCGTCAGATCGTGGCGGGGCTGGCGGCGGCGCACGAGGCGGGCGTCATCCACCGCGACCTGAAGCCGGCCAACATCATGATCGAGGAGGGCGAGCACGCGCTGCTGATGGACTTCGGCATCGCGCGCTCCGTGGCCGCCGGCACGTCGAGGGGGACGCTGTCGGGTACGGTGGTCGGCACCATCGACTACATGGCGCCGGAGCAGGCGCGAAGTGAACCGGTGGATGCGCGAGCCGACATCTACGCCGTCGGACTGATCCTCCACGAGATGCTCAACGGCCGGCGCCAGCTCACGGGCGAGGGCGGCATCGCCGATCTGGTGTCGCGGATGAGCGCGGCGCCGGCGCCGGTGCGCCTCTCGCGGCCGGAGACCCCCGAGGCGCTCGACGCGCTTGTCACGAAATGCGTCCAGCCGTCTCCAGCCGACCGGTTCCAGGACTGCACTGCGCTCATCGCGGCGCTCGACACGCTCGACGCCGAGGGACACGCCATCGTCCAACGGGAGCCGCGCGCGTTCACCCCGAAGCTCGTCACGGCCGGTGTGGCGCTCGTCGTAGTGGCCTCGGGCGCCGCCTACTGGGTGGCGAGCCGGTTCACAGGACCGGTCGCCGGCACGGAGCGCCCACCGGTGTCGGTGCTCATCGCGGACTTCGACAACCGAACGGGGGATGCCGTCTTCGACGGGACGCTCGCGCAGTCGCTGAGCCTGGCGATGGAGGGTGCCTCGTTCGTCAGCATGTTTCCACGTTCCGAGGCGCTGCGGGCCGCGCGCCAGATCAGGCCTGACGCGCCGCTCGACGCCGAGGTGGCCCAGCTTGTCGCCAGGCGTGAGGGGATTGCGGTGATCCTGGCCGGCACCATCGGCGCGACGGATGGCAACTACGTGCTCCGGGTGCGCGCGCTCGAAGGTGCGACCGGCAAGGAGCTCTCCGCGACGGAGGTGCCTGCGTCCTCGAAAGATCGGGTGCTCCCGGTGGTGAGCCGCATGGCGGCGGCCATTCGCCGGTCGCTTGGCGACGCGACGCCGGAATCCGATCAGGTCGCGGCGGCGGAGACCTTTACCTCGGGGTCGCTCGAGGCGGGTCACGAGTACTCGGTTGGCCAGGAGCACTTCTGGGCCGGGCGCCAGGACCAGGCCATCGCCGCCTACGAGCGCGCGATCGCGCTCGATCCCTCGCTCGGGCGCGCCTATGCGGGGCTTGCGATTCTGAACCGCAACATGGGGAGGCTGGAAGAGGCGGCCCGGTACTTCGACCTGGCCGTGAAACGTCTCGACGGCATGAGCGAGCGCGAGCGGTACCGGACGCTCGGCGCCTACCACTTGTTCAAGCGGGCGCCCGATGAAGCGATCCAGGAGCTCGAGACGCTCATCAGCCGGTTCCCTGGCGACACGGGCGCGCACAGCAACCTCGCAATGGCCCATTTCTACCGCCGCGACATGGTGCGAGCGCTCGAGTTCAGCCGCCGTGCGCTCAATCTCTATCCGAACAACATCGTCTACCGGACGAACCGGGCGCTCTACGCGATGTACGCGGGCGACTTCGGCGTCGCCAGCGAGGAAGCGAACCGCGCGCTGGCCAGCAATCCCGGCTACCCGAAGGCGCTGCTCGCGCTCGCCGTCGCCGCCGTGATGGGCGAAGACCGCGGCGAGGCGACGCGTCTCTACACGGAAATGGGATTGAGAAACGAGTCGCTTGCGAACATCGGCCTTGGCGACGCGGCGCTATTCGAGGGACGGGCGGCGGAGGCCATCGCCATTCTTCGAAAGGGCGTCGAGGCCAACGGCCCCGGCAGCGCGTCGAGCCGCAAGCTCACCGCGATGGCACGGGCGCACGTGGAGCTCGGGCAGAGGCGCGACGCGCTTCGCGCCGTCGAGCAGGCGATTCACGAGAGCAGCGATCCACCGGTGCTGATGGAAGCGGCGGAAATCTATCTGGAGCTCGGCCGCCTCGGAGAGGCGTCCGTGATTGGCGGGAAGCTCCGAGCCCACCTCGATCCCGAATCACGCGCCCTGGGCACGGTGATCCAGGCCGAGCTGCAGCGGGCGAGCGGCCAGCCGGCCGCGGCTATCGCGACGCTGCGGGAGGCGCAGAAGATCGCCGACACATGGTCGGGACGGCTTGCGCTCGCGCGCGCATTCATGGACGCGGAGGCGTGGACCGAGGCCTACTCGTCGCTGCAGGCGTGCCTGGCGCGCCGCGGCGAAGCCGCCGCGCGCTTTCTCGACGACGTGCCGACCACCCGTGTCGTGCCGCCCGTGTATTTCTACCTCGGGAGCGTGCAGGAGCAGCTCGGGACCGCCGGCGTCGCGGAATCGTTCCGGACGTTCCTCCGACTCCGCCACGCCGCCACCGATCGGCTCGCCGCCGACGCGCGGCGGCGGCTCACCAACTGACCCGCTCTTACCTCGACACGCCCTTCACGCATGGCGCCAGCTCGGACGTGTTGGTCCCGACCTCCGCAAGGCTGACGCTGAGCGTCGCCGTGAACCCGTTGCCGATCTGCGGATCGAACGCCAGCGTCGTCACGAACCGGGCGATCGTCTCGGTGCCGGTGAACGTGTGCGAGCCGAGGTACCGCCGCGCCTGTGCATTGGTGGACGTGGCCCCGCACGTGGCGCCATTGAAGAAGTCCACCCGGACCTCTTTGGTGCCGGCCTCCATGTCGAGCACGACCGTAAACTCCGCCGAACCGTTCGACGTGTGCACGAGCTCGATCGACGGGTGGTTCTGCAGCCGGTTGGCGCCCGCATCCGCGTCGCCCTGATCGTTGGCGTTCGGACCGGCCGGCGCCAGATCGATCCCCAGGCCCGCGTTCGCGTAGATCTCGTTGCCCAGCAGCGCGTTGTTCTGCGACGCGAAGAACACCTCGCCGATGAACCCGCTCTGCACCGCGATGCCGGGCCCCTGGTTGCTTCGAATCACGTTGCGCTCGACGCGATTGTCCGAGGCGCGTGGGCCGAAGGCGATCCCGCCGGCGCCGTTGTGCGCCACGAGGTTCCCCACCGGACCCTCGGCCCCGCCGATTACTGTGCCCGAGCCCCGTTCGACGTAGATGCCAAGCAGACCGTTCGGCAGCGCCGTCGTGCCGTCCGCGCCGACGCCGATCACGTTGCCCAGGATGACTGTCCCGAGCGGGTTCTCCTCGAGGTTGCGGACCGCGATGCCCGCCTCCAGGTTGCCCGAGATGAGGTTCCCCTGGCCCACCTCGGTGCCACCGATGCGCGTATTGATGGCACGGTTGATGGCGATGCCTTCTCCGTTGGGCACGGCGCCGGTCCCGCTCGCGGTCGTTCCGATGCGGTTCCCGGCGATGGCGACGTAGTTGCCGTGGTCGATCTCGACACCCGCGCCGGTGTTGCCCGAGATCACGTTGATGCGATCGCTGAAGCACTCGAAATACACGAAGCAGGTGCCGACGTTGTGATCTTCGGATCCGCCGGTGACGAGCAGTCCGGCCCTCGAGTTGGGCGCCGCAAGGCCCGTCGCCGGGTCGATGCCGATCCAGTTGCCGTCGATCCGATTGGCCGGACCCCCGTTGAGGACGAGCCCGCTGCCCGCGACGTTCACGATACCGAGCCCGCGCACGACGCTCACGCCGGCCGTGAGCATCAGCCCCCACCCGCCTTCCTGGCCGACGTCGATGTTCGTCCCGTCGATCACGACGATGGGAGCCCCGTCGTAGCCCGGCTGGGTCGTCCCGTCGATGACGACGGGATCCGTGACGGCCGGCAGGACGGTGGACGGCATGATGCGGCGCGTCGATCCCTCGCCGGGAATGTCGAAGGTAATCCGGTCCGGGAGATCGCCGTTCTCGTGCGCATTCGCGAACTGGATCGCGGCGCGGAGCGACCCGGCTCCGGAATCGTTCGTGTTGACGACGACGAGCGGATCTCCGCCCTCCTCGCCTGCCACGGCGATCGTCACCGTCGCGACGTTGCTCCTCGTGCCGCCGAAGGCCAGCGCGTAGCTGAAGGCGTCATCGCCGGCGAACTCCGCTTCGGCCACATACGAGAACGATCCGTCCGGATTGAGGCTGAACTCGGCGGCGTTTTCAGGACCGTTCACGAGAACCGCCGTCACCGTGAAGCCGTCCCGCACCGTGTCGTTGCCCCGCACGCCGGGGGCCGGTACGTCGAGTGTACGGCCTTCAATCTCGTACGCGTCTTCGACGGCGACGATCGTCGGCGCCTGTACGGTGCCCTGAGGCGGCGTCCCCGGCGGCAGATTCGTGCTCACCGAACCGGCTGTGACCGCGATCACCGCATCCCTCGTGGGATCGAACGTCACGTTGTCCGTCCTGTCCTCGTCGATGACGCGCACGGTCACCTTCAACTGCTCGCCGGGAGCGAGCCAGAAGCTCATGTTGTTCAACTGGAGGTCGAGCGGGTTCGGGATGCCCACCTCGTCAAGCGGCGTGAACGGGTTCGCGAAGTTTCCAATGACCTGGTTCTGCGTCACCAGGTTGACGCCGCACCCGGTCAGCGCCAGCGCCGGCGTCTTGTACTGGCGGTGAATGAGCACCTGCACGTGCACGCCGGCCTGCTGCAGGACCGCCGGATCGATCGCGGTGGCGAGATCGACCTCGACGTGCGAGGCGGTGTTCCCGTTCTCGGTCACCGTGTACGAGTAGTCGGTGATGGCGCCGTTGCCGATATCCGGGTTCCCGATATCCGGATTGCCGATGTCGGGATTCGAGATGTTGAGATTGCCGATGTCGGGGTTGCCGATGTCCGGGTTCCCGATGTCGGGGTTGGCGATCGCCGTGTTCCCAATATCCGGATTGCCGATATCCGGGTTGCCGATGTCAGGATTCCCGATATCCGGGTTGCCGATGTCGGGATTGCCGATGTCCGGGTTGTAGACCTCGGCATTGCCGATGTCGGGGTTGCCGATGTCCGGGTTCCCGATATCGGGGTTGCCGATATCCGGGTTGCCGATATCCGGGTTGAGGATGACGATGCTCGTGCGGCCTTCGGGCGGCGGAGCGGGCACGCCGCCTCCGGCGACCTGCACGATCTCGACGCGCACCTGCGCGCGGGGATCGGTCGACGTCACGTACACCGTGCGGGCCACGCTCGACTTCGCTCCGATGATGACCGGCTCGAGCGTCGTCTGCACGTCGTAGGCGGGCGTGGCCGGCAGCGCGTCGAACTGGAGGAACGAGGCGTGCCCGCCGGCGGGCTGGTCGAGGATGCGAAAGCGATAGGCCCCGTGCTCTTCCGTCGTGTTCTGCCCGAACACCACGAAGGCGCGCTGCAGCGTCGTGCTCAGCCCCTTCGCATTGCCGGGCGATCCCGCCACGAGCCCCGGCGTGATGCGCGTGGTGTAGATGTTGGAGTTCCGCATGCCGCCCTGGCCCGGTACGCACGCGGGAACCTGCATCATGGGATCGAAAAGGCTCGCCGATCCGCCGAGCGTCACCGAGGGCGGCGTGTAGTTCTGCCAGTTGCCATCCGCCGGCTGAACGACGTCGCGGTTATCGGTCCAGACGGCATGGAACACCGCGTTGCCGTTGGTGTTGAACCGCCACTCGTCGGTGCCCTTGAGGCGAACCGGGATGAACGTCTGCGTCGCCACGGCGATGTAGTCGCCGATGAACGGCAGCGTGCCGAGCGCGTAGAGCGGCAAGTTGGGCGGGTTGAACTGCAGTTGCTGCAGCCCGTCGAAGCCCGGCCGCAAACCGAAGAGGTACCGGGAAGCCTGGAACGACGGCCGCGAGTCGATGATGCTGTAGCTCGTGAAGTCGGGAGCGGCACCGGGTGAGGCCTGGGCCGAACGGACGTCGAGGGTGTGGCGCCGCCGTGGCAGGGGCGCCAGAAACACCGTCAACTCGTCGACGAAACGCTCGAAGAACCCCGAGATGTCTTCCCGCAGATCGTAGTAAACGAGCTGAAGGCGGCCGCCGCCGTACGTCAGCTCGGGCATGATCTGGTGCCCCGCCCCTGGGAAATTGTCAACCGCTCGGGGCATGGTGAAGTTCCTGCCATCGAGTGCGGTCGACATCACGATGCGCGCGTCGCCTTCGACGGGATCGCTGTTGCCCGGCGCGTACCCGCGTGCCGCCCACGCCACGTACACGCGCCCGTGCTCGTCGATGGTCATCGTCGGGTACGAGTTCGTGCGGAACGACGTGCCGGTCGTGCCCTGGTCGAACGGAAAGAACGACCCGATGGTCGCGAGCGACCCGAAGCTGCGCCCGCCGTTCTTCAGACGCATCACGGAGATCTGTCCGGGCTGCTGCGGCGTCTCGTCGAACGAGCGCCACGCGATGTAGACGTTGTCGGGGTTGTGCGGGTCGACGGCGAGCGCGGCCGACTGGTGCAGGCCGACCGTGCTGAACTTGACCGGCTCGGTCCACGTCTCGCCGCAGTCGCGCGACGAGGAGAAGACCATGTAGCTCCGTTCTTCCGCGATCAGCTCTTTCTCGCCTTCCTTGTTCCCGTCATGGGGATGGCTCACCGACACGAAGACCGTCCACGCGGCGTATACCGGCGGCGCCGGCACGTGAACGCCATTCACCAGGCAGGTGCCGCCGCCCGGCTTCGGCAATCCGACGGCGAAGGCGGGTTTGTCGAGAAACTCGCCGGGACGGTTGCGCGCGACGACGAACGTGCCTTCGTAGGCGAAGGGAGTGCCGTTCTCCTTGTTGTTGCGGTCGCTGTAACGCGCCACGAAGATGGCGCTCGGTTGATTCGGCCCGCGATTGAACGCGAGACCGCCGTAGAAGAACAGCCCGTACGCCGCCGACCGCACGAACGGATCGGCGCCCGCCTGCAGGCCGCGAATCGGAGAGGCCAGTCCCTCGGGCGAGTCGTCGCGCGGATACCCGGGGAGCAGCGTGCTCGTCCAGCGTCCGCCGCCATCGGTGGACGTGAACACGCCGTGCCACGCGTCGCCCGTGGCGCCGGCTTCGAGCAGGCCCGCGAGATCCACGGTTCGGTAGTCGTTCGCGCCGGCCAGGAGATGCAGGGGGTTGCGGCTCGAGACGGCGATCGACGGCTCGTTCTGCCGCTGCAGGAACGGATCGCCGCCGGGCCACTCCGTGCCCGACACCATGTTGACGTTCTGACCCGGGATCTGTGCGCTTGCCGCAACCGTCAGCGCGAACAGAACAATCGTGCAAGCGACGAGTCGTCGCGCGTGCATCGGAGCCTCCCCCCTGAGCTCGAGCGGAAGGGCCGATTATTAACTGCTGACCAGCGCGACTACAACCGCCCGCTCCTCAGTTTTTACAGCTTTTCGCCGCTGACACATCTGTTCCGGGGATACTGTTCAGCTCCGCGTCTCGAAGACACCTGTGACGCGGTTTTTAGTCACGCTGTCCCAGGAAAAGTGCTGGCCGTTCATCGCGATGTACACGCCGGGCGGGAGTACTTGAACGAAAGAGAGTGCGCTGCCGAGGTTGAAGAGGCCATCGGAGCTGCCGAAGGCGTACGGAATCATCGCGCCGGTGAGGACGACGGTCTTGTCGCGTACCGCCGCGGCGATCGCCGCCGCCGTCTCGACCATCGTGTCCGTGCCGTGCGTGATCACGATGCGCGACTCCTCGCACTCGGCGCAGTTGCGCACGACGAGCGCCCGGTCGGCGCCGGTCATGTCGAGGCTGTCGATCATCATCAGCGTGCGAATCGACACCTCCACCCGGCTTCGTCCGAGCGTGAGCATTTCGGGCAGGTGCGTGTCTCCGAACGCGAGGCGCCCGTGGATCTCGTCGTAGGTCTTGTCGAACGTCCCGCCGGTGACGAAGATTCTGATCATCCGCGATCCGCGATCCGCTCTCGGCGGTCCGCTCTCCGTGGTCCGATCTCCGCTTCGCCTGTTCCGCTCTCTCCCGCGCAACGACTCAATCCGCTCTCCGCTGTTCGTGACTTACCGTCGAAAGTTCCGCAGGAACCCGCCGAGCATCCACGCGATGACGAGCACGACGAGGACCAGCAGCACGAACTTGCCGAGGATCATGATGGTTTCCGCGCGGGATCGACGCGGCTGACGGCCAGGCCCGCCACGACCACCGCGACCGCTCCGACGACATTGAGCCACAGAAACGCCGTCCGGGTGAAGGCCGACACGGCGCCAACCGACGCCATGCCGGCCACGAGCCCGACGAAGGCGCCGTTGGCCGTCGCGCGGGGGAAGCCGACCGCCAGGATGAACACGCCGAGGATCGATCCGTAGAAGTACGAGCCGAACCTGTTCACGACCTCGATGAGCGACCCGAGCTCGGCCGCCCAGATCGCGATGAGGCTGGCGAAGAGCGCCCAGAACGCCGTGGCTCCGCGCGACACGAGCAGGAAGTGCCGGTCGGTCGCCTCCTTCCGGATGAACCGCCGGTAGAAGTCGATGATCGTGGCCGTCGAGAGCGCCGACAGCTCGCCCGCGATCGTGGACATCGCCGCCGCGAAGATGGCCGCGACGAGCAGCCCCACGAGCCCGACGGGCATGTGGGTGAGAATGAACGTCGGGAACACGTAGTTCACATCGGTGTAGGTCCGGTCCCCCGTCACCTCGCGCACGAGCGCTACCGCCTGCTCGCGCACGCGTGCCACCTCGTCCCGGGCCGCCTGGAAGCGCGCCGCCGCGGATGGCGCCTGCGTGGCGTCTCCCCCCTCGGCGGCCGCGAGCGCGAGCGCCGCCTCCTGACGCCGCCTGTCCGCCGCCTGGAACGCGTCCTCGACCGCTCGATACTCCGCCCCGCGCGGCCCTTCGCGGAGCACGCGCTCGTGCACGGGGTTGAACAGCATCGGCGAGGGCTGGAAGACGTAGAAGAGGAACAGGAAGACGCCGACGAGCAGCACGAGCGCCTGCAGAGGAATCTTCCAGTAGGCGCTCATGAGCAGCGACTCGCGCGCCGCATCGACACTCGGCGTCGTGAGGTACCGCTGCACCTGGCTCTGATCGGTGCCGAAGTACGACAGGAACAGGAAGAGCGCCGCGATGGTGCCGGACCAGAAGGTGTACGGGTTCGTTACGTCGAACGTGAAATCGAACGTGCGCAGATGGCCGCTGGCGCCGGCAATCCGCAACGCGTCCGGCACGCTCACGCTGTCCGGCAGGCCCAGCACGAGCACCACTCCCGCCGCCATCAGGCCGCCGACGATGAGCACCATCTGCTTGACGTCGGTCCAGGCCACGGCCTGCACGCCGCCGAACATCGTGTAGACGGCCGTCGGGAGCGCCGTGAGCAGCACCGTGCTCGTCACGCTGACCTCCATCATCACCGACAGCACGATCGCCGGCGCCGAGATGACGACACCGAGCCCCATGCTGCGCGACATCAGGAAGAGGAAGCTCGTCAGCGCCCGCGTCTTCGGATCGAACCGGCGTTCAAGAAACTCGTATGCCGTGTACACCCGTGCGTTGTGGAAGAACGGCACGAGCGTGACGCACAGGATCACCATCGCGATCGGCAGCGCGAAGTAGTACTGGAGGAACCGCATGCCGTCGGCGTAAGCCTGGCCCGTGGTGCCGATCATCGTGATGGCGGAGAGCTGCGTCGCCATCACCGACAGGCCCACGGCCCACCAGGGAAGGCTGCGCCCGCCGAGGAAGTAGCCCTCGAGCTCGCGGCTGCGCTTCGTGAGGCGAATGCCGTCCCAGACGATCCACACGAGGTAGACCGCGATGATCGTCCAGTCGATGGGACTCATGCGGCGGCGAGGATCACGAAAAGCACGCCTGGAAGAGGTAGAGGCCGACGAGCACTACCACCCAGGCGACGATCACTCTCACATAACTCCGCCGGATGTCGCTCACAGCGCCTTGACCCGCTGCTGCAGCCGTTCCTCGGCGGCTGCGAGCGCCTCGTCCGTGCGGGCGATCCAGGCGCCGTCGCGCTCGAGAAGCTGCCGGGACAGGGCGAGCGCCCGCGCCGTTTCCGGCGGGGCGGGCCCGCCGTGCGTGCATCGCACCTCCACGAAATGGCGCGCGCTCATGATCTGCGCGATCTCGG
>JBOGIW010000587.1:0-3766 GCA_050748045.1 Vicinamibacterales bacterium | reverse complement strand
GCCGGCATCCGCTTCTGGACGCGGCGGCCGCAGGACCTGGCGCGCGTCGTACGCCGGACGCGCGACACGACGATCCTGCTCGCGCACGATCCGCGCCGCCTCACCGAGGCGGCGGCCCTCGGCGTGCCCGCGGTGCTCTCCGGACACACCCACGGCGGCCAGGTCGTGGTCCCCGGGTTCGGCGCCTTCGTCAAGCGACGCTTTCCGGTCCTCGAGGGCCTCGGTCGCCGCGAGAACACGCGCATCTTCGTGAGCCGCGGCGTCGGAACCGTGTGGGTGCCCATCCGCATCAACTGCCCGCCGGAGGTGGCAATCGTGACGCTGCGGCTCTCAGACGACTCCCCCCACTCTCCGGGAGTCTGAGACTGAGAGTTGGGAGTTGGAAGTTTCGAGATCGGGAGTTGGAAGTTGGAGCTTGGGAGTTGTTTGAGGTTTGGAAGTTGGGAGTTGGGAGTTGAGGTTTGGGAGTTGAGGTTTGGGAGTTGGGAGTTGGGAGTTGGGAGTTGGGGAGTTGGGAGTTGACGTCATGGAGTGCTCAGGAACCGGCGGCCGTCCACGCGCCAACGTCCGTCGAGCACCATCTTGATCGCCTCCGGATAGGCCCGGTGCTCCTCGACGAGAATCCGCGCCGACAACGTCTCCACGGTGTCGTCGTCGCGAACGGGCACGGCACGTTGCAGGACGATCGGTCCGCCGTCGAGCTCGGGCGTCACGAGGTGAACGGTCACGCCGGTCACCTTCACGCCGTACTCCAGCGCCTGCCGCTGCGCATCGACGCCGGGAAATGCCGGCAGCAGCGACGGGTGAATGTTCAGGATGGCGTCGGGGAAGGCCTCGATCATCGGCCTGCCCACGAGTCGCATGAAGCCGGCCAGGCAGACGAGCCCCACGTGCCGCGCGCGCAGCGCGCCGGCGAGCGCGCGATCGAAGTCATCACGCGACGCGAATGCCCGATGACTGATGTACAGCGTCTCAATGCCCGCCGCGCGTGCGCGATCGAGACCAGCCGCGTCGGCGCGATTCGAGATCACGACGGCAACCTCGGCGCCCAGCCGGCCCTCGCCGGCCGCATCGATGATCGCCTGGAGATTGCTCCCGCGCCCCGAGATGAGCACGCCAAGACGACGAGTCATCCACAGTCGAGCGGGGAAGCGGATGGCCCGTCACATGTGTGATCCGGCTTACGTGCCGACATAGGTGACACCTGGCGGGTCGCCCGCGACGACCTCGCCGATGACGCGCGCGCCGCGGCCGCCGCGAGCGGCCAGCTCTTCGATCGTCTGTTCCGCCCGCTCGCGCCCGACGACGAGGATGAGGCCGATGCCCATGTTGAAGGTCCGCAGCATCTCGTCGCGCGGCACGTCGCCGGCCTGCTGGAGCCACTGGAAGAGCGACGGCGCTTCCCACGCGGAGCAGTCGACGACGGCGGCGTTCCCGTGCGGCAGCACGCGCGGCAGGTTGTCGGTGATGCCGCCGCCGGTGATGTGCGCCATCCCCTTGATGCGGCCGTAGTCGAGCAACGGCCGGACCATCGACAGGTACGATCGGTGCGGCTCGAGGAACGCCTCGCCGACCGTGCGACCGAGCTCCGGCACGTGGCGGTCCACGTCGAGGCGCAGGCGCTCGAACGCAATCCGCCGCGCCAGCGAATAGCCGTTGGTGTGCAGCCCGGACGAGGGAACGCCCACGAGCGCGTCGCCGGCGGCGATGGCGCGGCCGTCGACGAGACGCGCCTTCTCGACGACGCCCACGATGAACCCCGCGAGGTCGTATTCGCCGTCCGCGTAGAAGCCGGGCATTTCCGCCGTCTCGCCCCCGAGCAGCGCACAGGCGTTCTCGCGGCAGGCGGCCGCCATGCCGCCCACGATGGACTCGACGACATCCGGCGAGAGCCGCCCCGTGGCGAGGTAGTCGAGAAAGAACAGGGGCTCGGCCCCCTGCACGAGGATGTCGTTCACGCAGTGGTTGACGAGGTCGATGCCCACCGTGTCATGGCGGTCCGCCATGAACGCGACCTTCAGCTTCGTGCCCACGCCGTCGGCGCTCGAGACAAGGACCGGATCGCGGAACCGGCCCGGGTCGAGGCGGAACAATCCGCCGAAGGACCCGATGTCCGAGAGCACGCCAGCCGTGAACGTGGAACGCGCAAGGCCGCGGATGCGCCGGACGGTCTCGTTGCCGGCGTCGATGTTGACGCCCGAAGCCTTGTAGTCCATCAACGGTGGGCACGGTCCGCGATCGCGGATTGCGGATCGCGGATCGGGGTCTGCGAATCGACGATCGCGGATTCCGGTTCGTCGATCACCGGTGGCGGATTGCGGATGGCGGATTGCGGATCGCGGATCGGCTGCGAATCGCCGATCGCGGATTCCAGGTCGTGGACCGCGGATGGGCGGCTCACGGATTGCGGATCGCGGACGACGGATCGCGGCTCCAGATCCAGCTTCAGGGCAAGCTGCAGGTAGGCCGCCTCGTCGCGCGGAAACGCCACGGGATAGACGCCCGTGTAGCACGACGTGCAGTAGCTGGAGCTCCCGCCATTCACCGCGCCCGTGAGCCCCTCGAGGCTCAGGTAGGCCACGCTGTCGGCACCGAGGTACTTCCGGATCTCGTCGAGCGTGTGCGTCGCCGCAATCAGCTCGGAGCGGCGCGGCGTATCGACCCCGTAGAAGCACGGCGAGATGGTCGGCGGGCAACTGACGCGCACGTGCACTTCCCTCGCGCCGGCGCCGCGGACCATGCGCACGATCTTTCGACTCGTCGTCCCGCGGACAATCGAGTCGTCCACGAGGACCACGCGCCTCCCTTCGAGGATGCTGCGCACGGGGTTCAGCTTCACCTTGACGCCGAAGTGGCGGATCGCCTGCTGCGGCTGGATGAACGTCCGGCCGACGTAATGGTTGCGGATGAGCCCCATGCGCATCGGGATGCCTGAGGCCTCGGAGTAGCCGATCGCCGCGCACACGCCGGAATCGGGAACCGGCACCACGACGTCGGCGTCGACGTGGGCTTCATGCGCGAGCCGGCGGCCGAACTCCGTGCGCTTCTCGTTCACGCTCTCGCCGAAGACGTAGCTGTCGGGCCGCGCGAAATAGACGTGCTCGAAGATGCACTGCGAGTGCGGCGCCGGCGGAAAAGGCGTGATCGACCGGATGCCCTGCGGGGTCAGGACGACGACCTCGCCGGGCTCCACGTCGCGCACGTAAGTGGCCCCGATGAGGTCCAAGGCGCAGGTTTCCGAGCAGATGACGAGCGCGTCGCCGAGGCGGCCGATCGCGAGCGGGCGGAAGCCATGCGGATCGCGGACGCCGATCAGGCGGTCCGTCGTCATCATCACGAAGGAGAACGCGCCGCGCACCTGGGACACGGCATCGACCACGGCCTGCTCGATCGATGCCTCGCGCGAGCGCGCGAACAGGTGCACGACGACCTCGCTGTCGCTGCTGGTCTGGAAGATCGCGCCCTGGCGCACCAGCGCCTCCCGCACCTCGTTGGCGTTCACGAGGTTGCCGTTGTGGCAGAGGGCGAACGGGCCGTGCACGCAGTCGATCACGAGTGGCTGCGCGTTCGAGAGCTTGCTGTCGCCCGCCGTGGAGTACCGGACGTGGCCGATCGCGAGCGTCCCGGGCAGCATGGCCAGCGTCGTCTGGTCGAAGGCCTCGTTGACGTGGCCCATCGCCTTCGAATGGCGGAGGCGGACACCGTCCGACGCCGCAATCCCGGCACTCTCCTGCCCGCGGTGCTGCAGCGCATACAGCCCGAGATA
>JBOGIW010000586.1:0-6710 GCA_050748045.1 Vicinamibacterales bacterium | reverse complement strand
GTGGCGGCTCGGCCTGCGGCGCACGCGGCGGCACGTGCGAGCCGCGTCGGGCCGCGTCGATCTCCGCCCGATCGTGCGCGCCAACATGAAGCACGGCGGCGAGCTCGTCGAGCTGCCGCGCCGCGCGAGGCGCGAGAAGCCGCGGCCGATCGTGGTGCTCGCCGACGTCAGCGGATCGATGGAACGCTACGCGCGGCTGCTGCTCCAGTTCGTATACGGCATGACCGCCGGCGCACACGCCGTCGAGAGCTTCGTGTTCGCCACACGGCTGACGCGGATTACCCGCGAGGTGGCACGCGCCGGCGGCGGCCGGGCGCTCGGGGCCGTCGCGGACCGCGTGCGCGACTGGGGCGGGGGCACGCGCATCGGCGACGCGCTGCGCGCCTTCAACCTTCACTACGCGCGCCGCGTCATGCGCCACGGACCCGTCGTGCTCATCATCTCCGACGGCTGGGACCGCGGCGACCCGGCGCTCCTCGCGCGTGAGCTGGCGCGCGTCGGCCGGAGCTGCCGCCGGCTCGTGTGGCTCAACCCCCTGCTCGGCTCGGAACGCTACGAGCCGCTGACGCGCGGCATGCGCGCCGCGCTCCCGCTCGTCGACGACTTCCTCCCGGCTCACAACCTCGCGAGCCTCGACGAGCTCGCCGCGCACCTTCGCTCGCTGCGCTCGCGCTGAAATGTCACCTCACGCTCCGTAGTCTCTGGTCTCCGGTCTGTGGTCCTCAGTCTCCAGTCTCAAGTCTTTTCTGCAGGCACGTAAAGAACCTGTTCATCATCGTCCGGCCCACGCCTTCGATGAGCCGCTGCCCGACGCGCGCAACGGCGCCGCCGACATCGCCGTTCGCGGCGACGGTGACGACGGTGGTGTCGGGTCCGGGCTCGAGGACGACGTCTGCCCGTCCGCGGACGAAGCCGGAACGCCCGGTCCCCTGCACGATGAGACGATACGAGCGCGGCGGCACCTTGTCCTCGATGGCGACGATGGCGCCGTAGCTGCCCGTGATCGCGGCCACCGCCACGACGAGCTCCGCCTGGTAGCGGTCCTCCCCGAGGTCGCGCAGCTCCCGGCAGCCGGGCAGGCAGGCGGCGATCGCCTCCGTGTCCATCAGGAGGGCCCACACGCGCTCGACCGGCGCGGGAAAGGGGTAGCTGCCGTGCAACTGCACTATGAGAGATTCAAGATCCGACACTCAGCAGCGAGCGGCCGAGAAACCCGGACCGCCGAAGAGACCAGAGACCAGAGACTGAAGACCAGAGACTAAAGACCAGAGACCAGAGACTCGAGACTAGAACTTGAAGAGATCGTCGAACGCCTTCCGGGCGCTGTCGGGCCTTGGCGCCGTCGTTTCGCGCTCGTAGGTCGTGCGCGGCGCGTACAGCGGGCAGGTGTTGCGGGCGTTCTTCGGCGACACGCGCGCCGTGATCGGCTGCATGCACTCGAAGCGGCTGCCCGGATCGAACGATTCGCACTGCGCGCACGTGTGGAGGTCCGTGCCGCATCGCGTGCAGCGGCTCTCGAGGCCGACCTCCTCTGTCACGACGTTCCCACAGGTGGCGCACCGCACCACGTGCCGGAAGCCCGGCATGTTGAGGGCTTTCGGGCCGTCCTGGGAGATGCGCCGCGTGCCGGCCGGCGCTCCGGGCTCCCGCTCCGGCTTCTTGGCCTCGGGCTTCGGCGGCCGGTCGCGGTTATCGTCCTGGTAGCCGCGCTGCCGGTACTTCCTGTCGCTCATAGACTCCCGGATATTATCCCAAACCTCTTGCTCCGCCCGCGCAAGCGGCCTAGAATCCCCCCACTTTTATTCCGCGTCGGGTCGCACACATTTCTCGGGATCGGCGTTGTTCCTCTGGGGTCCCTGGTGACCGCCACGCTCGCTGGTGGCAGAAGGAGGCAGCATGCGTCCCTCGGTGCTCTCGGCGTTCCTCGTGATCCTGTTCTTACCCGTCCTGCCCAGCTCGGCGCAGTCGGTGAGCGCCACCACCGGCTCCATCAACGGGAGGGTCGCGGACTCCTCCGGCGGCGTCCTGCCGGGGGTGTCCGTCACGATCGCGAGCCCGGCGATGCAGGGGGCTCGATCCGCGACGACAGGCGCGGACGGGACCTACCGCTTCCCCGCCGTCCCCCCGGGCGACTACACCATCACCTACGAGCTGGCCGGTTTTACGACCGTTCGGCGCGAAGGCATTCGGGTCGGTCTCGGCTTCACCGCCACGGTCAACGCGGAGCTATCCGTGGCGACGCTGCAGGAGACGGTGACAGTCAGCGGCGAATCACCCGTCGTGGACGTGACCTCCACGACGACCTCGACGGCATTCGACTACGAGCGCCTGGCGTCGCTGCCCAATGCGCGTGACTTCTGGACGGTCCTCGCCGCCGCGCCCAGCGTGCAGATGCAGCGCGTCGACGTCGGCGGATCGGCGGCGGGCACGCAGACGCCGTACTACGCCTACGATACGAAGTCCGACCAGCATCGGCCCATGGTGGAAGGCATCGTGAACACCGAAGGCACGAGCGCCGCCGGCTGGTATTACGACTACGGCTCGCTGGATGAAGTGTCGGTCGGAACGGCCACCCACAGCGCCGAGGTGCCGACGCCCGGCATCGTCACGCAGATCATCGCCAAGTCGGGGGGCAACGAGTACCACGGCCGCATCTACGCCGACCACCAGCGCGAGAACATCCAGGCGCGCAACATCGACGACTCGCGCGTCGAGCTGTGTCCCGGCCGGAACTGCGGCGAGTTGCTGCCCTCGGATCTCAACCGCATGGCGAGGTACTACGACCTCAACGCCGACATCGGCGGCTTCATCAAGAAGGACCAGCTCTGGTGGTATTTCTCCGCGCGCGACCAGAACATCCAGTCGCGGCTGCCGAACTTCCCGGTCAAGCCCTTCGAGACCGGGCTGCGGAACCTGTCGGGCAAGGTGACCTACGCGCTGAACTCGAACAACAAGCTCACCGGCTACGCCGGCGCCGGGCGCAAGTCGCAGCCGAACCGGATGGACACGTTCGTGATCGGCGCGCTCGTGGCGCGGCACAGCAGCGAGCAGTCCACGTGGCAGCAGCTCTACTGGGGTCACACCTACAAGGCCGGGTGGGACAGCGTCCTGAGCGACAGCACCTTCTTCGAGGTGCGCGGGGGCCAGTTCAAGTACATCTGGCCGAACTATCGCTACACGGAGGAGCCCGCCTTCCAGGACATCGGCAACAACATCGTCCGCGGCGGCAATCGCGACGGCTGGTTCAGGATTCCCGAGCGGAACCAGGTGCTCGGGTCACTGACGTACTTCAACGATCGCTGGGCCGGCAGCCACAGCATCAAGATCGGCGGCGAGCTGCTCCACGAGACCTTCACCGACATCCGCGGGAAGGGCGTTGACGGGAACGTGCCCGGCGACGTGCTCCACGTGCTTCGCAACGGCGCCCCGCTGGAGGTGTACCTGTTCCAGACGCCCTCCGAGTCGGAGAACGGGCTCTGGACGATGAGCGGCTACATCCAGGACAACTGGCGCGTCAACAATCGGCTGACGCTCAACGTCGGCGTCCGCTTCGATCACTACCGGACGTTCCTGCCCGAACAGCAGGGGCCGCCGGTCGGCAGGTTCAACACGCAGCAGCTCACGTTCCCGGCGGTGGACAACCTGCTGACCTACAACCTTCCCGCGCCCCGCCTCGGTGCGACGTTCGATCTGTCCGGCACGGGCAAGACGGTCATGAAGGTCAACTGGGGCCGCTTCTGGTGGAATCCCGGAACGGGCGACGCGCAGGCGGTGAACGAGAACGCGCCCGACTGGTACCGCCGGCATCAGTGGGCCGACCTGAACGGCAACGGCGTCTGGAACGCGGGCGAGGAAGGGCAGTTGATTCTCCAGCGTGGCGGCCGCGGCAGCGCGCAGATCGATCCTGACATCGAGGATCAGCGGACTGACGAGGCCGCCGCCTGGATCGAGCACGAGCTCGTCCCGAACTTCGGCATCCACGCCGGCTACGTGTACCGCCGCATCAGCAACATCAACGTCACGGTCAACGCGAACCGTCCGTTCGACGCCTTCAACGTCCCCGCCACCGTGCAGGATCCCGGGCCCGACGGCGTGCGCGGCACGGCCGACGACGGCACCGTGTTCAACGTGTTCAACCTGAACCCGGCGAATCTCGCGCTCGGCACGCTGAACCGGCGGACCAACGGCGAGGGGACCGCCCAGTTCCACAACATCGAGATCACGGGCACGAAGCGCTCGACCGGGCGCTGGTCGCTGCAGGCGTCGTTCGCCTATCGCTGGAACCGGGATCACGAGAACGTGTACTTCGGCAATACCGTCCGCGAGCTGGACACGCCGAACAACCCGAACGATCTGATCAACACGACCGAGGGCCGCCATCACTTCACGACGTGGTCCGCGAAGCTCAATGGCACCGTCGAAATCTTCCGCGGCTGGCGTGTCACGCCGGCACTGCGCCACCAGTCGGGCCAGCCGTACGGCCGCGTGTTCCTCGCCGCGCTGAACTACGGCACGCAACGCATCCTGGCTGAACCGATCGGCACGCGGCGGCAGGACAACCTGACCGTCCTCGACATCCGCGCCGAGAAGGTGTTCCAGGTATCCAGGCACCGGCTGTCTCCGTTTGTCGACATCTACAACATGACCAACTCCGACGCGGCCTCGAACATCGCGTTCACGTCGGGGTCGTCGTTCCAGCTCCCGTCGACGATCATCGGGCCGCGCCTGCTGCGCTTCGGCTTGAAGTACGACTGGTAGGTCAACGTCCCAGCCGGGGACCGGCGTCAGCCGGTCTTCGGCCGGGTTTCCGGCCGGGTGCCGTTTCCCATGCCACGCGCGAGGGTCCTTCGTCCTGCCGCCGCCCATTCCCGTTTTCAGCATCGGCCCGTCATCGCGGTCACCGCCTTCGTCGCGCTCGTCATCGCGGGTGGCGCATGGTGGTGGTCGTCGCGCATCGCGGTGCCGGAGCCGGCGCGTCTCGAGAGTCTCGGCGCGATGGATCCCGAGGTCGAGGCGCTCCTGCGCGAGCTCATCGGTTCGCTGTCCGCGGACCGTCGTGACGCGACACGGTGGGGACGCCTGGGCATGGCCTACGAGGCGAACGGCTTCATCGGAGTCGCCCGCCAGGCCTACCAGACGGCGTCGCGGCTGGCGCCCGACGAGCCTCGATGGACCTATCGTCTCGCGCTGGCGATGTCGCGTCTCGGCGACCACGACGGCGCGCTGTCGGCAGTAGTACGCACCAATGAGCTGGCGCCGGAGTACGGGCCGGCGTGGTGCCGCCGCGGGACCTGGCTGCTCGATCGCGGAGATCCCACGGCGGCGGAAGCGGCCTTCGAGCGTGCGCGTGCGATCGACGCGGCCGACCACTGGGCCGCGATCGGCCTGGCGCGTGTCCGCATGGAGCGGCGCGACAACCGGGGCGCCGCGGAGATGCTCGAACGCCTCCTCGAGCGGCAGCCCGGCGACCGCTACGCGCTGCAGCTCCTCGGCACGGCGTACCGCCGGCTCGGGCGCGTGGACGAGGCCTCCTTCGCGCTTGCCGTCGGCGCGGGAGGCGAACCGGCGTGGCACGATCCCTGGTCGGAGGAGGTGGGCGAGTACCGGCGCGGCTTTGCCGTCGTGCTCAAGACGGCGACCGCGGAAGCGCTGGCGGGCCGTTACGACCGGGCGCTGCCGATGCTCGAGACACTCCGGCGCCGCAAGCCCGGCGACGTGGCCCTGGCGAATCACACCGCCGAGGTCCTGACGTCGGCGGGGCGCCCTGGCGAGGCCATCCGGCTGCTGACGTCGATCGTGAACGAGCGCGCCGACAACGCCGACACGCACCTGGCTCTTGCGTCCGCCTTCCTCGCGTCGGGAGAGCATGCGCGCGCCGGCGCGCATGCCGACCGCGCGATTGCCGCGCACGCACCTGGCGCACGCGCGCTCGCGCTCAAGGGCGTCGTGGCCTGGCGCACGGGACGCCGGAGCGAGGCGGCGAGGCTCTTCGAGCAGGGCCTGGCCCGCGACCCGCGCGACGCGAGGCTGCTGGCATTCATCGGACTGATCGAGCTCGAAGAACGTCGCCCGCGCGAGGCGGCTCAGGCCTTCTCAGAGGTCCTGCGGCGCGACCCGCTGCAGGCCGACGCGCTTGCGGGTCTCGCCATGGCCCTGCACGCGCTCGGACAGCGCGACGAGGCGTCTCTCGCGCTGGCGCGCGCGGAACAGATGGCCCCCGGCCACCCCCGCGTGCGCGAAGCCCGCTCACGGCTCGAGCGGCCGGACGGCTCCTGAACCCCACAGATGCTCTGTTTCTTCGTTTCTCTGTGTGAATACCGTTACTCCCTCATCTCCGTTACCCACTCAAGTGAGCAGGAATAGTCGAATGCTGACCTGTCACGCGTGCCGGTGTGTCGCGGTGGCCGCGCTGGCCGCTGGTGCGGCGTGCACCTCGCCGGAGCGCGCGCGGCCAGGCCGGACGCCGAACGACGGCGATGGAACCGCGTGGTTCGTAGAAGAGTCCGCGCGGCGTGGCATCCGCTTCACGCACCGGTCCGGGCACCGCGACCGGTATCTCCTGCCGGAGATCATGGGCGGCGGTGCCGCGCTCTTCGACATGGACGGCGACGGCGACCTCGACGCCTACCTCGTGCAGAGCGGCAGCGTGGACGACCCGTCGAACAAGGGCGATGGCAATCGCCTGTTCCGCAATCGCGGCGACGGCCTCT
>JBOGIW010000585.1:0-2782 GCA_050748045.1 Vicinamibacterales bacterium | reverse complement strand
GCTCGGTATCAACTCCGCGTACCACGAATCCGCTGCGGCCCTGGTCGTTGACGGCCGCGTCACGGCAGCCGCCGAAGAAGAACGGTTCAACCGGACCAAGCACGGCAAGAGGGCGCGGGTCGACAATCCGCATGACCTTCCTGTCGCGGCGATCGAGTACTGCCTCTCGACCGCCGGTGTCCTGCCCGGTGAGCTGGATGCGGTCTGCTACTCGTTCGACCCTGCGCGACGCCGGGACACGTTCCGGTTCGATCCACACGGCGCCCCGGGCGACTGGGGAGATCGCCTCGGCGAGCGGACGTTCCTGGAATGCCTGGCCAAGACGCCGGGCAGCGTCTCGTCGCTGCTCGGCGTCGACCTGACGAGGCGATTCCACTGGGTACCGCATCACATGGCGCATGCGGCGCTGGCGTACTACGCATCGGGCTTCGATCGGGCGGCCGTCCTGGTCGCCGACGGGATTGGCGAGTCCTCCTCGACGATGACGGCAGCGGCGGCCGGCGCGACGATCCGCCCGATTGCCGAGATTGAGTTCCCCGATTCCATCGGCTTTTTGTGGGAGAAGATCTGCCGGTTTCTCGGCTTCACCGAGTACGACGCCTGCAAGGTGATGGGGCTGGCCGCGTACGGCGACGCGGCCGCCGCGCGGGCGGGCTTCGCCCGGTTCGTGCACGTGTCGGGGGGACGCTTCGCGATCGACAACGACATCCTCGAGCTCCGCCGGGAGACGTGCGATGGCCTCAGCGCGGTCCTCGGGCCGCCGCGGCGCCCGCAGGAGCCTCTCGACGCCCGTCACGCGGCGGTGGCGGCGGCGCTGCAAGAGGTCACCAACCGGATCATGCTGGGGCTGGTCGAGAACCTGTATCAGCAGTGCCCGGCCCTGGCGCTCTGCCTCTCCGGCGGCGTCGCGCTGAATTGCACCACCAACTGGGTGCTGAAGGAACAGGGGCCGTTCCGCGAGATCTTCATCCCCTCGGCGCCGCACGATGCCGGGACCGCGCCAGGCGCGGCGCTGTTCGTGTATTACCGTGGCGTCGAGGGGACCGTCGATCGGAGCGCGATGGACAGCCCGTATCTCGGTCCGGAGTTTTCCGACGAGGCGATGGCCCGCGCCATCCAGGAGGCCGGGATCAGCGCCACCCCGTGCCCTGCCATCGGCTCGGTGGTGGCGGACATGCTGGCGCAGGGCGCCATCGTCGGCTGGTTCGACGGCCGCCTGGAGTTCGGCCCGCGGGCGCTCGGCCACCGGTCGCTCCTGGCGGACCCGCGCGTGATCGACAGCCGTATCCGCATGAACGAGATCGTGAAGCGGCGCGAGCCGTTCCGCCCGTTCGCGCCAAGCGTCCTCAAGGAACGGGCGGCGGAGTGGTTCGAGCTCGGCCGGCCGTCCCGCAGCGCCAGCTACATGCTGTTCACCTGCCCGGCACGCGCGCATCGCGCCCCGATCATTCCGGCCGTGGTGCATCGCGACCGGACGGCGCGCATCCAACTCGTCGACCGTGCGGAGACGCCGGCGTTTCACCAGCTCATCTCGGAATTCGACAAGCTGACCGGAGTGCCTCTCGTGCTGAATACGTCATTCAACGATTCCGAGCCGATCGTCTGCTCGCCTGCCGATGCCATCACGACCTTCCAGCGGACGCCGATCGACGCGCTCGCACTCGGCCCCTACCTGCTGACGCAGGCGTGCCGTCCGGTGCGGGTCCCGATCGCGGTGAGGGTGGCGCCATGAAGGCGGCTGGGCTGGCCGAGCGCCGCCGGACGCTCCGCGCGGCCCGGTTCGAGCTGACGGCGGAGCTCCGCGACGATTTCCTGAGGCTCAGGAGCGCGGCCCAGCGGAACTGGCTGATCAGCCGCCTGCTCGAGGAGACCGCCTCCGACCTCACGCACCTGAACGAGCTCGCACAGCGGTTCGTGGCGGGATCGGAGCGACCGGAGATCGCCCACGAGTGGCAGTCGAGCCGCGCCGATCTCAGCGCCGGCGAGCTGCGCATCGAAGGCCAGCAGGTGATGCAGGCGTGGGAGCGGCCGTACATGGAAGCGATGGCAGCGGCCGTCGCGGCGTCGCACGGCGAGGTGCTGGAGGTTGGCTTCGGGCTGGGGATCTCGGCGACGGCCATTCAGAACGCCGGCGTGCGGTCGCACACCATCATCGAATGCCATCACGACGTCCTGGCGCACGCGACGGCGTGGCAGGCGGCATATCCCGGCCGCGATATCCGCCTCGTCTCGGGCCGGTGGCAGGATGCGATCGACGCCCTCGGCGAGTTCGACGGCATCTTCTTCGACACGTATCCGCTGACGGAGGACGAATTCAATGATCACATGGTGGAGGACGTCACGTTCGCGCGGCATTTCTTCGCGGCGGCCGCCAGGCACCTGAGGACGGGAGGCGTGTTCGTCTATTACTCGAACGAGATCGATTCCGTCAGCCGACGGCATCAGCGGGGGTTATTCGAGCACTTCCGCTCGGTGACGTTCAGCGTCTGCCGTCCGCTGCATCCGCCCGCCGACTGCAACTACTGGTGGGCGGATTCGATGGTGGTCGCGATGGCGACGAAGTGATGACGGCCCTCTATACGGATGGCTCGATGCCGACGGATTCACGCTCAGACAGCCCGTCTCCCATCCCGGCGGCCACTGTCGACGCCGTGCGCACAGTGGTGGCCGACGTGCTGAATATCGCGGTCGGCGCAATCGCGGCGGACGCGCCACTGGTGGGGCTCGGGGCACAATCCTACGACTTTGTGCAGGTGACGTTTCGCCTCGAACGAGCGTTCGG
>JBOGIW010000584.1:0-4460 GCA_050748045.1 Vicinamibacterales bacterium | reverse complement strand
GCGGCTGGCTGCTCGGCGCCGGCCACGCTGGCGGCGAGGACTGGCACCGGCTCATTCGGACCGGCCCGGCGCGCCAGCGCGATCGCCGAGGTCGCGCGCCCGGCACTGTTGACCTGGATGACGCGGGCCTGTGGAGGGACGTAGCCCTGGAGATGCGCCCGAACCAGGTACGGACCCGGCGGCAGTGTGCGGAAGGCGAAGCGCCCGGCCGCATCGGTCACGGCAAACGCCGTTGTCGATCCGAGGGCGGAGACGACGGCGCCCGCAAGCGGCTCGCCGCGGTCGTCGGTGACGACGCCCTGGAGCTCGCCATGCGCCACCGCTATTTGCGCGACAGCCGCAATCGGCGGCACCTGCGCCGGCGCCTGAGCAACGAACCCTGCCACACACACCACAACCGCCACGGGGAGGAACGTGACGCGGGCCATAGGCATTCGGTCTCCGCTCGTTAGAGGGCCTACCCGACGACGCTGAACGTGACGTCGCGGGTGAGGGTCTTTCCCGAGGGCTTATCCGTAATCTTGATCTCGAGCCGGTAGTCTCCAGCCGGGAACGACGCCAGCGGCACCACGAGGCTCCCCGGGAGCTGATGCCCGGCCGCCATGTCGAACTGCGGCGGCAGCGTCGTCGCATTCAGTTGCTGCGGCGCCGTCTTGTTGAAGTACTTCTCGCCTTCGGCCGTCTTCTGATGGAAGTTGTACTGGATTTCCACGTCGGGCTTCTTGCTCGCATCCTGCGACACGCCGTAGATCCAGAAGACCACCTGCAGCTCGCCGTCCTTCTTGAACTTCGGATCCGCGCTCGGCACGATCTTCATCGTCCCGAACGTATACGGGTTCTCCTGCTGCTGCTCGTTGGTCATCGCGGTCTGCACGGGCTCGACCGTATCCGCGACGATGACGCTGCTCGTCGTCAGCTCAGGGGCGGCGAAATCGGGCACCGACAGGTCCTTGCGGAGGAGGCCCGCCTTGGTGGACGGCTGCTTCCTGTCGCCGGTCGTCTTCTCCTTCACCGCGAGGAAGAGCTCGTATTCACCGCCGGCGACGGCCATCGCGCGCGAGATCTTTCCGTTCTGCGGGATCTCCAGGAAATGGATGTTGTCCCACGGGTACTCGACTTTATCGCCTTGCTTCCGGTCGTCGTTATCGCCTCGCTTCCGGTCGTCGTTCTTCTCTCCCGCGGTTCCGGCCGCCGTGGCCGACCCCTTCGGGATCACACGCACGTACATGGCGACGCCTGGTGCGGCGAGCGTGCTGCGGTCGACGTTCACGGTAAAGGGAATGTAGGTCTTCCCATCCTGGCCCTTGACGAAATGGTGCGTATCCCACGTGACGGTCAAATCCGCCGGCACCTGCTGCTGTCCCATGCTGACGCCGTCGACCATCTTGACCAGCGCCTCGGTGTCCTGCTGTTCCTGTCTGCTGCGCTTCCTCTCGTCCCGCTGCGCATTCTGGGCGACCACCGACGTCCCGGCTACCAACAGCGCGATCCCCAGCGCCAGCCCCCGACGAATCTGCATGACTGCCTCTCTTCTCGGAATGATCAGTCTTCTCAGAATTATCGGCGCTTTCTCGGCTCGTCCAAAAATCCGAATCATGTGATCATAGGCGCGTTACGGAGGCAAGTCAAACAGGGCAAACCCGCGCCTTTTGGCGAAAACGCGCCTGTATCGCCGAGATCGCTCCGGTTCGGGCGCATGCTATCATCGCCGTCCCTTGGCCCTTGAGGACATCCTCGTCATCCTCCTTGCAGGAGGCGCCGGCGAACGACTCTCCCCGCTCACGAAGGAACGCGCCAAACCGGCGGTGTACTTCGGCGGACCCTACCGGATCATCGACTTCACGCTGAGCAACTGCATCAACTCGGGCCTGCGCCGCATCTTCATCGCCACTCAGTACAAGTCGCTGTCCTTGAATCGGCACATCCGCATGGGCTGGAACGTGGTCTCGGAGGAGCTTGGCGAGTTCGTCGAGATTCTGCCGCCCCAGAAGCGCGTCGGCGAGCACTGGTACCTGGGCACGGCCGACGCGGTGTACCAGAATCTCTATTCCATCACGCAGGAAGAGCCGGCTCACGTCCTGATCTTGTCGGGCGACCACGTGTACAAGATGGACTACTCGAAGATGCTCCGGTTCCATCTCGACAAGGGCGCCGACGTCACGCTGGCCACGATCGAGGTGCCGGTCGGCGACAGTCGCCGCTTCGGCATCGTCAGCGTGGACGAGACCGATCGCGTGACCGGCTTCGCCGAGAAGCCCGAGCACCCGACGCCGGTGCCCGGCTCGACGACCGTGGCGCTCGGGTCGATGGGGATTTACCTCTTCAAGGCCGCCGTCCTGATGCGCGCGCTCGAGGAGGACGCGCGGAACGAGGACAGCAAGCACGATTTCGGCAAGGACATCATCCCCTCGATGATCGCCACGTCGCCGGTGTTCTCCTACCGCTTCTACGACGAGAACAAGAAGGCCTCGAAGTACTGGCGCGACATCGGCACGCTCGATGCCTACTTCGAGGCGAACATGGATCTCTGCCACGTCAACCCCGAATTCAACCTGTATGATCCCGAGTGGCCGCTGCGCACGTACCAGCCGCAAGCGCCGCCGGCCAAGTTCGTGTTCGCCGAGGAAGGCAAGCGCTGCGGCCAGGCGCTCGACTCGATGATCTCGGGCGGGTGCATCATCTCGGGCAGCCGGATCTCGGGCAGCATCCTCTGCCCAAACGTGCGCGTCCACAGCTTCTGCGAGATCGACCAGTCGATCCTGATGCCGGGCGTGCGTGTCGGCCGCCACGCGAAGATCCGCCGCGCGATCATCGACCGCGACGTCCTGATCCCGCGCGGCGCGCTCATCGGCCACAACGCCGAGGAAGATCGCCGCCGTCACACCGTCAGCGACACGGGCATCGTCGTGGTGACGGTCGACGACGAGCCGCTCGTCGGCCCGATCAGCGAAGAGGCGCTGCGCGCGGAGGCGGAAGCGGACCGGCGCGGGGCGGCACAGACCTAAGCCGGAAGCCGGACGTCGACATGCAGATCGTGCACATTCGTGGTCGCGAGATCCTCGATTCGCGCGGCAATCCCACCGTCGAAGTCGAGGTCGAGCTGGGCGGCGGGGCGTTCGGCCGGGCGGCGGTGCCGTCCGGTGCGTCAACCGGCGCTCGCGAGGCGCTCGAGCTGCGCGACGGCGACTCGCGACGGTACCACGGGAAGGGCGTGCTGAACGCGGTCGCCAACGTGAACGGCGAGATCGCGCGGGCGCTGGACGGCAAGTCCCTGGAGCAGCGCGCGCTCGACGAGCGGCTGATGGCACTCGATGGCACGCCCACGAAGAGCCGCCTCGGGGCCAACGCGCTGCTCGGCGTGTCGATGGCGGCGCTCCGGGCGGGAGCCGTCGCGTCGCGCCGCCCGCTCTACGAGCACATCGCGCAGCTGAGCGGCGCGGCGCACGACGGGCGGTACGTGCTGCCGGTGCCGATGATGAACATCCTCAATGGCGGCGCGCACGCCGACAGCAGCGTGGACCTGCAGGAGTTCATGATCATGCCCGTCGGCGTGCCCACCTTCGCCGAGGCCCTCCGCGCCGGCGCCGAGATCTTTCACGCGCTGCGCGGCATCCTCAAGAAGGCCGGCCATTCCACGGGCGTCGGCGACGAGGGCGGCTTCGCGGCCAACCTGAAATCGAACCGCGAAGCGCTCGACATGGTGCTCGAGGCGGTGAACACGGCCGGCTACGCGCCGGGCCGCGACGTCGTGCTCGCGCTCGACGCGGCGGCGAGCGAGCTCTGGGACAACGGGAAGTACGTCTTCAGGAAGTCGGGCGAGCCGGCGCGCACAGCGGAGCAGATGGTGGAGCTGTACGCCGGCTGGGTCCGGCAGTACCCCATCATCTCGATCGAGGACGGCGTCGCCGAGGGCGACTGGGGCGGCTGGAAGGCATTGACGCGCGCGCTCGGCGACCGCGTGCAGCTCGTCGGCGACGACGTCTTTGTGACCAACCCCGGGATCCTTCAACGCGGGATCGAGGAGGGCGTGGCCAATGCCCTGCTCGTGAAGCTGAATCAGATCGGGACCGTCTCGGAGACGCTCGACGCCATCGCCATGGCGCGTCGCGCCGGCTACGCGTGCATCATCTCGCACCGCTCCGGCGAGACCGAGGACACCACGATTGCCGACCTGGCCACCGGCACGTCGGCCGGCCAGATCAAGACCGGGTCGGCGAGCCGCAGCGACCGCGTCGCGAAGTACAACCAGCTCCTGCGCATCGAGGAGGAACTCGGCCGGGCTGCGACATACGCGGGGCGCGCGGCGATCCGCCAGTTGGGCATGGGGTCTGGCCCCTAGCGTGCCAGGTCTCATGTCTGAATTCCGTAGAACCTGGCACGATAGGGACCAGAACCCATGCATCGATTAGTGCTGCTGCGCCACGGCGAGAGCACCTGGAACCGGGAGAACCGCTTCACAG
>JBOGIW010000583.1:0-4039 GCA_050748045.1 Vicinamibacterales bacterium | reverse complement strand
TTCCAGCGCGCCCGCGGCGCGCGGCGAGGCGGCGCCGGCGTTGGGCAGCCCGGTGACGTCGGCCACGAAGCGATAGCCGCGCTTGGGGGCGGTCACGATGTAGCGGTGGCCGTGCCGCGTCTCGCCGAAGACGCGCCGCAAGGCGGAGATCGTGACCGCGAGATTGCTCTCCTCGACGATCGCGTCGGGCCAGACCGCGTCGAGCAGCTCGTCCTTCTCGAGGAGACGCCCGCTGTTCTGCACCATGTACAGCAGCATGTCGAACGCCTTCGACGTCACGCGCACGGGTCGGCCCCGGTGCAGGAGCACGCGGCGCGACGGGTCGAGGCGGAACGCGCCGAACTCGATGTAGATCGGTCTGCCCATCGCGGTTTGCGAAATTTTAGAAGGTTTAATGTGGCCCTTCAAGACCCCCGTGCGGCCGCTGGCTAGAGTGCGCGCCGGGACATCACGCAGCCGCCGGCGCAGGACGCCGCCACGGGCACCCGGCAGCCGCCGGCCCGGACAAGGCGGGGCCGCGGCGCGGACCCGTTCCGCAGGAGGGCTCCCGTGCGCGCTGCCGTTCGCCTCTCCGTGATGCCGGTGCTGCTCATGCTCGCGACGACCACGACGGACTCCCAGGTGACGGGCAGGCCGGTGACCCGCTACGTGCGCTACGCGCACGAGGGACGCACCGCCTACGGCATCCTCGACGGCGACGCGATCCGCGAGCTGGCGGGGGACCTCTTCTCATCGCCGACGCCGACCGGACGGACCATCCGGCGATCCGCCGTCCGGCTGCTCGCCCCGTGCGAGCCGTCGAAGGTGCTGGCCGTCGGCCTGAACTACAAGTCGCATCTCGGCCAGTCGCCGGCCCCGACGGAGCCGCCGCTCTTCTCGAAGCTGCCGACCTCGATCATCGGCCCGGGCGAGGAGATCGTGTTCCCGCGCGGGGCCACCGACGTCCACTACGAGGGCGAGCTGGTGATCGTCATCGGACGAACGGCGAGCAAGGTGCCGCTGGCCGAGGCGGCCGCCTACGTCTTCGGCGTCACCGCCGGCAACGACGTGGCCGAGCGAGCCTTCCAGCGGCGCGACATCCAATGGCTCCGGTCGAAGTCGTCCGACACGTTCGGGCCGCTCGGACCGGCCATCGTGCAGGGCCTGAACTACAACGATCTCCTCCTGCAGACGCGGCTGAACGGCGAGGTCGTCCAGACGCAGCGCACGAAGGACCTGATCTTCAACGTCGAGGAGATCGTCAGCTACACGAGCTACTACGTCACGCTGTTCCCCGGCGACGTCATCTACACCGGCACGCCCGGCGCGACGAAGGCCATGAAGCCCGGAGACGTCGTGGAAGTCGAGATCGAAGGCATCGGGGTGTTGACGAACCGCGTCGCGAAGATCGGAACGAACTGAACCGAACCTACGAAGCCACCTCGCGTCCGGGTGGCTCGACGGAGGCTGTATGAGAACGCTGACGGCCCAGGTGGTGCTCGCTCTTCTGCTCGCGCCGTTGTCCGTCCACGCGCAGTCGGCGACCGCCACGCTGACCGGCGTCGTCAAGGATACGACCGGCGCCGTCCTCCCCGGCGCGACCGTGACGGCCCGGAGCCTCGCGACCAATGAGAGCCGGACGGCGCTCACGGCCAGCGAGGGCGGCTACCGGCTCACGAGCCTGCCACGCGGCGACTACGAGGTCACCGCGGCGCTCGACGGGTTCAAGACGCTCACGCAGTCCGGCGTCCTCCTCACGGTCGGCGAGATCGTGCGCCTCGACTTCGCCCTGGAGGTCGGCGCGATGGTCGAGACCGTCGAGGTGACAGCGGTCAACCGGCTCGTCAACGTCGAGGAAGGACGCCTCTCGTACCTGGTGAACGAGCGGCAGGTGAACGAGCTCCCCCTCAACGGCCGCAATGCGTTCCAGCTCATGGAGCTGCAGCCGGGGGCGCTCGCCAACTCCGGCAGCGTCGGTCCCTTCGGCGGCGGCCAGGCCGCCGGCAACACCGCCTTCATGAACGGACAGCGCAACCGCGCCAACAACTTCCTCCTCGACGGCATCGACAACAACGACCAGTTCACGGCCGGCCGCGTGGCGCTCAACCCGAACGTGGACATGATTCAGGAGTTCCGCGTGTCGGCGAACAACTTCTCCGCCGAGTTCGGGCGGAACAGCTCCGCCGCCGTCACGGTCGTCACCAAATCCGGCACCAACGACTTCCACGGCACCGCCTACGATTTCTTCCGCAACGAGGCGTTGAACGCGCGCACGAGGTTCACGACCCGGAAGGACGCGCTCCGCTACAACCAGTTCGGCGCGACGGGCGGCGGTCCGATTGCGCGGGACCGGTTCTTCTTCTTCGCCTCCTACGAGGGCCTGCGATCGAGACGCGGGTTCACGACGCTGCAGACCGTCGAGACGCCCGAGTTCCGCCGGCTCGTGGCCGAGCGCTTTCCGAACTCGATCGCGAATTTCCTCTTCCAGCAGTATCCGTCGCCGACGCCGACGCAGAACATTCGCGACACCGGGCAGCCGGTCGCCGGTTTGTCGCAAGACCACGTGGACAACACTCCGTCGGTGGCGGGCAACCCGAACTACGTCTCCACGGGCGGCGGCTTCCACTTCAACACGCGCCAGGGCACGCCCGACGGGATTCCGGACATCGGCACCGCGGTCGTGCCGCTCACGGGGAACACGGAAGCGAACCAGTTCAGCCTGCGCCTCGACACGGAGCTCTCGTCGTCGCAGCGGCTGTTCGGCCGCTACATCTACGACCGCAAGACGACGGATCGCGTCGAGGGCGAGGCCCGGAGCGCCCGCTTCACCCGGCCTGGCCGGCCGCGAACCGACCACATTGCCGTGGGCCACACCTGGATCGCCACGAATCGAATCGTGAGCGAGTCCCGCTTCGGCCTCAACCGCCTCGATATCAACTTCGAGCAGCGCGACCCGGGCGTGCCGATGATCGGCCTCAACGACGGCACGCAGGGATTCGGCATGGCGACGATTCTCTCCACCTTCGTCGACACCTACCAGTTCACCAACACGGTGTCGATGAGCTTCGGCAACCACGGGATCAAGCTCGGTGGCGAGTATCGCCACGTCAAGGACGACGTGAACGGTCCGTCCAATCGTCCCTCGATGACGTTTGCGAACATCCACGACTTCGCGCAGGACGAGGTGTTCTTCATCGGGAGCGTGGGGGTCGACCCGCGCAGCGGCCTCATCGCGTCGAACGTCCGCCACTTCCGGTACAACGAGCTGGGCTTCTTCGTCCAGGACGATTGGAAGCTGCGAAGCAACCTGACGGCGAACGCCGGCCTGCGCTACGAGTGGTTCGGCCGCCCGACGGAGAAGGACGGCCTGATGGGAACGATCATCCCCGGACCGGGCAACGATCTCTTCGAGATGGTGCGAACGGGCACGGTGGGACAGGTGGACAGCGTGATGGCCGACGACTACAACAACTTCGGCCCACGGCTGGGTCTGTCCTGGGATCCCACCGACAACGGCCGGCTGGTGCTTCGCGGTGGGTACGGGCTCATGTACGAGCGCCTGTTCAACAACTCGCCCGAGAACGTCCGGCTGAATCCGCCGTTCTATGCGCTGACGTCCGCCTTTCCCGTGTTCACGGCGGCGCACCGAGGCATCCCGATCGCGTACGGACCCACCAACCCCGATGGCTCCCGCAACCTCACCGAGCCGCTGCGCCTCACCGGGCCGAACACCAATCCGGGCGTGGCGAGCGACTCGGGCGTCGTGGGCAACCTCGTGGCGTGGAACCCCGGCTTCGGGACCTCCACGCAGTCGCTGCGCGTGCCGGATCTCTTCGGGCGCGACTCGTACTCGCACAACTGGTTTGGGGGCGCCCAGGTGGATGTCGGGTGGAACCTGGCCCTCGAGGCGAACTACGTCGGCAACGTCGGCCGGAATCTCGGACGTCTCGTAGACTACAACACCCAGTCCGGCGACCTCTTCGACGGCCGGCTCGATCGACTGAACCGGGGCTTTGGCGGCATCAACTACCGGGCGATGAACGCGCGCAGCGAGTACCAT
>JBOGIW010000582.1:0-2430 GCA_050748045.1 Vicinamibacterales bacterium | reverse complement strand
GGCTGAGTGACCGCCGTCAGATCGGCGCGGTCCTGCCCCCGGGGGGAGAGCGGCGCAGGACCGAACGTCGCGGCGGCCACGACCGCCGGAAGGCTTAGAACCCTGGTCGGAATCAGGTGGCCACCGTGGCCGCCGATGCATCCCCGCCGGGCTGCGTTGCTCGTCACTTACATACTCCCGGTATGCGCGCTCCTCGCGCCTTGCCGGGCGGGCGCCTCGACGCCCAAGCTGACCACCTTATTCCGATCAGGGTTCTAATCTAAGAGGCCCTGAACGGCGGTAGGCTTACCGGCACCGCGGCGGAACTCGTGGGCTCCGGATGAGAAAGGAGTGCCCTATGTGCGCTCGCTCAACATGGCGGCTCGTCCCGGTCGTCACGGCCCTGGCCCTTTCCACGCCGCTCGTTGCGCAGCAGCCGGCGGCACCAGCCCAGAATCCACTCGTCGGCACCTGGAAGCTCGTCGTCGAGAAGTCGCGTTACAGTCCCGGGCCGCCGCCTCAAAGCCAGCGGCGGACCTACGAGGCGCACCCGAAGGGCGTGAAGGCCACGATTCGGACCGTGCACGCGGACGGCGAAACGTCAACCGTCGAGTTCACGGCCAACTACGACAGCATCGAGTACCACGCCACCGGTTCGGCGGAGAGCGACGGCATTGCGCTCACGAAGGTCGACGACTACACCGCCGAGGCCAAGCTCACGCACGCCGGCCGCATCGTCGGCACGGCCCGCCGCGTCGTCTCTCCCGACGGCCGGACGATGACGATCACCTTCCGCGACGCGCGCGGCGTCGTGCACAACCTGGCGGTCTACGAGAAGGAAGAGCCGTAGCATCGCTGCGGCCGGCGGCATGGCTGGGCTGGCCGGAAGATTGACACGTAGCTCGAACGTGGCGGCGTGCTAGGATTACGCGCCATGCTACGCCTGCTGCTTTCAGCCCTGCCGCTGTTTCTGGCCGTAGCCTTCGCCGTCGCACAGGAATCGAGCACGCGAATGGAGCTCATCGCGCGCGCGCGCGCGTTCGAGCTCGACACGCCGTACGTGCCGCCGCCGGGCGCCGCACTCGAGCATCATGCCGCCGGATTCGCCAAGGTGATGTGCTCCGCCGTGTTCATCACCGGACTCGATCCCGACTTCGCGGCGGAGAACGTCGGCTACTTCACTGCCCCCTACGATCAGCGGGCGAAGATGGGGAAGCCCGTCATCGATCGCGCCAGCCGGTCCGTGCGCGTCAAGCTGCCGTCGGGCGTGACGCGGACGGCGAAGCACTTCGGCGATCAGGGGTGTGTCACGCTGGCATCCGGCAAGGAGACCCTGGACTTCACGCCCGTGCGCGTGAAGAAGAGCCTTCCCGCCGCCTCGACCGAGCCGTGGCCGATGGGCGACGTGCTGCCGAGCGAGGCGCTCCCGTCGAGCGTCGACGCAGCCAAAGTGAAACAGGCGGTCGACGCGGCGTTCGAGCCGGCCGAGGCGTTGACGGCGGCGTTCGTCGTCACGTGGAAAGGGCGGCTGATCGGCGAGCGCTACGGGCCGGGCATGACCTCGACCACACCCCTCGAGAGCTGGTCGATGGGCAAGAGCCTGACGGCGACGCTGATGGGAATTCTGTTCAGACAGGGTGTGTACGAGTTGTGGCAGCCGGCGCCTGTGCCCGAGTGGCAAGCTCCCGGCGATCCGCGCGCGATGATCCGCATCGGCGACATTCTCCAGATGTCGAGCGGCCTCCGCATCCGCGCGCCGCAGGACCCGGACTACGATCCCGCCGGCCCGTATCCCGATCACCTCTATCTCTACACGGGCCCGAACGCGTTCCAGTGGGCCGCAACACGGCCTCAGCAGTGGCCGCCCGCCACCGTCGGCCGGTACCACAACAGCGATCCGGTCCTCATCAACTACCTGATCCGGCTGGCTGTCGAGAAACGCGGCGAGGAGTACCTGTCGTTCCCGCAGCGCGTGCTCTTCGACAAGCTCGGCATCCGCACGATGGTGATGGAGACTGACCCGGCAGGCAACTTCCTGACGCAGGGGTACGAGCTCGCGTCGGCGCGCGACTGGGCGAGGCTCGGGAATCTGTACCTGCAGAACGGCGTCTGGAACGGCGAGCGCATCCTGCCCGAAGGCTATGCGACGTTCGTCAGCACGCTGGCGCCTGCATGGAAGGCGGACAAGCGGCCGGTCTACGGCGCCTTCTTCTGGATCAACGGGGAAAGGACGTTTCCCGTGCCGCGCGAGTCGTACTACATGGCCGGCGCGGGCGGGCAGACGACGCTCATCATCCCGTCGCACGACCTAGTCGTCGTGCGGCTGGGCCACTACAAGGGGAGCGCGCGCGCCAGCGACGGCTTCCGCAAGGCGCTGGCGATGCTCATCCGGGCCGTGCCACGGAAGCAGAGCTCCTAGTCCCCTGGAACCGTGATGGGTCGCATAATTCC
>JBOGIW010000581.1:0-2969 GCA_050748045.1 Vicinamibacterales bacterium | reverse complement strand
GAATTCGACCATGGGGAAGAAATTGAATTCCGCGTCGCGCACGTCGCGCGCGGGAAACGTGCGGGTGACGACGCGCGCATCGAGTCCCGTGACTTCGCCGGGACCGAAGAGCTGGAGCGTCACCGCGGCGTTGCGATCCGCGCCGAACGACACGGCAACCGGAACGCCGAGACGCCCGTTGGCCGTGACGCCTCCGACGGCGGCGGCCGCAATGCCTCGGCGCAGCCAGGGAACGAACGCGAACGTCGCCGTGATCTCACTCATGTGGCCGGCAGCGCGTGCGACAGATTACTCGGCTTGGGGGGGGGAAACCGAGCGTTTCGTGCGGGCAGTGTCAGCCCAGAACCTGCCTGGCGATCGTCTGAAGCTGCAGGTTGGACGTGCCCTCGTAAATCTGTCCGATCTTCGCGTCGCGGAACAGCTTCTCCACCGGGTAGTCCTTGACGAAGCCGTAGCCACCGTAGAGGTTGACCGCGAGCGAGGAGACCGATTCCGCGACGTCGGACGAGAAGAGCTTCGCCATCGCGGCTTCCTTGAGGAAGGGACGGCCGGCGTCGCGCAGGCGCGCCGCGTTGTAGACCATCAGCCGCGCCGCCTCGAGCTCCGTGGCGGCGCGTGCGATCTGGAACTGCACGCCCTGGAAGTCGGCGATGGGCTTGCCGAACTGCGTCCGCTCCTTCGTGTACTTCACCGCGTGATCGAGCGCGCCCTGGGCCAGACCGACCATCTGTGCGCCGATCCCGATGCGCCCTTCGTTCAACGTCTCGATGGCGACCTTGTAGCCCTTGCCGACCTGGGCGAGCACGTTGCCGCGCGGCACGCGGCAGTCTTCGAAGAGGAGCTCGCAGGTGCTGCTGGCGCGAATCCCGAGCTTGTCTTCCTTTTTGCCGACGGTGAAGCCGGGTGTGCCCCGCTCCACGATGAACGCCGTGATGCCCCGGTAGCCGGCCTCGGGGTTCGCGTTGGCGAAGACGATGAACACGTCCGCTTCGAGGCCGTTCGTGATCCAGAGCTTGCGCCCGGTGAGGACGAACTCGTCGTCCCGCTCGACGGCGCGTGTGGCGAGCGCGAAGGCGTCCGAGCCCGAGCCCGCTTCCGACAGCGCGTACGCCCCGATGGCGCCGCTCGCCAGGCGCGCGAGATATCGGCGCTTGAGGTCGTCGGCTCCCCACCGGTTCAGGGCGTTGACGACGAGCGTGTTCTGCACGTCCACGAGCACGCCGACCGACGGGTCCACGCGGGAGATCGCCTCGACGGCCAGCACCGAGTGGAAGAACGTCGCGCCGGCGCCGCCGTAGGCCTCCGGGATCTCGATCGCCATGACGCCGAGGTCGAAGAGCTTGTCGATGAGCTCGCGCGGGATCGCGGCGTGCTCATCCATCTCGCGGACGCGCGGGCGGATCTCGCGGTCGGCGAACTCGTACACGCTGTCCCGGAAGAGCGTTTCGTCCTCGGTGAGGGACGTCAAGGGAAGAAGAGCTTCGACCTGCGGCACAACCGCCTCTCTCTCGGCAGCGAACGTCTAAGCAACAGTGGGCGTGAACCGCAATGTTATCATCGGGGGTCAGATGAGGATTGCCCGTCTTCCGGTGGCTCTGGTCCTCGTGGCGGCGCTCGCCCGGGCGGGCGGCGCCCAGGAGCCGTCTCAACCGCCGCCGTCCCCGGAGCCGGGTCGGGCCGCCTCCCAGCCGGAGCCGGCGCCGCAGCAGCCGACGTTCCGCACCGGCATCAACTTCGTCCGCGTAGACGTGATTGTCTCGGACAGGAAGGGGACGCCCCTCGGGGACCTGACGGCCGCGGATTTCGAGGTGTTCGAGGACGGCAAGCCGCAGGCGATCGAGCAGTTCAAGTTCATCAAGGTGGACGGCAACCCGCAGCCGGGCGACGCGCCGGCGCGCCAGATCCGCTCCACGTACGACGAGGAGACCGAGGCGGCGCGCGACGACGTGCGCCTGTTCGTGATCTTCTTCGACGACTACCACACGCGCGTGGGGAGCGCCCTCGCCGTGAAGGAACCGCTGACGCGGTTCGTGCGGCAGCAGCTCGGCCCGAACGACCTCGTCGCGATCATGTATCCGCTGACGCCGCTCGACGCGATCACGCTCACGCGCAACCACGACTCCGTCGTCTCGGCGATCCAGCGGTTCGAGGGGCGCAAGTTCCGGTACGACCCGCGCAACGAGTTCGAGGAGCGGTATGCGAACTACCCGACGGAGATCGTCGAGCAGATCCGCAACCAGGTCGTGATGACGGCGCTGCGCGGCCTCTCGAGCCGCCTGGGATCGCTGCGCGAGGGACGGAAGGCGATCATCTTCGTGAGCGAAGGTTTCACCTCGATGCTCCCGCCGCAGATGCGCAATCCGATCGCGACGATGCCGGGCTTGGGCAACCCGAATGCGCGCGATCCGCTGGCCGGCGAGAACAACCCGCGCGAGGAGACGGCGCGGCTCTTCTCGGAGGCGGACCTCCTGTCGCAGATGCGCGACGTGTGGGACGCCGCCAACCGCAACAACGCCGCCATCTACGCGCTCGACCCGCGCGGCCTGGCCGGCTTCGAGTACGGGATCGAGGAGGGCGTGGGCCTGCAGATGGATGCGCGCGGCCTGCAGTCGTCGCAGGACACGCTGCGGACGCTCGCCGGCGAGACCGACGGCCGCGCGATCGTCAATCGCAACGACCTGGCGAAGGGGCTCGAGCAGGTCGTGCGCGACTCGAGCGCGTACTACCTGATTGGCTACAACTCGTCGCAGGCGCCGAACGACGGGAAGTTCCACCAGATCCGCGTGCGCGTGAAGCGGCCGGGCGTGGACGTGCGCGCGCGCAAGGGCTACTGGGCGCCGACGGTGGAAGACACGGCCCGTGCCGTCGCCGGTCCGAAGGCCGCGCCGCCCAAGGCTGTGCAGCAGGCGATCGCCTCGATCTCGACGCCGGGCGGTCGCACCGGCGCGGGCAACCGCGCGGTCCGGACC
>JBOGIW010000580.1:0-1755 GCA_050748045.1 Vicinamibacterales bacterium | reverse complement strand
CTGATGAATCGTGTTTGCGATCGCACGCAGCCCATTCGGCCCGTGGTAAACCGCGTACATGCTGGCGGCAACGGCGAGCAGCACTTGCGCGGTACAGATGTTCGAGGTCGCCTTCTCACGGCGGATGTGCTGCTCGCGCGTCGCCAGCGCCATCCGGTAGGCCTTGCGGCCGTGCGCGTCCACCGACACGCCGATGATGCGGCCCGGCGCCTGGCGGACAAACGCGTGGCGCGTCGCGAAGAACGCGGCATGCGGCCCCCCGTAGCCGAGCGGCACGCCGAACCGCTGCGAGTTGCCGTAGACGACGTCGGCGCCCATCTCGCCCGGCGGCGTCACGAGCGTGAGCGCGAGCAGATCCGAGCCGACGGCCACGAACGCCCCGGCCGCGTGCGCCCTGCCGATGAAGCCGCTCAGATCCTGGAGGCTGCCCGCGTCGTCCGGATACTGGAGCAGAACGCCGAACACGCGGCCGTTGAACTTCATCGCATCCATCGGGCCGATGTGCAGGTCGATCTCGAGCGGCTCGGCGCGCGTCCTGAGCACGTCGATCGTCTGCGGCAGGCAGCGGTTGCTCACGAGGAAGAGGCCGCGCTCACCGTCTCCCGGCTTGTTCGTGCGCACACGGTGCAGGAGCGTCATCGCCTCGGCCGCCGCCGTCGCCTCGTCCAGCAGCGAGGCGTTCGCGACCTCCATCCCCGTCAGGTCGGCCACCATTGTCTGGAAGTTGAGCAGCGACTCGAGCCGTCCCTGCGCGATTTCCGCCTGGTACGGCGTGTACGGCGTGTACCACCCGGGGTTCTCCATCACCATCCGCAGAATCACGCTCGGCGTGATGGTGTCGTGATACCCGAGCCCGATGTACGAGCGGACGATCTGGTTCCGGCGGGCGATCCCCGTGAGCCGCTGGAGGTACTGGTGCTCGCTCTCGGCGGGCGGCAGGTCGAGCGGCTGGCGCACGCGGATCGAGGCGGGGATCGCCTCGTCCATGAGCACGTCGAGCGAGGCCGCGCCGACGGCGGCGAGCATCGATGCCGTCTCCTCGCGGGAGGGTCCAATGTGTCGAGAGGGAAAGTCGTCGCTCGCGTCCAGCTTGTTCATGTGGCTCCGCGACGGCCGGGCCGTCGCGCTACTTCGTCAGATCCTGGTAGGCGCCGCTGTCGAGCAGGCCGCTCCTGTCGCCGGCATTCGACAGGCGAACCTTGATCATCCACGTGCCGTGCGGGTCCTTGTTGACGATCTCGGGATGGTCCTTCAACTGTCCGTTCACGTCGATCACTTCCCCGCTCATCGGGGCATAGAGCTCGGACACCGCCTTCACCGACTCGATCGACCCGAACGCATCACCCGCGGTGATCGCCTTGCCCGGATCCGGCAGGTCCACGTAGACGACGTCGCCGAGCTGTTGCTGGGCGAAATGGGTGATGCCGATCTCGGCGGTGTCGCCCGAGATGCGAATCCACTCGTGGTCCTTTGTGTACTGACGATCCGCCGGATACATGGTCAATTCGCTCCTCATTCAAAACCCGCGATCCGCTCTCCGCGGTCCGCTCTCCGCGGTCCGCGGATGACGGATCGCACTACCGGCCTCTCTTATAGAAGGGCATCGGCACGACCCGTGCCTTGCTCGCCCGGCCGCGGATGTCGATGTCGATCTCGGTCCCCGGCGCCGTCATCGCGACCGGCAGATAGGCCATCCCGATGGCCTTCTTCAAGAACGGCGTCTGGGTGCCGCTCGTGACCACGCCGACAGGGCCG
>JBOGIW010000579.1:0-3442 GCA_050748045.1 Vicinamibacterales bacterium | reverse complement strand
GACGGCGTCGGCGAGCGCAACGCCGCGCTGGGCGGCGGCGATACGGTTCCTCGGCATGGATGGCAGAATTCTGCGGTCGTTGCCCGATGGTGTCAATAATCCGCGATCCGCCATCCGCGGTCCCGCGATCCGCAATCCGCGGGGAACGTTACGGTGCCCGGCTGGGCGATGCGCGCGGTGGCCTCGCCGCCGCGCGCGCCGCGGCCGTGGCGATGTGGCGCTGGAGCGCACGAAGCTCGGTCGCCGGGCCTTCGAATTCCTCGACCCAGAACTTGCGATCGAGCCCCGCGTCAACCAGACGCGCATCGACGCGCACGCAATCGCCTTCCAGCAGCAGGCTGGCTTCGAGGACGACGCCAGCGTTGAGCGCGCGCGCAACTTCGCTCAGCGGTCTGCGCACACCGGCGAACTGGAGCGCGCTCGTATGGGACACGACCCCCACGGTGCCGAGGCGTGCCAGCTCGCTCGTCACACCGTCGGTCATCCGTGCAGCCAGCAAGGCCACAGCCTCATCTGTCGAGTAGCTCGCGAAGGGCAACACGGCGATCGTGATGTCTGGTGCGGACCTTTCGTCCGGCACGCGGAGCACGGCGCGGCCGGCGGCGATGGCGATGAGAAGCATGGCTCCGCCGATAAGAGCCACGTGGAGAATCCTTCGCACCCGCGGCGCATCAGGCTTGACGCCCGTGCTCTCGGGGGACACGGGGACGGCGGGCACAACCTGCCGATGCTCGAAGACGGGAGCGTAACTGCCTCGCGGGACCCGGATGATCACCGGATCGGCCAGGCCTTGCCGGCTGTAGTACTCGTCGAGCCTGGCGCGCAGGCGCCCTGCCTCCACCCGCACGAGCGAGTCCACGCGCGGATCGTACCGGTCATCCCGATCGAAGACCTCGGTGCCGACGACGTACTCCTTGAGGCGGTCGCCTTCCCCGGCGAGCGTTCGCTCGACGACGTAGCGGAGGAAACGGCGGAGGCGATCCGAGGCTGCGAACGGCTCGCTCGCGAGAATCCGGTCGAGCTGCGCGCGGATCTCGCCGTGAGGCGGCTGCAGCACCTGGCCAGTATGACCCAATCCCGGGCCACGGGGGCCGAGGGTGGCCTTGCCTTGCAGGCGTAAGTAACGGTTACATCAACGGCGACTCACGCCTGTTGGCGACGTTTCGGTGCGACGCTGCAGCCGCACATCCGTCGAACGGGAGAGGAGGTTGTCATGTTCAATCACCGCCGGAACAGGTTGATGTTTGTCGGCGCCTTCGTCGTCGTGTTGACCCTGCCGAACGTGGCTCAGGCCGGGCCACCGCTCATTTGCCACCCCTTTGACGCCGGGACCGCGGCGCTCCTGCCCTGGGGCACCGGTCAGGGCTGGAATACCCCGGACCGCTCGTATGACGTGCCGCGTCTCACCGCCGACACCCTGCGGCTCCTCGACGCTGAGACACCGGTTCTGGCACGCATGGAGAACCTGCGGCGCGCCACGATTTACGCATTCCACAACCAGCGGGTCGCAGCCGAACTGCTGGCGGCCGTGCTGGGGAAGGCGCTGACGGCCGCCGCGCGCGGCACGCGCGATCCGCTCGCCTGGTTCGATGCGGGGTATCTCGTCGAGTCCTACCGGCAGGGGAGCATGGTAGCTCGATGGGACATGCTGACCCGGCTCGACCGTTCGTCATCACGGCGTCTGGAGGACCTGCCGGTCCTTGACGGGTACAGCTTCGTCATGAAAGCGCTGGCGCTCGCGGGATCGGATCCCGAGATGGAGTTCGCGGCCTCGCTCATGCGGTAGGGCACCCTCTCGGCCGGGCATCGACGGCGCGCCGTGGCCGGGGCGGCGGCCGGATCGCTCCTGGCGAAGAACCTCGCACGGTAAGCAGAGCGGGTCACCGGTCGAGGATGGCGTGCTTGTCGCGGGCGCCAGGCGTTCCGTCTCTGCCGCGACCGGCGGCGACGAGACGAAGATCGGATGGTCGTGAGAAAACGCGGGCATCCGGGCGGTCCGGCGTCGACGAGCTCTGGTGCGGACCGCCGTCGAGGGGACGAGGCGCCTTCCGCCTCGGCGCACGCTCGGGAGCTCGCCCCGCTGAATCAAACGCCAGACGGTCGAACGTGACACGCGCAGCGCGCGCCCCGCCTCTTCGACGGTCACCATGCTCGCAGCCACACGGTGCCTGTATCAGTGTTCTCTCATCGTCTCAATCGTCTGTTTTAGTACAATTCGCTTCTGTTCCGGCCTGTGAGGGAGGCATTCATGCGAAGTCGCGTTGTGGCCGCCGGTCTCCTGTTCCTGGGCGCTGCGGTCGCTGCGCCGCAGACACCAGACCCGCGGCGGCAGCCGGGCGCGCTGGTGCACATCTTCGCGCCCGAGCAACACGACTTGTACGACGGGCATTTCGTGATCTCGGCGAATCGCATCCACATGGTCGGCGGGCTGAACGATCCCGAGGGCTGGGACCATCTGGACAACGAGGCCAAGAACGTCCGCCCGGTCGCCGGAACCGCCGAGATCGATGTCAACGAAATCCAGAATACCGGCACGTTCGAAGCGAAGCTGAAAATCCCGGACGGCGATCTGGTGCTCGTCATGGACAGGTGGCACGAGTTCAGCCCGTGCCAGAACGGCGGCATCGTCGCCTACATTCACGAGCACGGCACCGATTCAGGCTGTGGCGACAACAACTGGCCGAAGACCGTCGGGTTCCTGGCGGGGTGGGGGTTCGGGCACGCGACGCTCAACGGAAAGCCCCTCTACCAGGACTACGAAATGCATTTCATGGTGACGCAAGGACTCCGCGACCGAAAGACGCTCCGCGTGAACTATCCGATGGCGAACAAGAAGCTGCCGGCCGGCGAAACGAACCCGGCGACGCAGCAGATCGATTTCTATATTCGGAGCCCTCAACAGAATCCGAAGAACCGGCCGACTCGGCAGGTCTTCCTCCATTTCTTCGCAATGGAGGTCACCTGGAAGTAAGGGCCGGCCAGCCGCCCGGCCGCCGGCGCATCCTCGGCGTCCTCGCGCTCGCCAGGAAGCACAGGAGATGTCTATGCGTTCGAGATCGTCGAGCGACGATCTCGGCCAGCCACCGTAGCGCGCGCGCTACGCACGACAGGCAACGGCGCATGCGAACGGTGTCCGAGCTTTCGCGCGTCCGGGATGTGATCACGGCAGTTTCGGTTCGGACATCAGCGCCAGCGTGTTGCCCTCGCTGTCCTCGAAGTCGGCCAGCCATACTTCTCGATCGGCCAGCGTGGCGATCCTGTGCGGATCCGTCCGGAACGCGACCCCGCGTGATCGCAGGGTTTCATGCATATCCAGGATGTCTTCCACTGCGAAGTAGAGAATGGAGCCCGGGTGATCGAACCCCGGCTCCGGCGTGGACAGCATCAGCCGAACGCCGTTGCAGTCGAAGAAGGCCAGGCGGGGCGGAGCCGCGAAGAGGAA
>JBOGIW010000578.1:0-19442 GCA_050748045.1 Vicinamibacterales bacterium | reverse complement strand
GTACAGGTGCTCCAGCCGCGCGCGCGTATTCGAGAGCCCCACGCCCTGCGTGAGCCGCTGCAGGGTCCCGCTGGGCATGCCGACGCCGGTGTCCGACACCTGCAGCAGCAGCCGCGAACCGGCGACGCGGGCGTCGATCGACACGCCCCCGGGCGCCAGGCGGGGCCCGATGCCGTGTCTGATCGCGTTCTCGACGAGCGGCTGGAGGACGAGGAACGGCACCAGCGCGGCAAGAGCCGCCGGATCGATCGTGCGCGTCACGGCCAGACGGCCGCCGAAGTGGATCTGCTCGATGTCGAGGTACACGCCAAGGTAGTCCAGCTCCTCGCGGAGCGGCACCTCCTGCGCGCCTACCTTGTTGAGCGTCAGCCGCAGCAGGTCGCCGAGACGCTCGATCATGTCCTCGGCCGCGTCGGGATTGCGCCGGACGAGCGCGGAGATCGCGTGCAGCGTGTTGAACAGGAAGTGAGGGTGCAACTGCCGCTGCAGCGCCTGGAGCTGCGCTTCGACCAGGCGCGTCTCGAGCTGCGCTGCCTCCACCTCGCGGTCGCGCGCCGCCTGGTAGTACACGAGCGCGTGACGCACGCCCGTCGCCGCCGCGTAGTAGGTGAGCTCCCAGTCGTACGTGCGGAGGAACTGGTGCTTCACCCAGTCCCACCACTCCGTGTCCATGCCGTAGGCCGTCTGCAGCCAGGACCGGCCCGTCCCGACGAGCGTCGCATGGGCGAAGACAAAGGCCGAGCCGGCCAGCACGTGGCCTGGGATGCGCCGCTTCCAGGTCGTGCTGCTCAGCGGGTAGCGGTCGGCGAACCAGAAGATGGCCGGGGTGAGCGCCGCCCATGAGACCCAGTAAATCTGGTTCATGAGCATCACGTAGGAGAAGGAGGCGGACGGATCCGCCTCGAGCGTCCAGAGCGCCGTCCCCGTGGCCAGCGTGAAGCCATGCGACATCACGCCTGCGAACACGGCGAACAGGAAGCCGGCGCCGAGAATCGCGCGGGCCCGGACCTGCATGGATGGCCCAGCCATTTACACGTTCCGTGCCCGGACTCCGACACGGCGCCAGGCGGCGGGGGCATGCCCGCCTGCGCGCGAAAACTGGGCGTTTGGCGGGACTAAACGCGTGACGGACGCCGTTCCTCCGATGACCGCCGACGGCCCCTCTCACCGGGGTGAATCCGGCAAACCGTTCGTAGGACCAAGGTCCAATACGGAGGATTGGAGCCGCCATCCGCGGTCCGCGGTCCGCGATCCGCGACCCAGCCCGGCGATCCGCCGTCCAGCGCGGATCGCGGAGAGTGAATCCCAGTCTCAGCTTTCCGTGCCGCGGCGTGTCGCTGGTAGCATGCCCGGCATGTCTGTGGAACCAAGCTGGGCCGATCACTACCGGGACGAGATGGACGCCGCGTGGCTGTATCGCCGCCTCGCGTCGATCGAGCACGACGCCGCGCGGCGCGAGATTTTCGAGCGGCTGGCCGGCGTGGAGGATGCGCACGCCGCGCGCTGGCGGGAGCTCTTTGCCGCACACGAGACGCCGATCCCCGATCACGCGACGGCGGCGCGCACCCGCCTGCTCGCCTGGCTCGCGGCGCGCTTCGGATCGTCCACCATCCTTCCATTCGTCATCGCTGAAGAGACGCGCGAAGTGGGCGCCTACCTCCGTCTCGCGGATCGCACAACCCAGCAGGCGCACGAGACGGCGGTGTCGATCGCGTCGGAGTCGGCGACGCACGCGCGAGAGCTCTCGGAGTCCATCGGACGCGTGGGAGAACCGTGGCACGGCGCGCCGGGCGGAGACTACCTGCGGAGCATCGTGTACGGGTTCAACGACGGGCTCACCGCGAATTTCGGCCTGGTGGCCGGCGTGATCGGCGCCAACGTCGCCCCGCACATCGTCATCGTCACGGGCGTCGCCGGCGCGATGGCCGACGCGCTGTCGATGGGCGCGAGCGGCTACCTCGCGGCGAAGAGCCAGGCCGAAGTGACGGAACGGCAGATTGGCCTCGAGCGCGACGAGATGCGGCTGATGCCGGACCTCGAAGAAGAGGAACTGGCGCTCATCTACGAGTCGAAGGGGCTCCCGCCGGCGCGGGCCCGTGAAACGGCGCAGGCGCTCATGCGCGACCCCGAGCGCGCGCTCGACACGAAGGTGCGGGAAGAGCTCGGGATTCAGGCGCCGGCGGTCTCACCGATCGCCGATGGCGTCGCGACCGGCACGGCGACGGCGTTCGGCGCGCTCATCCCGCTCGTGCCCTTCCTCACGATGGACCCGGGCCCGGCGCTCTGGGCCTCCCTCACCGTGAGCATGCTCGCGCACTTCGGTGTCGGCGCCGCGCGGAGCGTGTTCACCGGCCGCGGCATCTGGGCGAGCGGCCGCGACATGTTCCTGGTCGGCTTCGGCGTCGCAGCCGTCGGGTACCTCATCGGGGATCTGCTGATGCGGCTGTGAGGCTCGGGCGCGTCAGCGCTTCTGGGACTGCGGCGACGGGCTCTGGGCGTTGTTGACGCCGTTCTGCTCGAGCCAGGTCGCAATCTGCTCGCGCGACCACTGGTGCGCGTCGTTCAGGTGCACGATCATCGCCGAGAGCACGAGGTGCTTCCTGCAGCCCTCGGCCGGGCACCACCCGATCGTGCTCTCGAGGCAGTCGAAGAACCATTCGAGATCTTTCGTCGGCCGCTTGCCGCCCATGTCTTCGGCCAGACGGTACATGCCCTCGTACGCCGCGCCCAGCGCGCACGAGGCGCGGCGCCCGATGAAGTAATCGCCGAAGGCCTGGTCGGGACGACGCTCCGCGCCCTTCCGGATCGCGGCCGCGAGCTCTTTGACGCCGTGATGCTGCTGCTCGGACATGACGTCCTCCGTGGGGCGGCTCCCGCGAGGATCTTAGCGCAGAGGCAACGGGATGGCGAACGCGATTTGGGACCTAGGTCCTGGGAAACCTGGGCTTCCTCCACGGTTCGACAAAAATTATGCAGGCGCGACGCGGGTGCGCTTGGAATTTGCAGTACTTCCGCATATAAGCTCCCATACACGAATCAGTCCCGCTGCGCAGTACGTGTGAGAGAGGCATGTCGCGTCACCACCCCCCGCGCGGTGCGGCGCTTTTCGTCCCGACACCCGGACAGCACGAGGTGATGCCTCTCGTCGGCCGGGATCCGCAACTGCTCCGCGTGCTCGATATCGTGAATCGAGCGGCGGATACCGAAGCCTCGGTCCTCATCCTCGGCGAGAGCGGCACCGGCAAGGAAATCATCGCGCGGCTCCTGCACCAGCGCAGCAAGCGCCGCGAAGGCCCGTTCGTGCCTGTCAACTGCGGCTCGGTGCCCGAGTCGTTGCAGGAGTCGGAGCTCTTCGGGCACATGAAGGGCGCGTATACCGGGGCCGACGAGCGCGCGCTGGGCAAGATCGAAGCGGCGGCGGATGGAACGATCTTTCTCGATGAGATCGGGGAGATGACGCCGGCCTTGCAGCCGAAGCTCCTCCGATTTCTGCAGTTCGGCGAGTACTCGCCGGTCGGATGTCCGCACCCGCTCCGGTGCCGCGTGCGGATCGTGGCCGCGACACACCGGAACCTCCGCGACATGGTGGCCAACGGACTGTTTCGCGCGGACTTGTACTACCGGCTCAACGTGCTGCGGCTCGAGCTACCACCCCTGCGAGAACGCCACGACGACATCGGGATGCTCATCGAGCATTTTGTGGGGGTGGCCGCCGGCATGTACCAGAAGGGGATCACCGGGCTCACTCCGTCGGCGGGCGCGGCGCTACAGGCCTACTCCTACCCGGGCAACGTGCGCGAGCTGGAGAACATCATCCACGCGGCGGTGCTCCTCGCGCGCGGGCCCGTGATCGATCTCGCGGATCTGCCGGCGGAGGTCACCGTTCCGCACGCCACCGTCCACTCGCGGGCGGTGAGCAACTTCCATTCGGCGAAAGCGTCGGTCATCGCCGAGTTCGAGCACAAGTACCTCACGCGGCTGCTCGAAGAAAGTCACGGCGTCGTGAGCACCGCTGCGCGCCTGTGCGGCTTGAGCGAGCGGAACCTTCACATCAAGCTCAAGCAGTATCGCCTGACGCGGTACGGCAATCAGCCCGAGAGGCCCGAGAACGGGTAGGCGGCGTCCGGCTCGCGCCGGCATCGGAGCCGGCTGCCGATGACCGCCTGGCGGCCGATGCATCCCTGATCTTGGGATCAGGATCTCCTGATCCGGACGACCGGTCTGTCGCGCGCATATCCCGCCTCCACGGCGGATTCGCGCTGGCCACAGTCTTGCCTCACGCGGCGTGCGGGCGCCTCGCTGGGAGGCGCCTCAGCCCGACAAAGGACTCGCCGTGCATGTGTGTCTCGCCGGCGCGGGCGTCAGCACCGACTGGCATCTGGTGCGCTCGCTCGGCCGGTACTGTCCCGTGACCGTGGTTGCTCGCCTGGAACTGCTCGAAGACGGGGCGCCATTCGCCTCGGCGGATGCCATCGTCATCGACTGCTCGTGCGCCGCGACCGAATGGCTGGACGCCCTGCAGCGCGTCAGGGATTCGGCGCCGCACGCGCGCGTCGTATTGCTCAACGGCGGGATCACGCAGGATGACGTCGCGACTGCGCTGCAGCACGGCGCATCCGATTACTTTCCGCAGCCGTACGACCGGCAACTCCTGTTCGAACGCCTGACGGCCCTGGCGCGGGACGCGCAGGACTCCAAGCAGGAACGCTTGAACAACGGAATGGAGTGACGTCTATGAAGAGATGTGATCGTCGCCTTGGGGCATGCCTCGCGGTCGCGGCGCTGCCGGCCTGGGTCGCTCTCGGTCACGCCGACGACCCCGTCTACTGGATGGAAGCGATCGCGAGCGCCTCGCACGTGACCGTCACGATGTATCAGACTCGCCCTGGCGCGCAGGTGGAGTTCGTCAGCGAGATGGTCACATCCGGGCCGTTCAGCCGCATGCTGTCCGGCTTTGCCAACGAGAAGATCGTGCAGGGACTGCCGTCCGCCGACACGCGGCTCACGAGCCGCACGCCCGGCACCTCGGCCGCCCGATCGGCCGCCGGCGCTGACGGCGGATCCGACGTGTACTCCTCCTCCGAGCTCTTTGCGATCACGCGCTACCACGATGAGGCGACGGCCGAGCGCGTGGATGCCGAACGGGACGACGCGCTTCGCCCCTACCTGGCGTCGCCGCCGGTGCGCGTGGCCGCCACGGTGGTCGAACATCTCGTGCCGGATTGGGGCTGGGAACGTGGCGTCCCCCCGCGGGTGATTCCGCTGGCCGGCCGGGTCGCGATGCAACAGGTGTTCGGCCGCGACGGAACCTGCCTCGGCTTCTTCAAGGCCGGCTACACCGGGCAGATTGGACTGCTCGAGTTCTTCGATCCCGGCGTGACGATCGACGCGGCCCGGAAGGTGCTGGCGGAGCGGGCGGGCATGTCCGGCAGCTCGCTGATGAAGGACCGCATGACGGGACGACTGCTCGCCTACAGCGAGTTCTTCCGGGCGCCGGAGCAGGTCAGACGCCAGCGCCTCGACCATCTTGCCGTCGCGAAAGAGGCCAGTGGTGCGAGTGCTGGTGTGGTGGTCGAAAACTACTTCTCTCGTTAACCGGCGATCCGCCACGGAGCAGATGCCATGACTTACAGGCAGTGGCCAGACCTACTGGCGCTTGTCCTTCTCGTGGTGATTCCGACGGCCGCCTCGGGGCAGCCTGTCACTCTTGCACCGCAATTCAAGGTCGACCGCGCGTTCGGCCGGCCGCCGCAGGTGGGCGATCTGCAGGGGCTCGCCGTCGACGCCACCGGCAGGGTCTTCGTGACGGACCGCTACAATGGCCGGGTCATTCGCGTCACACCGGCCGGGACGATCCAGACCGCTTTCCTGGCGCAGGCGGCGAAGCTGCAGCGACCGGTTGCGGTCACGGTGGATCCCAAGGGCAACCTCGTCGTCGTCGAGGAGGGGGCGCTCGCCGCAGCGGGACAGTCGCGCGCGGCCATCAGCCGGTTCACACCGCTCGGACGGAGGATCACCGCCGGTGTGCCACGGCCTCTGACCGACGCGCCGCTCGCCTATCCGGGGGGTGTGGCCGCCGACCGCAGCGGCAACATCTACGTCTCGGACCGCGCCAGGAACCAGATCGTCAAGTTCGGGGCCGATGGGAGGATGCTGACGCGCTGGGGACAGCGCGGCACCGAGCCCGGGAGACTCCTCGGACCGCGCGGGCTTGCCGTCGACGCCCAGGGCCACGTCTACGTCGCCGACGAGTTCAACAACCGCATCCAGAAGTTCGATTCGAACGGCAAGCTCGTTGCGGCGTCGAGCGACCGCTCGCTCGGCATCACGACCTCGGGCGGTCTCGGGCCGATGGATGTCGCCGTCGACTCCAAGGGGTTCATCTGGGTGGCGGCGCGTGGCACGTATGCGGTGTACAAGCTGAATCCGAGCTTCGAGACGGTTGTGCGCCTCGAGACGTTTGGACGGCGGGACGGCGAGCTGACCGGGCCCATCTCGGTCGAGGTCGATCGCGCCGACAACGTCTACGTCCTGGACCGCAGCCGCCGCGTCCAGAAGTTCGACTCGGGCGGCAACTTCATCTCCAAGGTGACGTTCCCGGCCGCCCGGCCGGGCGAGCTGACCGCGCCGACAGGCGTGCTCGTCGATTCGGACGGCTCGGTCTTCGTGTCGGATACCGCGAACTTCAGGATTCAGAAGTTCGATCCGGCCGGCAACGCCGTGCTGACGTTCGGCAGCTTCGGCCAGGGTGACGGCCAGTTCAACGGCGCCGAGTCGATTGCCATGGACCAGAAGAAGAACCTGTACGTGGTGGACAGCTACAACCACCGCATTCAGAAGTTCGATTCGCAGGGACGCTTCCTCGCGAAGTGGGGCGTGTTCGGGAGCGCCGACGGCGAGTTCAACCGCACGAAGGTCATCGGCATCGACGACAAGCGTGAGTGGGTGTACGTGAACGACTGGCACAACAACCGCGTGCAGAAGTTCGATCTGAACGGCACGTTCATCACGTCGTTCGGGAACACCGGGGCCGCATCCGCCCGCGTGTTCGGCCCGACGGGCGTCGTGGTCGATACCGACGGCAACGTGTACGTCTCGAGCTGGTACAACAACTCGATTCAGAAGTTCACCTCGGACGGCAAGCACCTCGCCACGCTGGGCGGCGTCGGCACGGGCAACGGCCAGTTCAAGGGCCCCGCCCGCCTGGCCATGGACGCCGACCAGAACCTCATCGTCGTGGACTGGGGCAACAGCCGCGTCCAGGTGCTCGACAGAAACGGCGCCTACAAGTCGCAGCTCGGCACGTTCGGCGCAGGCCTTGGCGAGTTCGACCAGCCGGTCGGCGTGGCGGTTGACCCCAGCGGCAATCTGTACGTGAGTGATGCGACGAACGCGCGCGTGCAGCGTTTCGTGCGCTCGAGGTGAGGGAGCCATGCGGTACGTGCTGACATTGGCGGTGTTGTTGGTCGCGCTGGCCGTGGTCCGGCCCGAGGCCACCCAACCGGTGTACGTGCAGGTGGCCTTGTACGACATCGTGCCCGACATGGGCGGCGCTTTCGAGAAGGCCCTGGTGGAATCACAGGCGCGCCTCGTCGAGCAGCGAGGCTTTCTCGAGGAACGCGTGCTGCGCAACCTGGACCCATTGGCGGCGCAGTACGCCACGTACACGAAGTTCACGGAGACCGCGGCGGCATCCGACGCGATGAGGAATCGGCTCAGCGTGCTCGCGTGGCTCTGCCGGAGGGCGCCGGAAGTCCACCTCACGCGCATGCTCAAGGCGTACGACGCGCTCCCCGAAACAGACGCCGGCGCGACGGCGGCACCAGCGCCGCACAAGGGTCGGATCGCCCACCTCGGCCTGTTCATTCCGTACCCGAAGTACCGCGGCCAGTACGACCAGGTCCTCGACGAAGTGAAGACCTTCATCAGGGACCGGCGGCCGGCGGGCTATCTCGGCGAGGAGACGGCGGTCGAGGTGAACGATTCTCCGTGGCCGCAGACGCCGTACTCGCCGCGCCCTCGTGAGCTGTCGGCGATGTCCATCAACTACGGCGAGTACACGTCGCTCGAGAACGCGGAGAACGCGTACACCAACCGTCACAATCGCCCGAAGGACCCGAAAATCGTCGTCATGGAACGGTTGTTCTTCAGCGCTTTGCAGGTGCCCACCCGCTTCTACCTGTTCGAGGTGACCGACCGTGTCGCTCGCTTCCACTGACGGCGGCCCGGACTGCGCGCCGCACGGCCTCGAGGTCCCGGTGCGTGCGTGGGGGGTCTGCGCGCCCCGGCGGCCGGATGGGTCCGCCAGCCCCATCGACAACGAGGAGCTGGGCCGCATGACGGAGCTGAGCCTGCGCGACCGTCGCAAGCTCGATCGGTTCACGATGCTGGGGCTGTGCGCCGCTCGCGTTGCGCTGGCCGAGCTCGGCGCCACCGAGCGCGCCGACTGTGGCATCGCGAATGGCACCATGCTCGCCGGGTGGTGCTTCGCCGAGCCGCAACTGGCGCTGCTGCACGGCCCGGGACTGACGGCGATGAGTCCATATCTGGCGACCGCCTGGTTTCCTGCGGCGCCGCAGGGCGAGATCTCCATCCGTCTGGGGCTCCAGGGATGGGCGAAGACCGTCGCCACCGATCGGTGTGCGGGCGCCCATGCCATCGCGCTGGCGGCGCAGCGCATCATGTCCGGCCGCCAGCGGCGCGCGCTCGCCGGGGGGACCGACGCGCCGCTGTCGACCATGGTCCGTCGGGCCCTCGCCGGCGCAGGCTGGCAGGTTGACACGCTGGCAGAAGCGGCTGCGTATCTGCTCCTGGACGCCACGGCGGCGTCTCCCCTCGCGGTGATCGGATACGACACGGGCCCGGCCGGTGACCACGAGCCGTTTCTCGCGCACCTGCGTCGCCGGCGGAAGTCCCTGCGTCCGGGCGCGGCAATCGGGCCGGCGGTCGTGGCGGCCGATCAAACGGACCGGGACACGGTCCCAGCCGTGTGCGACGTGCTGGGCGTGAAGCCCGACGACGTGGTGGACGTCGTCGCGACGAGTGGCGATTCGCTGGGCGCGTCGAGCGCGGTCGCCGCGGCGCTGGCCTGCGAGGCGCTCACGCGATGCGACGGCGGCCGCCCCGAACGCATCGCCGTTGCGGTCGCGCGCGGGCACCAGGGCGCCGCCGCCTTGTGGTTTCGCCACCGACTGTCCACTGACTGAGGGTGTCATGGAACGCGACGACATTCAGCACACGGTGGAAGAGGCGCTGCGGCGCTTTGGATGCAACGCGCCGCAGATCCTGCCGGTGCACCGGCTGCAGGGCGATCTCGGCATCGATTCGATCGAGGTCGTCGAAGTGGCCGCGCTGGTGTGCGCCGCGCGCGGCACCCCGGACCTTCGCATCGACGTCTCCGGGGTGCAGACCGTCGGTGACCTGATCGCGCGCGTGGTGTCTCGGGACGCGGAGGTGTAGGCACGTGCGAGCGCTCCTTGCCGGTCTTGCCGTGGGGCTGTCCTTCCTGCTGGCGGCGGGCGCCCGGCCGGCCGCCGCCGCCGACCATGTCGTGACACTTACCGACGCTCCTCCGTACTTCGCGCCTCAGAGCCTGGAAATCGCCGTCGGCGACACGGTCGCGTGGAAGAACGTGGGGCCCGAGCTGATCCACGGGCTCACCGATGACGAGTCGAGGCTGTTCGCCGCCGACGTCGAACCGGGACAGACGTACCGGCATACGTTCACGAAGGCAGGCGCGTACTCCTTCGTCTGCCATCGCCATCACTTCATGCGCGGCGCCGTAACGGTGCGGGCCAAGGACGGCTCGCTCGTCTCGCCGCCGGAGCACGAGTACCAGCGCGCGTTCACGGAATACCCGATCCCCACGCTCAAGAGCGTGCCGCGGATGATTATCGCGAGCACGGTTGACGACAGCATCTGGTTCACGGAAGGCGGGGGCGGGTTCTACGGCTTTGAGGACATCCCGCCCATGAACAAGGTGGCGCGCCTCGATGCGCACGGCACCATGGTGGAATACGCCACGCCCACGCCGAACGGCGACGGAAGCCGCGTCGGTGTGGACTCGCTGGTCATGGACCCCTCAGGCACCGTGTGGTTCACCGAGCGCCTCACGAACCGGATCGGACGGCTGTCGCCGGACGGCGTCATCAAGGAGTTCCAGGTCCCACGCCCGGACGGCGAGGCCCTCGGCATCGACATCGACGCCGAGGGGCGGCTGTGGATCGCGGAGCGGTTCGCGAACCGCATCACGATGATGACCCCCTCGGGAGCATTCACGCACGTCGACATGCCCTCGCCGGAGTCGGAGCCGCGGACCGTCTATGTCGACCGCCGCGGGCGCGTGTGGTTCACGACACGTGCGGGCAACGAGATCGGCTACTACGATCCGGCCTCCAAGACGATCGATCGCGTGATCATCCCCACGGCCCTGGCCAGGCCCACCGGAATCTGCGAGACCTCCGACGGAACGATTTACTTCGTCGAGATGGTGGGGAACAAGATCGGCCGGCTGCGCGGCAACCAGGTCACCGAGTTCCCGCTGCCCACGAAGTTCGCCGCGCCGTTCAAGATCGTCGCCGACCAGAACGACGTGCTGTGGTTCACGGAAGTGTTCGGCAACGCGATCGGCCGAATGGATCCGCGCACGGGCGAGATCACGGAGTACAAGATTCCGACCCCCGACAGCCGGCCTGCCGGCATCGCGGTCGATCGGAAGGGACGTGTCTGGTTTACCGAGCAGCTCGGCAACAAGATCGGGATGCTCGACCCGGCCCTGCTGCCGCGACCCGAGACCTCCGATGGCCGCGAGCCCGGCGTCATCAACTTCGAGGTGCCGACGCCTGGCGCCGGCCCCGGCGATGATCTCGTCGAAGCCGACGGATGGCTCTGGTTCCCGGAGCGGTTCGCGAACCAGCTCGGCGCGATTCACCTCGAAACACAGCGCTTCAAGGAATTCCCGCTGCCTACACCGGCCAGCATGCCGGTCGCGGTCGACAAGGGACCGAGCGGCGCCCTCTGGGTGGCGCAGTTTCGGACCGGAAGCGTGGCGCAGGTGGATGCGGCCAGCGGGCGCACGCGTGAATTTCCGGTCGGAAGCCCGGCGTCACTCCCCTCGGACGTGCTCGTGGGCGACGACGGCCATGTCTGGGTGGCGCTGCCCGGTGACAACGCGATCGCGCGCCTCGACCCCCGTACGGCGCAGGTGACGCAAATCGAGATGCCGCGACGCGAGAGCAGCCCCCAGCAGCTCGCGCTCGACGACGAGGGATACCTGTGGGTGTCCGCGTCGGAGGAGCGCGGCAACTACGTGGCGCGGCTCGACCGCGGCTCGGGCGCGTTCGAGATCTACGCCCTCCCGATCGGTGAGGCGTTTCCGGGTGCACTGCTGTGCGCCGGCGACGCGGTCTGGGTCACGCTGCCGGGACTCAGGAGCGTGGCGCGGCTCGACCGGCGCACGGGGCGCTGGACCGAGTTCAAGCTGAGGACGGACCGATCGGAGCCCGTCAGGCTTGCCCGAGACCACCGGGGCCTGATCTGGATTACGGACGGCGGCGGCCTCGGCGGCAACGGCGCGAACGAGATCGTAGTACTGGACCCGGACACTGGGCACACCGCCAGCATCAGGTTGGCAACCAGAGCCGCAAAGCCGCGCGGAATCGCGGAAGCGTCCGACGGGTCCATCTGGTTCACGCAGCAGCACGCGAACCGCGTGTCACGAGTCGACAACCGGGAGGACCTGACATGGACAGGTGCGAATCCCAGATAGAGATCGCCGCGGAGTGCGCGGACGTGATGGAGGTCTTCTGGCGGCCGGAGCGCTGGCCGGCCGTTGCGGCGCACGTGCGGCGTATCGACTGCCTCTACGGCGATGAGCACGCCCAGGTGCTGGTGTTCTCGGTCCGCACGGGATCCTCGGTGGATGTCTTCAAGTCCGTGCGCATCCGCCACGGCGACCGCATCCTGTTCTACCAGCCTGTCCCGCCGGCATTCCTGCGCGTCCACAGCGGCAGGTGGACGTTCGAGGCGCACGGTCCGGGCACGATCGTGAGGGTCCTGCACCGCGTGGTCGTCGATCCCGAACGGGCGCGCGAGCGGCTGCAGGATCTGGCCGCTTCGGACGAGGCGATCACGTCGCGCGTGATGGAGACGATCAACGCCAACAGCCTTCAGACCATGCGGGCCCTGAAGACCTGCCTCGAGACCGAAAGAGAGAGCGCTTATGTCGCGAGCACGCGTTGAAGCCTGCGCAATCCTCGCGCTGTGTCTCGCCGGGCAGGGGTTTCCGAGCGCGCAGGCGCCGGTCATCCCGCCAGCAGCCGGCGATCGGCTCTCGATGCCGGCGGTCACTCGCGTCACGGCGAAGCCGCGCAACGACAAATCGTCCGACGGACGGCCGTTCACGGCGTTCGAATACGACGTTCCGACACCCCGTGCGGTGCCACACATCATCGCGATCGACTCCGAGGACCACGTCTGGTTCAGCGAAAGCGGGGGGCGGTTCGCCCGCAACTTCATCGACGCTCCGGCGCAGAGCCGCATCGGGAGGCTGGATCAAGGCGGGACGATCTCCGAGTGGTCGCTCGATGCCGGCGGCAGCAGCCCGATGGGCGTGGCGTTCGATCGCGCGAAGAACCTCTGGATCGCCGAGCGCCTCGGCAACCGCATTACGCGGCTCGCTCCGAACGGCGCCGTCACACGCTTCGCGGTGCCCACGCCCAACGCGTGGCCGACGGGCCTCGCCATCGATTCGAAGGGACGGCCCTGGTTCACGGAGACGGAGGGCAACAAGGTCGGGTACGTCGATCCCGTCGCGGGCGTCGTCCATGAGTTCCCGCTGCCGGTCGCCTCCGCCAAGCCCACGGGGATCGCGGTGGACCAGTCGGATCGCATCTGGATCGCCGAGCGCGACGGGAACGCCATCACGCGCTTCGACCCCGACAGCGCCCGCTTCGTACGGCACCCGGTGCCCACGCCCGACGCGAAGCCGTGCGGCGTCGTCGTCGACGCCGCCAACAACGTGTGGTTCTCGGAACGGAACGCGGGGAAGCTGGGGACCATTGCGACGAACGGCGCGATCTCGGAGTACTCGGTAGGCGATCGGTTCTCGGGTCCCTTCATCCTCGCGGTGGATCGACGCGGCGACATCTGGTTCTCGGAGCTCTTCGCCGACAAGGTGGGACGGTTCGACCGTGAGTCCGGCGCCGTCAGCCACTACCCCGTTCAGGGCCCCGATGCCTACGTCGCCGGGATCGCCGTGGATTCCAAGGGCAACGTCTGGTTCGCCGCGCAGGGCACGAATCGCATCGGCGTGATCGTCCGGACGGATCTCGGCTACCTGTCCGACGCCCGGACGCCGGGCAGCCCCTCTGTAAGCGCGCGACACATGGGTGAATTCCGGATTGACGAGTTCAACGTGCCGACCGCGAATGCGCTTCCCGGGATCGTGGCCGTCGATGGTGACGACCGGGTCTGGTTTACGGAGATGGGAGGCGGCTGGGTGGGACCCGGCTTCCCGCCCGGGAGCCCTGGCAGCCGCATCGGGTATGTCGAGCGGGGCCGCGTCTACGAGCTGCCGCTGCCGTCGCCCGAATCCGGTCCGACATCGATTGCCAGGGATCCGTGCGGGCCGGACCTCTGGTTCAGCCTTCGCGCGGCGAACAAGATCGCGCGGCTGCGAGACATGACGCTGACCGAATACGACATTCCCGTTCCGAACGGTTACCCCATTGGCATCGCCGTCGATTTCGATCACAACGTCTGGGTGGCGCTCAGCGAGGCCAATCAGATCGGCCGGCGGACCCCATCGGGTCAATGGCGCTTCCTTTCGCTTCCAACGCCGGATGCCCAGCCGCGGACGGTGTATGTCGATCGGCAGAATCGTGTGTGGTTCGCCGAGAAGACCGGCAATCATCTCGGGCTCGTCGACAAGACGAACTGGTCGGTCCGGCAGTGGCTGATCCCGACGAAGATGGCGTGGCCCCTCTCGCTGGTCGACGACGATGCCGGGCGCTTGTGGTTCGCGGAGATGCGCAGTGACAAGCTCGGGGTGTTCGAGCCGGCAACCGGCCGGATCACCGAGTACGATCTTCCCGTCCAGTCAGCGCCCTTCAAGCTGGTCTACGACCGGGTCCGCCAGGCGATCTGGATATCAACAGTCTTCTACAACGCGATCCTGCGCTTCGATCTGCCGTCGCGACAGGTGACGGCGGTTTATCGGATTCCTGCCGAGGGAGCCTGGATCGGTGGGCTGGACATGGACAGCAAGAGCTGTCTGTGGTTCACGGAACAGTTTGCCAACCGGATCGGGCGGCTGTGCGTCACGGACCAGCCCACCGATCCGATGCCGGGCGCGCGGTAGGAGATGGCGCAGCTCGACATGCTCCGGGACCGGCTCTGCTTTGCCGGGATTCCAGCGTCGCTCGTCGGAGCGCTGGTCGCCGATGTGTCCAGCGGAAAGAGCTGGTACGCGAGCTGCCGTCCGCTCCTGGCCACGTGTCTCGCGGCGGCGCGGCGGGCGCGCGGCTCGGAGCGCGCGTCGGATGCCGCCCGCCTGTGGCGCGACGCAAGCGCGCTGTGCCAGGCCGCGTCCCTCGACGTCCACACGACAAGTGCGCCCGGATGGACGATCCGCCGCACCAGGCGGCTTCGGGGGCTTGCCGCCCGATCGTTTCAGCGTGCGTGCGACTGCGCGCCGGAGCTGGCCACGCGCGTACAGATCGGCGCCGGCGGCGCACGCGGAGGCGTCACCGGCTACTTTCAACAGCCCGCGCGCTGGTCCGGCGCGTCGGTGGTGCTGTTGAACGGGCTCGATTCGGTGTGTGAGTGCGAGCTGCAGGCGTTCAGCCGCGCATTCCTGGAACGGGACCTTGCCACGCTGTCGCTCGATGTGCCGGGTGCGTACGCGGCCGGCCTGCCGCAATTCGACACGGAGCGGCTCTCGTCCCGCGTCGCTGACTGGCTGGCGCGTCGAGGCTCACGCCCCCCGTACGCCGCCTTCGGCGTGAGCTTCGGCGCACAGCTCGCGGCCAGGCTCCTTTCGGGCGACGACCGGTTCCACCGCGGGGTGCTCGTGTCGCCCAACGCGTGGTTCGAACCGCTGGACGCGATGCCACCCCGGCTCGCCCGGATGCTGGCGGTCACCCTGGGTCGCGAGGTGACGCAGCTCGATCTCGACGCGACGCGCATCGATCGGGTGTCGCCGCCGCGAGCGCGGCTGTTGCTCGTCGAGATGACCAGGGACGAGCTCTTCGGCCGCCAGCACGGAGACGCGTACGAGCAGTGGGCGACGGGCCGGCTGGAGCGCGTGTGCTTCGACGCGGAACACGTCGGCACGTCGGTCGTGCATCAGTGGCTGCCGCTGGCAGCGGAATGGTTGACGAAGAACGTCGGAGTCGTCCAATGACCAGACGGGTGGTTCCACTTCCCCTGAGCGCCGGCGCGGCCATCGCCGGCGCCGGCCTCGCCCTCGTCCTGGCCGAGCGCGTGGACGCGCGGCAGGAGGCCTCCGCTCCAGTGATTCGCGAGTACGCCGTCGGCGCCATCGACAGCGGGCCCGCAATCCTCGCCGTTGACGAGTCCGGCGCGGTGTGGGTGGCGCTCGCAAAAGCGGGCCGGGTGGTCCGCTACACGAGCGACGGCGTACGGACGTACGACATCGGCAAGGACAGCCGGCCCGTGGGTCTTGCGGTCGGCACGCGCGACAACGGCCATCCGGGCGTGATCTGGGTCACTGCCAGCTACGACAACAAGCTGGTCCGCCTGACAGTGGACACCGGCGCGATCGACGTCTTTCCCACCGGCGAGAACAGCTGGCCGTTCAACGTCGCGATCGCCCGCGATGGATCCATCTGGTTCACCGAGCGCGGATCGGGCACCCTCGGCCGGCTGAAGCCAGGCGGCACCGAAGCGGAGCACCTCGAGATCCCGACGCCGAACAGCGGACCGGCCGGGCTTGCCGTCGATCCCACGACGGGAGCGATCTGGTTTACGGAAAGCTACGCCGACGCCATCGGCATGTACGACCCGGACACGCACGCGTTCCGCGAGTTCAAGATGGGGACCTCGAGCACGGGACTGGTCACGGGACCCGCGGGCCTCGCGCTCGACGCGAGCGGCGGCGTCTGGTTCGCGAAGCTCGAAGGCCGGCTCGGTCATCTCCCGTCGCGCGACGCGTCGATCCGGCTGATCGATCTGCCAGGGCACGCAAAACGTCCTGCGGGCGTCGCCGTAGGCCCCGACGGCGACGTGTGGGCGGCGGCGCTCGATGGCAACCTCCTCGTTCGCTTCCGGCGTCGGGACGGATCGATCCAGACGTACCCGATCCCCACGGGAGAGCCCGACGCGGAACCCTCAGTGCCGCCCCAGGCCCGGACGGCGAGGCCCTTCGGGATCGCCCACGACCGCGAGGGAAATGTGTGGTTCTCGGAGCAGTACACCGGCCAGATCGGCGTGCTCGACGCCGCCGCGCCGGAGGTCTCGATCGTCTCGCCAGCGGGGTCGGTCCGGAGCGTCGTACCGTTCCTGACACTGATGACGCGCGAGCGCGTCTCGGGCATCACCCGCATCGACGCGTTCCTGGACGGCGTGCCCGCGCCAGTGGCGGCCGGCCGCGTGTCGCTGGCCGCTGCGCTGCCGGGACGCCACACGATCGGGGTCCGTGTCACCGACGGCGCCGGACACGTCGGGACGTCGACCGCCTCATTCGAGTACGCCCCCGCGGACGAGGCGCTCGCGCGGGCGCTTCGCTCGCTGCATCCGCTCACGGCCGACGCCGAGGCACGGATCCGATCTCTGCAGGAGCGCGCGGAGGCGCTGCCCCCGCCGGGAGAGGTCGCGGCGCGGGCCAAGGCCCTGCAGGCCATTCGATCCGACCTGGCGCTGGCCGCGCCAGGCTTGCAAAGCTTTCCCGATCGCCTGCTGAACGCGCTGCTGGTGCACCTGGGCCACGTCGCGTCGCCACTGGTTGAAGTGTCGATGCGCGAGTCGCCTCCGTTTTTCGATCCCCCCCGCATCGAAGTTCGCGCCGGGCGTACGGTGACGTGGCGCCGCGAGCTGAAGCCCGACGCACACGCGGCCCAACGCCCGCCCTTCGGCGTCCGCATCGCGGGTCCCGCCGGTCCAGCGCAGTCTCCTCCCCTCCGGCCCGGAGACACGTTCTCGCACGCCTTCCGTGATCCGGGAACCTACATCGTCACCTCGTCCGACCGACCGGATACACGGTCAACCGTCGTGGTGGTGCCATGAAGCGAGGCACGAGACTCGTGGACCTGAGCGTCTCGCTGGCCGAGCATGAATCGGAGCCCGTGCCCGTGCACGTCGAACGCTTCGACCACGCCGCGGGCGGAAGGCACCTGAGCGAGCTGGTGGGAATCGATCAGCGCCTGCTGCCGGACGGCTGCGCGTGGGCGAGCGAGCGCATCACGGCCATCACGCATGCGGGAACGCACGTGGACGCCCCCTTCCACTACGCGCCGCGATGCGGCGATCGTCCAAGCCGTACCGTGGACCAGATCCCCCTCGATTGGTTCTGTGGATCGGGCGTCTGCATCGACGTGCGAGGCTCGAACGAGTGGGCGGTCGGGCTGCACGAGCTGGCGGGCCACGAACAGAGAACGGAGCGGGCCGTCGCCGCGGGCGACATCGTGCTGTTCCTGACGGGCGCCGCCACGCACTACGGCACGCCAGCGTACCTCGAGTCGGGCCGATGGCTCGACCCGCGTCTCGTCCGCGAGCTGGTCGGTCGCGGCGTGCGCGTCATCGGGACCGATGCCTGGAGCATCGACCCTCCGTTGAGCGTCATGCGCCGCCGGATCCCGTCCGAGGGAGCGGACGCCGCCTGGACCGCGCACTTCGTCGGGCGCGACCTCGAGTTCTGCGTGGTTGAAAAGCTCTGCAACCTGGAGCGTCTGCCGCCTCACGGGTTCTCCATCTGCTGTTTCCCTGTCAAGGTGGCCGGCGGCAGCGCGGGCTGGGTACGCGCCGTCGCATTCGTCGAGGGAACGGCCCATGCGTAACCGCCATGCCCGTGCGCTCGTCGCCGCCGCCCTCGTGTGCTCCGGAGTCTCAGCCGAAACACAGCCGTCGCCGGCAACCGTTGACGCGGGCCAGCGCATTGCGAACGAACGCTGTGCGCGCTGCCACGGCTTCACGGGCGACGGCGCGGCGGACCTGCTCGACCTCGGGGAGAGCCTGGGACCGAACCTCGCCGGCGCAGGCAGCAAGTACCGGATCGAATGGCTGCGTACTTGGCTGGCCACCCCGACTCGCCTTCGAGCCGCGGGGTACCTGCCGCATCGCGCGACGGTGGTCACGCCGGGGGGTGACAAGGTTGATGCGTCGAAAGTGCCGCCGCACCCCGCCGTGGCGGCCAGGGATCTCGAGCCCCTGATTGCGTTCCTCGGTTCGCTCGTGCGTGCAGCGATGCCGTATCCAAGCAGCCACCCGGGCGACATCTCGGGGCGTGTGCACTTCACCAAGGTGCTGCCCTGCGCCGGGTGCCATCGCGCCGCACACGCGGCCGGCGGCGTGTCGGGGCCGGAGCTGCATTCGATCGCTCAGCGCGTCACGGCCGAGTGGTTGCGGGCCTTCGTTGCCGACCCGCGGCCGTGGGCAGGACCGGCGATGCCCATTTCGACGCTTCGCGCCGCGCAGGTCGGAGCGATCAGCGAATACCTGCTGGCCGAAGCCGCCACGGCGCCGGCGCCGCCGGCAGTCGATGTCTACGGCGTCGGGGCCGCGCCAGCGCCGGCGTCCGAGCGGCCCGCGCGCTTGTATCGACAGTTGTGCGCGCCGTGCCATGGCGTGAAGGGTGACGGACGAGGCCTCAACGCGCCCTACCTGTTCGTCGCACCCAGGAATCACACCTCGGCGAAGGAGATGGCAGGCTTGACCGACGATCGCGTCTTTGCAGCCATTAAGTACGGCGGAGCCGCCGTCGGCAAATCGGCCGTGATGCCGTCGTGGAGCGGCCGCTTGTCGGACGGCGACGTGCAGTCGCTTGTCGCGTACGTCCGTACGCTGACCACGACCACCACCGCGTCGAGCGCGGGGAGCTGACATGGTGAGCCGGCTGGAGCGACGAGTGGTCATTACCGGACTCGGGCCCGTCGCTCCGAACGGCGTCGGGGTGCGCGAATTCTGGCCGGCGGCACGCGCCGGCGTGGTCGCGACCGACGCGCTCCGGGATCTGCCGGATGCGTTCGACGCCGAGCGCCTCCGCTCGCGCGTCGTCGCGCGCGTTCCCGGCGGGCCCGCGGGGAGCTTTCGCATGGACGGCGCAAGGGCCGATCGCCGGCGCTGGCTGGCCGAGCGCGCGCTCGACCTGCTACTCCGCAACGCCAGCCTGGCGCTGCCGTTGGATGACCGCACGGCGTTCGTGCTCGGAAACGCGGTCGGCGCGCCGGCGGCGGTGGAATCCATTTATCTGGACGGCAACGTGGGAG
>JBOGIW010000577.1:0-6378 GCA_050748045.1 Vicinamibacterales bacterium | reverse complement strand
CGAGCCGATCATGGTGCAGTCCACCGGCGGGTCGCTCTACGGGGGCAAGCTGACCTCGATCTGGGGCAACACGCTGACGACGACGCTGACCGCCTCGTACAACAACAAGGGCGGCAATACGGCCGATACCTTCGCAACACTTGGCCGGAGCGGCCCGCAAATCATCATCCATGAACGGGCGACGCCCTCGGGCGCCGGGCTCACGGGCAGCGGCCGCATCCTGGAGGGCGGAAACCTGCAGTCGTACGGCCTGCAGCCGGCCGCGCAGAGCATGATCCGGTTCGATCTCACCTGGTTCAAGGACCAGGCGTTTGCCGGCTCGCACGAGCTCCAGACCGGCCTCTTCGCGGCGCCCGGCAGCAAGTACGACCAGACGACCCAGTACGTGAACGACGGGTTCGTGCTCGAAGAGCGGCGCATGCGGGAACTGGGCAATCCCTCCGCGGGGCTCGTGCCGTTCCATCGCCGCTATCAGAGTCCGCCGACACTGCTCACGCGCGCCGCCCGCGATCGCAACATCGGGTTCTACGTGCAGGACAACTGGCGGCCGACGGATCGGCTGACGGCGAACATCGGCGTGCGCTTCGACTACGTGCGCCGCTACGACGAAGTGTTCGACATCACGCGCCAGGAGAGCTGGTCGGTGGGCCCGCGCATCGGGTTCTCGTACCTCGTCACGCGTGATGCCAAGAACGTGCTCCGTGCCAGCTACGTGCGTGTCCACGAGCAGATGATGGGGCGCGATGCCGTGACGATCTTCGGCGCGAACGAGGCGGCGTCCCAGCGTGACGAGTACGATCTCGACGCCAATGGCACGTTCGAGACCGTCGTCCCGCTGCCCGCGCGCTCGGCTTCCATCGCAGCGTCCGAGTTCGATCCCGACCTGCACCAGCCGTACGTCGACGAATTCATCGTCGGCTTCCGGAAGCAGTTCCCGGGACAGCTCAGCGTCGATGCCTCGTGGATGAAGCGCAGCTACCAGGACATGTACGCGCGCGTGGACATCAACGGCATCTACCCGAGCGGCCCGAACCAGCCGTTCGGCGGGTTCGGCGCCATCGACGCGAACCGCGGCATCGTGTTCCAGCAGACGAACAACTCGTGGAGCACCCTCGAGTGGCAGGCGCTCGAGATCACGGTGGCCAAGAACCTGTCGAAGAACTTCCAGGCGATGGCGGGCATCAACCGCCAGTGGCACGAGTTCGGCGGGACGTGGAACCCGACGGACCCGGCGCGGTTCATCCAGCCCGGAGCGTTCGCGAGCGACAGGCTGCTGTACATGCCGCGCGGCAACAACGAGGAAAACAGCCTGCCGATCACCACCGGGACAACGGTGCACACGTACGGTCCGACGTGGCAGAAGTATTCGCTCCGGTTCGGCGGCACGTATCGCGCGCCGTATGACGTGGTGCTTGCGGCCAGCTACACGATCCTGGCGGGCCCGTGGTCGGGTCCCATCGTGGATCAGGTGCCGGTCGGGGACTCGCAACTGGCGGCGTTCGGGCCCGCGAGCGTTCGGCTGGCGAACGGATCGCTGCAGAACAACCCGCTCTCGACGCGCCTGCGGTTCGTCGGCGACACGCCGAGGGGCACGTTCCCGGAGAACCAGACGCGGGGCGAAGGCCAGGTGCAGGCGCCGGCGATCAAGACGCTCGGTTTGAAGATCGGGAAGATCGTCAAGCTGCCGGGCTCGGTCGAGGTCGAAGTGGCCGGCAATATCTTCAACCTGCTCAACAACGGCGATTACACGCAGTACAACTACAGCGGCGCCAACGAGCGGTTCAACCCGAACTTCCTGCAGATGCGAAACCAGCAGGCGGCCCGGGCGTTCCAGGGCACGCTCGTCGTCCGCTTCTGATCGACGGCCCGCCGCACGGGCCGGGACGCAGCCACGGAGATCGCCGCGATCTCCGTCGCTGCCGTTCGTATGCGTGCCCGCCGCAGCGTCCCACGCGCCCGCTCATCGGCCGCCCGGACAAGCCTGACGCAAGCCTCGCGCGGGACACGCTGCTCATCGCGCGGCGATCATCTGCAGCTCCACGCGCGCGCCGAGGTTCAAACGCGCCACGCCGGCGGTGGCGCGTGCCGGCGGGTCTTTCGGGAAGTGCTCGCGGTACACCTTGTTGTACGCGTCGAACTCGTCGAAGTCCGTCAGGAACGCGGTCACGCTCACGACGTCGCCGAAGTCCATGCCCGCCGCGCGGAGCACCTCGCGGAGGTTTGCCAGCGCCTGCCGCGTCTCGGCCTCGATGCCGCCCGAAACGAGCTTCGCCGTCACCGGATCGCGGCCCAACTGGCCCGACGTGTACAGCGTGTTGCCGACCATGATGCCCGGGCTGTACGGGAGGCCGGTCGCCGGGAACTTCGCCGGCTGAATTACGCGGCGGCCGCCGGTTTGCGCCGTGAGCGCCGGATGCGCCAGCAGGCCCGCGACAAAGGCGGCTATCAACAGCGTCGTTCTGCGCGTCATCCAAGCACCTCTCCGAAATAGCGGGCCCAGTTTCCGCCCAGGATCTTCTCGATCTGCGCGCTCGTGTAGCCGCGCTTCGCCAAGCCGTGCGCGATGTTCCTGAAGCGCTCGGGCGGATCCAGCTCCGTGATCCAGGGAGGCCAGCGCACGCGGTACACGGGCTTGAAGCTGGTCAGCCGGGGGACGTACCAGCTCTCTCGCGTGTGCGTCGCCTCGATGCCGCGGATGGAATAGTCGGATGCCAGCGCGACGTGATCGATGCCCGCCACCTTGACGGCGTGGTCCACGTGACGGAGATAGTCGCCGAAGCTCGTCTCGGCCCCGGGCCCGATGAAGTAGCCGAGCGCGGCGATCCCCACGACGCCCCCCTTGTCGGCCAGCGCCTTCAGCAGGTCGTCGGACTTCGCCCGCACGTGGTCGTAGATCCCCTTGCACATCGTGTGCGTGAACGCCGGTGGCCGCGTGCTGACGGCGATGCCGTCGCGGCTGGTCGCCTCGCCGCAGTGCGACAGATCGACGGCGATGCCGAGCTGGTTCATGCGCTCGACGACGGCGACGCCGAAGTCGGAGAGGCCGGCGTTGGTGCGCTCCGTGCAACCGTCGCCAAGCAGGTTCCTCGAGTTGTACGTGAGCTGGATGCACCGGGCGCCCGCCTGGTACAGCGGCTCGAGGTTGCGGACGTCGTGTTCGACGATCGTCGCGTTCTGGAACCCGAGCAGCACGCCGACGCGGCCCGTCTTCTTGGCCTCGGCGATCTGCGCCCCCTTCACGATCTTCAGGAGGCGGTCGGGCCACTGCTCAAAGCGTGCCTGCCATTCGGCCAGGTCGCGAAGCGCGATGTTGAGGTTGCGGTTGGACAGGCTGGTGTGGATCGCCGTCAGCCCCGCTTTCTTGTACGCCTCGAGGATGGGTGCCGGCTTCTCCCAGTCCTCGTCCGCGGACAGCGCATCGATGACGAGGCTCCGGTCGAAGAGCGCGTCGGCGTCCATCGGCTGCGCAGAGGCGGCGCTCAGGGTGGACCAGGGGTCAAGGCTCAGGGCCAGGGGTCCGAAGCCCAGGGCTGACGTGGCGACGAAGGCGCGGCGGGTAACATTCATGCGCGCCTAGATATCACAAAGTGGGGTAGAGTGTGCGCCTTCACGACTGGAGGGGCGCAATGGCGAAGATCACCAGAGGCGAGTTTCTCGGCTTCGGCGCGGCGCTGGCGGGGGGCGTGGCCGTGGGCGCCGTCGGCGCGCCTCGATTCGCGGCCAAGGCGCCGTCTTCCGCGGCCTCGCCGCCCGACATCACGCCCGACCTCATCGTCACGAACGCGAAGGTCTACACGGGCGACACGGCGCAGCCGCGGGCCGAGGCGTTCGCCGTCGCGAGCGGCCGGTTCGTGGCGGTGAGATCCAGCGCCGACGTGCGCAACCTGGCCTCGGCTCGCACCCGGGTCATCGATGCCGGCGGGGCGACGGTGACAGCGGGCTTCATCGACTGCCATTGCCATCCGAGCGGCGTCAACGAGCTGTACGGCGTGAACTGCAATCTCCGCCGCGTGGGGGAGATCCAGAAGGCCATCCGGGAGAAGGCGCAGAAGACGCCCACCGGCTTCTGGGTCGAGGGGTTCATGTTCGACGATACCAAGCTCGACGACGGCTCGCTGCACCGGCGTCATCTCGACGAGGCCACGCGCGACCACCCCGTCGTCGTCCGCCACCGCGGCGGGCACACGTCGTTTTACAACTCGAAGGCCTTCGAGCTGGCGGGCGTCACGAAGACGACGCCCGACCCCGACCACGGGCGCTTCTTCCGCGACGCGAGCGGCGAGCACAACGGGCGCGTGGCGGAGCTGGCGCGGAACGTCTTCACCCGTGTGGGGAAGCGCGAGGAATTCACGCCCGCCGAGCAGCGCGACCGTGGCCGGGCCGGCATGCGGCACATCTCGGAGCTCCTCACGGCCGCCGGCCTCACGACCGTGCACGACGCGGGCGCGGGCCGCGAGCGCATCCTGGCCTACGAGGACGCCTACCGGAACGGCGAGCTCCGGCACCGGGTCTACTTCATGGTGCGCGGCAGCGACACGTTCGCCGGTTTCAAGGCGGCCGGCCTGTATACCGGCTTCGGCGACGAGTGGGTGCGAGTCGGCGGGGTGAAGTTTGCCGCCGACGGGTCGGCCTCGGAGCGCACGATGCGCATGAGCACCCCGTATGTCGGCACCGACGACCACGGCATCCTGACGATGACACAGGAGCAGGTGTACGAGGCGGTGGACGATGCCCACACGCACGACTTCCAGATTGGCATCCACGCCAACGGCGACGTGACGATCGACATGGTGCTGAAGGCGTACGAGCGGGCGCTGGCGAAGTGGCCGCATCCCGACCGCCGGCACCGCATCGAGCACTGCTCGCTCGTGAACCCCGATCTCCTGAAGCGGATCAAGGCGATCGGGGCCGTGCCGACGCCGTTCTGGACCTACATCTACTACCACGGCGAGAAGTGGAAGGAGTACGGCGAGGACAAGATGCAGTGGATGTTCGCGCACCGGTCGTTCCTCGACGCCGGGATCGTCGTGGCCGGCGCGTCCGACTACACGCCGGGCCCCTTCGAGCCGCTGATGGCGATCCAGAGCATGGTGACGCGCACCGACTACGCCGGCCGCACGTGGGGCGCGAGCCAGAAGGTGACCGTGGACGAGGCGATCAGGGTGGCCACCCTCAACGGCGCATGGGCCTCGGGCGAGGAGACGCTGAAAGGCTCGATCACCGCGGGAAAGCTCGCCGACTTCGTGATGCTCGAGCGCGATCCGCACGACGTGCCGCCCGAGACGATCAAGGACATCAGGATCGTGCGGACGGTGGTTGGAGGGAGGACGATGTATCCAAAGTCGGAGACGTAGGGTTACGGCGTCCGGCGACTCGGGGAGGTCCGGCTTGAGAACCCCACATTCGTACCTCGAATTCCTTGTCTCTCGACAGATGGCTCGGCCGCTGTTGTCAGACTAAGGCTCACTCGTGACCGAGAACGTCCACGAGGTCTCAAGCCACGAGTTACCGTCGAACAGCGCCAGGTGACAGCCGGTCACGCGCGCTTGGCCGCGCTCGGCACTCTCTGTGCGGGCCTCACGCACACCCCAACCAAGACCAGGCACCTGTTCCACGATCGAGTTGAGTGCCTCGGCCAGCGTGGCGTCAACCAGGTCGATCGCGAGCTCCGTCCGATACACAGCAGAGGCTCCGATCATCCCCGGGGGAACCTCGGGCGACCTGTCCCGTGACCACGGAGCACTTCCATCACGTGGAGCAGATTGGCCATCAACCCCTCGCCGCCGAGGTGCGGAACGAACACGGCGCGCGTGGCACGCACCGGCAGGCTATGTCGAAACACGCGCGTGGCCGCACGCGCCTTCAGCACCAACCGTCCCAGCAATGTGTAGCGGCGGCGTGACGACACCCGTAGTGCTTCGTCCGACTGGACTTCATACGAGCAGTGCGCGAAAAACTGGGGCGCCACCATCCAGGCGCGGGCCGCGTCGTGCGCCGCGCCGAGCGGCGCGTGCGCGACGTGGGCTAGCGCGGCGAGACGGTCCGCCATGTGCGGCTCCAGTGCGGCCGCTTCACCAAGGTCTGTGGTCACACGCGCGTTGCAAATCCGCCGCTTCCGATCAGTTGAGGCCGAGCTAGGCAACGCCGTCGATTCAAAAGCGCTGGCTGTCGGTGGCCGACCATGCTGGTTGACCCTGGCGAACGATGTGAGATTCGGTTCAGTCGATGACAGCACACCGCCCGCGACCAGCCTCTGCGCTTGATCCGGTTTCGTGGACATCTTTCGAAAGGTGGATACGATGTCCCGAATGGCCGACACAAAGCGCCGGCGGCCGCGCCGGCAATTCGATGACGATTTCAAAGGGCAGGCGGTCCGAC
>JBOGIW010000576.1:0-11997 GCA_050748045.1 Vicinamibacterales bacterium | reverse complement strand
GGTCCGGACCTGACCCCTCACACCCGAAGCGCGCTAGAAGCCGACGCGCACGCCGAACCGCAGAATGCGCGGGCTGAGATTCTGCGTGATTCGATTGAACGTCGCCGCCGTGCCGATATTGCGCTGCCGGTTGAGCGCCATGTTGCTGTTGAGCACGTTGAACAGATCGGCCACGAACGTGAGCTGCACCCGGTTGAGCTGTACATACTTGGTGCCGCGCAGATCGAGGTTCCAGATGTCGTCGAGCCGGAAGGTGTCGATCTCGGGCGACACCAGGACGCGCTGCGATCCGTCGAGCCCGAGCGGGGCGGTCCGGAAGATGGGCAGCGGGTTGCCCTGGCGGCCGAAGAGGTTGCCCGCCACTTCGATGGCATAGGGCAACTGGTAGGCGCCGTTCACGTTAATCTGCCACTGGCCGTTGACGAACGCGTCGCCGGCGCCGCTGCCGGCGCTCCGCACCGCGTACTGGCCTCCGTCTTCGAGGTGGCTCGTATCGGTCCGGGTCGGGTTGCCGAGCACGTTGACGTCGTTCTCCCAGTACTCGCGCGGATTGTTCCAGGCCACCGCCACGCGCGCCATCCAGCGGTTCGACATCCGCTTCACCGCCGAGACCTCGAGGCCGTTGTAGGTCACGTAGTAGCCATCGAAGTTCGTCAGCATGCGGCTGTTCCCGTTGGCGGCCACCCTCGCCGGGTCAGGAATCCAGGTCTGGACGGCGTAGCTTTCGCCGTTGGGCAGCGTGCCGGTGAGCACCTCGCCGGGCAGGTAGTCGTTCCGCGAGACCCCCACCCACGGCGCGAACGTCACGTTGATCCCGTCGGTGTTGTTGTTCGATCCGACCACATCGTCGGTGCGGCTCCAGGAGTAGTTCACCTGGACGCCAAAGTTCGGCATGACCTCGCGGTCGATGCCGATGACGAGGCCCTTCGTGATCGGCGCCTTCAAGTCGGGATCGATGATGTCCGACGAGCGAACGGAGGTCGGCGACGCCGGATTGAACCCGCCGGCGAAGGCGAGCGGCGCGACGGCGGTGTTGACTTCGTTCGCCTGCACGAAGTTGTCGCCGTTCAGGTCGGTCCAGGGATACTCGGCGAAGCCGGCCGAACCGCTCGGGTTGCTGAAGCCGACGGTCGTGGCGTCGAGCTGGCTGGCGTACATCGAGAAGTTCGCGCGCAGCAGCGTCCTGTTCGCCTCGTCGAGCGCGTAGGTGAGGCCGACGCGCGGGAGCACGGTCGTCCACGTGAACGGGGCGTCGTAGCCGGGGAAGCTGATGCCCGGCACGACATTCGGCAGTCCGGCGTTGGCCCGCGCGTCACTGGCCAGCGCGGCGCCGTCCTGCCGATCGAACCGGACGCCGGCATTGAGCGTCATCCGCCCGCGCTGGAAGGTGTCTCCCAGGTAGAACGCGAGGTACTCGGTCCGGTTGGTGCCCAGCCCTTCGCGCCAGACACGCGCGCGCATGTCGGTCAGCGAATTGTCGAAGCCCTGGATCATGTTCCCGGGGTACACGGTGTTGGTCGTCGCGTCGTGGCGACGCCATGAGAACCCGAACGTCACGTCGTGGCTGCCGCCGAGCGCCTGGCGGAAGTGATTGGCGTCGACGTTCACGATGGTCTGCGGCCGCAGGAACCGGAGGTCCTGGAGCGACCCGAAGGTATAGCCGAGCCGATTGCTGACGGTCGACTGCATCTCGGTGCCGCCGACCGGCGCCAGCGTGAACCCCGTGCCATAGTAGGCCGCCTTGCTGTTGAGGAAGAGCGAGCTCCCGAAGGTGCGGTTCCACTCGCCTTTCAACAGGCCATGCGGACGAGTATCCGGGTACGCGTTGCCCTGGTTCCACGACGCGGTGGCGTCGTAGCGCTGCGTCGGCGCGCCGGCGCGCCCGTACTTCCGCTTGTCGCCCAGGAACCAGAGCACGCTGAACATGTCGTCGTTGGTCGCCTGGTAGTTCCCCTTGATGTTGTACGTCTTGAGGATCGTGCGGTCCACGAGATTGCCCGCCGACCGAATCAGCCGGATGTCCTGCTGCGTCCACGACCCCCAGATCCACGCCTTGTCACGAACAATCGGCCCGCCCAGGTCGAAGCCGTAATCCGAGATCTGGTCGTTGTGGTCGGCCGTCTCGGGCGTGACGCCGAGCGCGCGCAGCTCCTCCGGGACGTTCTCACCCTCCAGGGACTCGTTCGTGAAGTACCCGCGCGCCGTCCCTCTGAAGGCGTTCGTGCCACGCTTGACGACGAGGTTCAGCCCGGCGCCGCCGGTCGGCTGCCGGATGTCCTGTCCCGCCGTCGAAATCTGGATCTCGTCGAACGCGTCGAAATCGAAGTAGGTCGGCGACGCGCCGACGGCCGACATGTCGGTGATCTGGACCCCGTCCATCGTCCACACCGTGTCGTTCCGGCTGCTGCCCTTCGAGTTGAAGTTGGACTGCTGGCCGGTCTCGTTGCCGGCGATGTTCACGCGGTCCATCTGCACGCCGGGCACGGTGCGGAGCAGCGCCCATGGATCGCGCGACGTCGGGATGCGCGCCAGCTCGTCCTGCGTGAAGTTCGTGGAGGTCCCGGTCGCCCGCGTGTCGACGATCGGCGACTCGCCGGTGACCGTCACCGTCTCCTCGACGGTGGCGACCTTCAAGTTGAACGGCAGCTCAACGTTCGAGCCAACCGTCACCACGACGCCGTCGCGCACGAGCGTCGTGAAGCCCGGGAGCGCGGCCGTGATCCGGTAGCTGCCCGGCGCCAGGTTCAGGAACCGGTACATGCCGGCCTCGTCCGTGACCACGGTGCGGGTGATGTCCGTGCCTTGCAGCGTGACGGTGGCGCCCGGAAGGACGCCCCCCTGGTCATCTCTGATCGGGCCTGTGACGTTGCCGCCCGCGATCTGTGCGAACGTGGCGGGCGCGATCGCGAGCACGAGGGCTACAACGAGCAGAACTCGCCTCATCGGTTCTTGCCTCCTGAGAAAGGAGCCTGACGGCTCGTACGAGCGGGAAGCACCGACTGTGCCCGAATCGGAATCCCGCAGACGCACAGCGTCTGCTCACGCACACGTGCTCGGCGCCCGCCAGGCGTGACGAACGGCCCTCGGGCCGGGACGACGACGGGCGCGCGTCGTCATCGGGCCCGATTGCGGATTCAAGCGGCTGGATGGTTGGATCGGAGTTGTCGAATCGGAGCCGCTAGGGCTGCGACGCGTACTGCCGGAGTCGCTCGCCGATCTCAGCTTCTGGCAGCCAGCGGCCGCGCACCATGACGCCCGACCTCGGCAATGGTTTCGCCAGTGACGATGACGGTCTGGCCGGGGATGAGCCGCTCGCGATCCATCGGCACCACCGTCACGTCGACGAACGCCACGACGCGGCGAGGCGCCTGAGCGCCGGACCACGCATTGCCGGCGACCACCAGCGACAGAACGATCAGCCACCTGTGCATGGTGTCAGTGTATTCCTTGTTATGATCGTGCGTTCGTCACGCAGGTCCGTGGAGGTACCATGCGATACGCAGCTCTGCTGCTGACCGTAATGCTCGTCCTGCCTGCCGCGGCGCAGGAAATCACCGGCACGATCACCGGCGCCGTGACCGATCCGTCTGGAGCCGCCATTCCGGGCCTCACCGTGCACGTGCGCAACCTCGGCACGAATGCCGAGCAGTCGGTCGTCACCGACGACCGGGGCGTCTACACGGCCACGCTGCTGCCGGTCGGCCGCTACGAGGTGTCGCTCGAACTGGCGGGCTTCAAGCGGTTCGTCCGCTCGAACCTCGAGCTGAGCGTCAACGATCGGCTCGGCGTCAACATCGTGCTGCAGCCCGGCGACGTGAGCGAGACCGTGACGGTCGTGGCGACCACGCCGCTCGTGAAGACGGAGAGCTCGGAGGTGAGCACGCTGATCAACGCGAAGCAGGTGGAGCAGATGCCGCTCAACGGGCGAAACATCATCCAGCTCGTGGCGATGCAGCCGGGCGTCTCGTCCACGCTCCCGAGCACGCTGACGGTCGGCCTGGGCAACCTCACGAACGTGTACGTCAACGGGAACCGCGCGAGCCAGAACAACTGGATGGTGGACGGCGCCGACAACAACGACGCCGGCTCGAACCTCGCGCTCATCAATTACGTGAACGTGGACACGGTCCAGGAGGTGAACATCCTCCGGTCGAACTACAGCGCGGAGTTCGGGCGCAACGCGGGCGGCCAGGTCAACGTCGTCACGAAGTCGGGGACCAACGCGCTCCACGGGTCGCTCTTCGAGTTCTACCGCGACGACCGGTTCGATGCGTCGCCGTTCTTCGGCACGCTGGATCTGGATCGGGACGGCAAGCGCGATCCGTCGCCGTTGACGTATCACAACTTCGGCGGCACGGTCGGCGGCCGCCTGGTGCCGGACCGGTTGTTCTTCTTCTACGGCCAGGAGTTCAGACGGATCGACACGCTTCGCGGCACCGGCGTCAACCTGACGCGCACGCCCACGGCGGCGCAGCGCAGCGGCAACTTCGCGGGCCTGCCGGCGATCACCGATCCGCTCACGGGCCAGCCGTTCCCGGGCAACGTGATCCCGGCCGACCGCATCGACCCGATCGCGCGCGCGATGCTCGACCGGTTCCCGGCCCCGAACGCCGATCCGGCCGTGCTCGGCGGGAACCGGAACTTCAGCGCCGAGACGCTCGGCCGGCGCGATTTCCGGCAGGAGTTCATCCGCATCGACTACCGCCTGTCGGACGCGCACTCCGTCTACGGCCGCTTCATCAACGACACCATTCCGACCGACGAGCCGTTCGGCGAAGTCTTCGGCACGAACAACGCCGCCTTCCCGGGCATCGCCACGACCGAGACGAACAACCCGGGCCGGAGCTTCGTCGGCAACTGGACGTGGGTGATGGGCCCGTCGATGCTCAACGAGGTGGCCTACAACTACAGCCGCGGCGCGATCCTGAGCGAGATCGTCGGCAACGCCGCGCGCGTGGGCAACGCGCCGAAGGTGTTCACGGGGAGCCCGGGCGATGCACTGCTGCCCGGCGTGACGTTCAGCACGGGCGGCTACGGCGGCTGGAACTTCTTCGGCCCGTACGACAACACGTTCGGCTCGCACCGGTTCAAGGACACGTTCTCGTGGCTGCGCGGATCGCACTCGTGGAAGTTCGGGACGCTCCTGTCGTGGGAGTTCAAGAACGAGAACGCGGCGAGCGGCACGAACGGGCTCTTCGTGTTTCCCGGCTCGTCGAGCGCGGCGTTCCAATCGACGGGGGATGCGTTCGGGGATTTCCTGCTCGGCCGCGCCTCGCAGTACAACGAGACCAACGTCGACATCGCGTCGCATTTGCGCTACCAGATGTACGAGGTGTTCGCGCAGGACGACTGGACGGTCACGCCGAACCTGACGCTGAACCTCGGGATGCGCTACTCGCTCATCCTCCAGCCGACGGACACGGAGAACCTGCTGACGAACTTCGATCCGTCCGCCTTCGACCCGGCGCGCGGGTACCAGATCGACGCGTCGAACACCCGCGTGCCCGGTACCGGCGACCCGCTGAACGGGATCGTCATCGCCGGCCAGAACTCGCCCTATGGGGAACGAATTACGCAGATCGACAAGACGAACTTCGGCCCGCGCGCCGGCTTCGCGTGGGACGCGTTCGGCGACGGCACGACGGCCGTGCGCGGCGGCTACGGGCTGTACTACGACCGCACGCTCGTCGGCATCGCGCTGCAGAATGCGTTCGTCAACCCGCCCTTCGCCTTTCAGGCGCAGTTCAACGCATCGGGCGGGTCGGTCCCGACCTTGTCGAACCCGCGCGGCGGCGCACAGCGCAACAACGAGGTGCTCGTGCCCGGGCTCATCGCGATGAGCCCGGACTTCAAGACGCCGCGCGTGCATCAACTCAGCCTCGGGGTCCAGCGGCAGCTCCCCTTCAGCTTCGTCGCCGACATCGCCTACGTCGGCAGCCGCGGCCGGAACCTGCTGCGCTCGATCGACATCAACCGCACCAACGCCGGCACCACGGCCCCGACCAATGCCGCGCGGCCGTACCGCGGCTACGCCAACATCCAGTTCCGCGAGACGACGGCGACCTCGAGCTACAACTCGCTGCAGTTCGCGCTGTCGCGCCGCTTCCAGCAGGGGCTGTTGTTCAACGTCAACTACACGCTGTCGAAGGCCGTGTCGGACTCGTCCTCCGATCGCAACGCCGCCGACTTCCCGCAGTACCAGGGCAACCTCGCGGCGGAGCGCGCCGTCACGACCTACGACCGCACGCACATCTTCGGCGCGCACTACGTGTGGGAGCTGCCGTTCTTCTCGAGCCGCGACAACCTGCTGCTCTACAACACGCTCGGCGGCTGGCAGATCAGCGGATCGACCCGGATCGCGACCGGCGTGCCGCTGACGGTCACGACGCAGGTGAACACGGCGAACTCGTTCGGCCAGGGCGCCACGCTGCGTCCGAACCTCGTCGGCGATCCCGAGGACGCGCCGGGAACGGTGGAGCGATTCTTCAACGTGGCGGCCTTCGCGCAGCCGCCGCCCAATCAGTTCGGCAACTCGCCGCGCGGCGTCATCCGCCTGCCGTACCAGAACTCCACCGATCTGGGCGTCTTCAAGAACTTCGAGACCGGACGCCGCATCGCGCTGCAGTTCCGGGCGGAGATGTTCAATGTGTTCAACCGGCCCAACTTCACGAACGCCGGCACGGTCCTCGGCAACCCGACGTTCGGCCGGCTGACCACGGCGGCCGAGCCGCGGCTCATCCAGTTCGGCATCCGAGCGACGTTCTAGCGTCCACGAAGGCAACCAGAGACTGAAGACCAGAGACTGAAGACCAGAGACTAAAGACCGGAGACTAAAGACCGGAGAGCGACCAGCGCCTATTCCGCCCTGAGCGCCACCATCGGCTCCACGGTGGCCGCACGTCGCGCGGGGATGTAGCACGCGAGGAGCGCGACGATGGCGAGCACGATCGGCACCGTGGCGAAGGTCCACGGGTCGAGCGGGGCCGTGCGATAGAGCAGCGCCGTCATGACGCGCGTGACGCCGGCGGCGACGGCGAGCCCGAGGGCCAGTCCCGCCACCACGAGGAGCATCCCCTGCCGGACGACCATGCCGAGCACCGTGGCGTGGCTCGCGCCGAGCGCCATGCGCAGACTGATCTCCCGGGTCCGCTGCGCCACGGCGAACGCGAGCACGCCGTAGAGACCGATCGCCGCGAGCAGGAGCGCCCCGGCGGCGAACGCCGTCAGGACCGCGGTGCTGAAGCTTTGCGGCGCCATCGATTCCGCCACCTGCTGCTCCATCGTGGCGATACGCGTGACGGGCAGCGCGGGATCGAGCGCGGCGATCCGGGCGCGCGCCGGCGCAACCAGCGCCGCGGGATCGCCGTCGGCCACGAGCGCAAGACGCAGTGTGCGGCCGAACGGGCTGCCCAGCGCGCCCAGCCGGTCGAGCACGGGAGTCAGGTGGTTGAACGGCTCGTACACGTGAAGGGTCGGCTCGATCGTCAGCGGCCCGTCATGGGCGTTTCCCGCGACGCCGACGATCTCGAGCCAAGGGGCGGGGGAGTCTGGGCCGCCGTTCTTGATTCGCTTGCCGACCGCATCCTGGCCCGGCCAGTACTTCGCGGCGAACGCCTCGCTGACGATGGCGACGGGCCGTCGCTCGCTGTCCTCTGTCGGCGTGAACGCGCGGCCGCGCCGGATGGGCACGCCGAGCGTGGCGAAGTAGTCACCGTACGTCCACGTCAATGCGACGCTCGGCGGAGGCCCGGCGTCGGCGACGTCGGGACTCATCGTGCGCCGCTCGTTGGACTCGAGCGGCACGTCGGTGGAGATCGACGCCCGGCGCACGCCGGGCATCGTCTGCAGGCGTGCGTGCAGGCTGGACGCGAACAGGCCGACCGCCCGGCCCGATGGATAGGCGTCGATCGGCAGCGCAACGCTCAGCGTGAGCACCTGGTGCGGGCAGAAGCCGGGATCGGTCGCCACGAGCGCCGCGAAGCTCCGCACGAGCAGACCGGCGCCGACGAGCAGCACGACCGCGAGGCCGACGGTCACGGTCACGAGCGCCTGCTGGAGGCGGTGGCCGCGTGAGCCGCCGGCGCAGCGCCCGCTGCTGTCGTGCAGCGCGGCCGACACGTCGCGGTCGGAGGTGAACAATGGAACGAGCCCGAAGAGCACGGCCGTCAGCACCGAGATGCCGAGCGTGAAGGCGACGACGCGGCCGTCGAGGGCGACCTCCTGCACTCCCGGCAAACCCGCTGCCAGCGTGGCCGGCACCGCCTCGAGCACGAGGCGCGCCGCGGCCAGCCCGAGGACGCCGCCGGTGACCGCGAGCAAAAGGCTTTCGGCGAGCAGCAGCTGCAGCACACGAACACGCGGGGCCCCGAGCGCGAGCCGCACGCTCAGCTCATGCTGCCGGGATGCGGCGCGGCTGAGGATCAGGTTGGCAACGTTCGCGCACGCGATGAGGAGCACGAGCCCGACGGCCGCGAACAGCACGAGGAGGGGCGCCCGGATCTGCCCCGAGATCTCGTCGCGCATGGGCGACGCAAAGATCTCGAGCTGATGGCGCATGCTCCGGAAAATCGGCGGATAGTGGCCGAGAATCCGCGGACCGAGCGTCGCCAGCTCCGCCGCGGCCTGTTCGAAGGACACGCCCGGCTTCAGCCGCGCGAGCACGGAGTTGTTGTGCATGTTCCCGCGGGCCCGTTTCTGCGCGTCGGACCACGCCATCGGGATCCAGAGATCGGCGGGCGTCGCGTTGAACTGCGCGCCGCGCTTTGGGAACTCGAAGGAGGCCGGCATCGCGCCGACGACCGTGTAGGGCCGGCGATCGAGCCGCACCACGGCGCCGATGACGTCGGGCCGGCCCCCGAACAGCCGCTGCCAGAGCGGGTAGCCGAGGACGGCGACGTTGCGGCCCGGCGCGTCCTCGTCGGCCGTGAAGGTCCGGCCGAGCATCGGCTCCACGCCGAGCAGCGGAAACATCTCCGCCTCCATGCGCACCACTGTGAGACGCTCGGGCTCGCCGCGGCCCGACAGCTCCATGGCGATCCCGGTGAACGACGCCACGCGCGCGAACGAGCGCTGGTAGGCCCTGATGTCGATGATGTCGGGCGCCGAGGCCGGAATCTTCGGCAGGTTCGCCTGCGGGATCGCCTCGTGGATGAAGACGAGTCGGTCGGGCTCCTCGAATCCGAGCGGCCGGAGCAGCACGGCATTCACGAGGCTGAACATCGCGGTGTTCGCGCCGATGCCAAGCGCCAGCGTCAGGATCGTCACGGTCGTGAAGACGGGCGCCGTGACGAGCGTGCGCACCGCGTGCCGGAGATCGAACAGCAGCGAGCTCATGGAACCTTCTCCTCGGTACTGAAGCGCGCGGGCGCAGCGCCGCCGCCCTCGTCGCAGGTCCGTTACGGAAATGGTCAACCGCACGTTCCATGTGCCGCCATCCACCCCATTCCACCATCCGCGATCCGCCTGTCGCCGTCAGGCTATGCTTCTCCCATGGCGATCGTCGTCCAGAAGTACGGCGGCAGCAGCGTATCGGACGTGCAGAAGCTCAGGCGCGTCGCCGAGCGCGTGATGCGCACCCGTGGCGGCGGTCACGACGTGGTGGTCGTCGTCTCCGCGATGGGCGACACGACGGACGACCTCCTCGCCATGGCCAAGCAGGTCTCGCCGAACCCGGATCGGCGCGAGCTCGACATGCTCCTCTCCGCCGGCGAGCGCATCTCGATGGCGCTCGTCTCGATGGCGATCCGCGAGCTCGGGGGGGATGCCATCTCGTTCACCGGCAGCCAGTCGGGGATCATCACGAACGACCGCCACGTCGATGCCCGCATCATCGAGGTGCGCCCGTTCCGCGTGCAGGACGAGCTGGCGCGCGGGCGCATCGTGGTCGTCGCGGGGTACCAGGGCGTCTCGTACCGGAAGGAGGTGACGACGCTCGGGCGCGGCGGCAGCGACACGACGGCCGTGGCCATGGCCGCGGCGCTCGACGCCGAGTACTGCGAGATCTGCAGCGACGTCGACGGCGTCTATTCCGCCGATCCGCGCGTGGTGCCTGCCGCCCGGCGGATCGGCGCGCTGTCCTACGAGGAGACGCAGGAGATGGCGGAAGCGGGCGCGAGGGTGCTCAACGCCCAGGCCGTCGAGTTCGCCAAGGAGAAGGGCATTGCGATCTACGTGCGCGCCGCCGGCGGCGCCCTCCCTGGCGCGGACCCCTCGTCGGACGGCACCGTCGTGCGCCGCAACGCGCCGCGGATGCCGGGCCTCGTCGTCGGCGTGGCCAGCGAGCGCGACCTCCTCGTCCTCGAGTCCGAGGCGCCCGTCGACGACCTGCTGGCGGCGCTCGATGCGCAGGGCGTGGCCGGCAAGCAGCTCCACGTGTCGTCCGGCGCCGCGCGCACCTCGCTCGTGATCTCGCGGGAGAACCTTCACGACGAGTCGAACGTCCGCGCCATGCTCGCGGCGCGCTTCGGGGACCGCGCGCGCCTCTCCGACGGCCTCGGCGCCGTCAGCGCGATCGGCGCGGGCATCACCGCGGGCTTCGGCAACGTCCGCGCCGGGTCGGCGGCGCTCGGCGGGCGCGGCATCGCGCCCGGCGGCATGGCCACCTCGTCGTTCCGCATCACCTGGATGGTCCCGCGCGCCCGCGTGGACGACGCCGTGCGTGCGCTGCACGCGCGTTTCATCGAGGTGCCGCAGCCCCCGGTGCCCTGAACCCTCGACGACGCCGGGCACGCGCCGACCCGTCCCCGCGCACCGAGCGCACCCCGGACCGGGCACCCTGCGCACCGGGCGCACCCCGCGGGCCCGGTGACGTGCTAATTTATTAGCCTGACGGCCGAACCGCGCGGCTGCGCGGACCGTCCAACCGGGCATGAGCGGCACCTGGCAGGATCTGCGCTTCGGCGTCCGGACGCTCCGGCGCGCGCCCGCCTTCACGCTCGTGTCGGTGCTCACGCTCGCGCTGGGCATCGGGGCGACCTCGGTCATCTTCAGCTTCGTCAGCGCCGTGATGAGCGCGGCCTCGCCCGTCGAGGACATGGAACGCCTGGCCGGCGTGTGGTCCCACAACCGCGCCCAGGGGGAGACCAAAAACGTCGTCTCGCGCGAGGACTTCGCGGAGTGGCGGCGCCGCCAGCAGTGGTTCGACCGCTTCTCCGCCCAGCGACAGGGCTCGGTGAACCTCAGCGGTACCGGGGAGCCCGTCCGCGCCAGCGCGATGTTCGTCACGGCTGACTTCTTCGACGTGCTCGGGCAGCACCCGGTTGTCGGCCGCCCGTTCCGCGCCGAGGAGGAGCACCCGGGCGCGGCGCGGGTCGCCCTCCTGTCCCATCGCGTCTGGCGCGAGCGCTTCAATGCGGACCCTGACGTGCCGGGGCGGGACGTCTTCGTCGACGGCCGGCCGGCCACGATCGTCGGCGTGCTGCCGGAGAGCGACTTCGAGCGCGACCTGATGCTGCCGCTCGTCATCGATCCGGCGTCGCCGGATTACCGGGAGCACGCGCTGTTCGTGATGGCGCGTCTTCGCGACGGCGTCACCCTCGAAGAGGCGCGTGCCGGCATGGCATCGATCGGCGAGGCGCTCGAGCGGGAGCGGCCCGAAACCCATCGCGGCTGGGGCGTGAACACGCGGCCGCTGCAGGAGGAGTTCGTCGGCCCGCAGGCGCGTCTGGCGTTCGCTCTCCTGGCTGCCTCGTCGGCGGCGGTGCTCCTCATCGGCTGCGCGAACATCGCGAACCTCCTCCTCGCGCGCGGCATCGCCCGCGGCCGCGAGATGGCCGTGAGGACCGCGCTCGGCGCCAGCCGCTGGCGCCTCGTGCGCCAGATGCTCGCCGAGAGCCTGCTGCTCGCGCTGGCGGGCACGGCCGCCGGACTCGTCGTCGCCCACTGGGGCCTCGGTCTGCTCAGGAAGGAGTTCGCCGGCATGGGCGCGTCGATCGTCGAGCGGGCCGTGGTCGATCTGCGCGTCCTGGCATTCGCCGCGGCGGCGGCAGCCGCCTCGAT
>JBOGIW010000575.1:0-4327 GCA_050748045.1 Vicinamibacterales bacterium | reverse complement strand
TCACGCGGGCCGCCTCCGGCGGCCAGTCGAACGTCGCTTCGTGACCTTCGTGACCTTCGTGGCTGGCTGGCCGGATATTTCTGCGCCTCCACGGCTCCGCGCTGCGTCTGTGATCTCGCCATCGCGTCAGGCTCCAATGTACGCCCGTTTCACTTCCGCGTGCGTCGTCAGGTCCGCCGCCGGCCCTTCGAGGACGATCCGTCCATTCTCCAGCACGTAGCCCCGGTGCGCGATTTCGAGCGCGGCGTACGCATTCTGTTCCGAGAGCAGCACCATCGTCCCCGCGCGGTTGATCTGCGCGATGGCCGCGAGGACGTGCCGGACCACCAGCGGCGCGAGGCCGAGCGAGGGCTCGTCGAGCAGCAGGACTTTCGGCTGCGCCATCAGCGCGCGGCCGATCGCCACCATCTGCTGCTGTCCGCCGCTGAGCGACCCCGCGGCCGCCGCGGCTCGCTCCCGCAGGATCGGGAAGAGCTCGAAGATCGTCTCGAGTCTTCGGGCGATCTCGCGGCCGTCCCTGCAGCGGTAGGCGCCGAGGCGCAGGTTGGCGCCGACCGACAGCCCCGGGAACAGCCGTCGTCCTTCCGGGCAATGGACGATGCCCGCGTCGACGATGGCGCGCGGCGAGAGGCGTGTGAGGTCGCGGCCCGAGAAATCGATCCGGCTCGCGGCGGAGCCGCGCACGAGCCCGCTGAGCGCGCGGAAGATCGTGCTCTTGCCGGCGCCGTTCGCGCCGAGGAGCACGACGAGCTCGCCCGCGCGGACCTCGAGGCTCACGTCGCGCACCGCGCGGAAGCCGCCGAGCTCCACGGTGAGACGCGTGACCGTCAACATCCCGGCGGCGCTCCCACCGCGTGCCCGAGGTAGGCGTCGATGACCGTCGGATCCCGCTGGATCTCGGCGGCCGTTCCCTCCGCGATCTTCTGGCCGTGGTTCAGCACGGTGATGCGCTGGCACAGCCCCATGACGACCTGCATCTGGTGCTCGATGAGGCACACCGTCACGTCGCGCCGCGCGATCTTCTCGATGAGCCCGGCCAGCCCGCGCATCTGCTCCGCGCTGACGCCGGCGAAGGGCTCGTCGAGGAGCAGCAGGCGGGGCCGCGCGACGAGCGCCAGCGCGATGGCGACGCGTTTCTGCTGCGCCTGCGACAGCCCCGCGACCGGCCGGTCGGCCACGTCCGCCAGCCCCGTGAAGTCGAGCGCCGCGCGTGCCGCGTCGCGCGTCTCGCGTTCCTCCCGCTCGAAGCGCCGGGTGCGCGCCAGCGCATCCCAGAGGCCGGCCCGCGTCCGGTGCCCGTACCCCACCATCACGCTCTCGATCGCCGTCGCCCGGGTGAAGAGCGCCGTCGTCTGGAACGTCCGGGCCAGGCCGCGCGGCGCCATGTGATGCGCGCCGAGCGCCGTCACGTCCTCGCCCATGAAGGCGATGCGGCCGCTCGTGGCGGGATGGAGCCGGGCGATGACGTTGAAGAAGGTCGTCTTCCCGGCGCCGTTCGGGCCGATGATGCCGACAATCGCGCCGGCGGGCACGGCGAAGTCCACCTGGTCGACGGCACGCAGCCCGCCGAACCACTTGCTCACCTTCCGTGTCTCGAGCAGCGCTACCACAGCTCCTCCACGACGCGGGCGACCGGCGAGGCATCCGGCCGCCGGCGCACGCGCCGCACGGCGCCCGCGAGCCCGCCCGGCAGGAAGACGATGAGCAGGACCAGCGCGGCGCCGAAGATGATCATCTGGTAGTCCTGCAGGACCTGCAGCGCCTGCGCGAGCCCGTACACGATGAACGTGCCCGTCAGCGGGCCCGAGATGGAGCCGACGCCGCCGACCATCAGGTAGAGCAGCGTGTTGAACGTCACTTCCACGCTGGCCACCTCCGGGCCCAGGTAGCCGAGGTAGCCGGCATAGAGCGCGCCGGCGAGGCCGGCGAAGGCGGCCGAGAGCGTGAACGCCAGCCGCTTGGTCCGCATGACGTCGATGCCCACCGACGCGGCCAGCTCCTCGCTCTCGCGCACGGCGATGAGCGCGCGTCCCACGCGCGAGTACAGGATCCGCACCGAGGCGACGATCGACAGCACGAGGCAGGCGAGCACGAGGTAGCAGCGCGCGGCGCTCGTCTCGAAGCGCAGGGGGCCGAGCGCGTCCGGGCCCGGAATGCCGATGACGCCAATCGGTCCGTGCGTGACCGACTCCCACTTCTGGATCACGAGGTGGATGATGATGCCGACGGCCAGGGTGAAGATCGCGAAGTAGTGCCCCTTGCTGCGGAGGCACAGGGATCCGACGCCGTACCCCGCGAGCGCGCTGAGGCCGATGGCCGCGGGCAGCGCGATCCAGAACGACACGCCGGGCCCGGTGGCGAGGAGGGCCGCCGTGTACGCGCCGATCCCCAGGAAACCGGCGTGCGCCAGGGGCAGCTGCCCGGCGAACCCGAGGATCAGGTTGAGCCCGTACGTGGCGATGGCCCAGATGTAGCCGAGCGTCACCACCTGCAAGTAGTACTCGTTGCGGACGACCTGCGGCAGCAGGATGGCGAGCGCCAGGAGCGCCGCCAGTGCCAGCGGTGTCGCGCGTGGTCTCCACCTCACGGCGCTTCCCGGAAGAGTCCGCTCGGCCTGAAGGCGAACACGAGGACGAGCACGAGGAAGGCGACGAGGTCCTGGTAGTCGGCGGACACGTACGTGCCGCCGAGGCTTTCCGCCAGGGCGAGGAGATAGCCGCCCGTGAGCGCGCCGGTGACGCTGCCCATGCCGCCGAGCACGACGATGGCAAACGCCTTGAGGGTGACGAGGGCGCCCATGGCGGGATAGATGAGGCTGATCGGCGCGATGAGCGATCCCGCCACCGACGCAATCGCCGCCGACAGCGCGAACGTGCCCATCGTCACGCGGTCGATCTCGATGCCGACGAGCATGGCGCCCTCGCGGTCCTGCGCGGTCGCGCGAATGGCGAACCCGGCTCTCGTGCGCGTGAGGAACAGGAGCAGCGCCGTCACGAGCAGCGCGGCGGCGCCCACGAGGATGAGGCGATGCGCGCTCACGGGCACGCCTGCCAGCGAGACAACGGTGTCGTAGGGCGACGTCATCCGCCTGAAGTCCTCGCCCCAGACGCGCTGCGCGACACCCTCGAGAAACAGCATCACGCCGACGGCGGCAATCATCGCGTTGAGGTGCGGCGCCTGCCGCAGCGGACGGAAGACGAGCCGCTCGAGCGCCAGTCCGAGGAAGGCCAGCACGAGCATCGCCGCGACCGTGGCCGTCCAGTAGTGGAGGCCCGCGAACGTGACCAGGGAGAACGTCAGGTACGCGCCGAGCATGTAGAGGTGACCGTGCGCGAAGTTCGGCACCTGCATGGTGCCGTAGACGAGCGTCAGGCCGAGCGCCACGAGGCTGTAGACGCTGCCGGTGACGAGCCCGTTGAAGACCTGGACGGCGAAGAGCTCCATGCGCTCACGGATAATACCGGACGAGCCATTCCGCCACACAGCACGGCTTGTCCGATCCTTCACGCTCCACGACTGCGGACCAGGTGGCCTGGGACGCACCGTCGCCGACCGCGTCGACCCGTACGAGCGTGAAACGGCCGCGCACCCGCGAGCCGGCGGGGAGCGGCGCCGGGAAGCGCACCCTGTTCAGCCCGAAGTTGAGTGCCACGCGCGGGCCGCCCTCGAAATGGATCGCCTCGCGGAGGAGGCGGCTCACGAGCGCCAGCGTCAGGAAGCCGTGGGCGATGGTCGTGCCGGCCGGCGCCTCGGCGCGCGCGCGGCCGGGATCGACGTGGATCCACTGCCGATCCCCGGTGAGGTCCGCAAACCGCGTGATGACGTCCTGGGGCACGTCGGTCCAGGTGGACGACGCCTCGCGTCCCACGAAGTCGGCGAGGCGGTTAAGATCGAAGACGGCCGGCGCCTGGGACATCGCGGCATCCGGTCCGCGTCAGAGGGGATAGCGGCCGGCCGCGATCACGGCGTCGGCGATGCGCCGCCGCGCCGCCACGGCGTTCACCGGGCCGTGCCGGAGCAGGCGGTGGATGTCGTCGATCCGTGCCGCGGCCTCGGGCGCGTCCATCGCGGCGAGCGCATTCTTCGACGCATGCTCCAGGCGCTCCGCGGCGTCGGCGGCGTAGACGCTCGTGATGTCGGCCGCCGTCGAGGCCTGGAACGCGTCGCGGGCCGCCATCTTCTCGGATCGCAGGATCGCGCTCTCGATGGCGTAGATCTCGATGGCCATGTCCGCCAGGTGCGCCACGACCTCCTGTTCCCCGGCGAGCGACCGTCCATACGTGGCGGCCGCGCGGCCGAGGGTGAACGCCGCGGCGCGCTTGGCGGC
>JBOGIW010000574.1:0-13116 GCA_050748045.1 Vicinamibacterales bacterium | reverse complement strand
ACGGGCACGTGCTCGATCGCGCTGAAGGTTCGCGCAGGCACGAAGCGCCCGGCCTCGGAGCGTTGCTCTTCGATGTTGCCGACGAAGCGCTCGAAGCGTGTTCCGATGTTCATCGTGATCCGCTTGATGGTCCACGAGTCCTGCACGAACAGTCCGGTGTCGTACATGTAGTACCGCTCGTCGACGGGAGTGTTGTGGACGAGCACGGAGTCAGGCACGCCGTTCCGGAATCGCGCGATCAAGTCGCCATGCTGATCGGTGGCGCGCCCCGTGCGATACGGCATCTGCCGCCACTGAAGGCCGGCGCGGATGCTGTGCTGCCCCTTCCAGGTCGGCATCCACGATGCCGCGACCGTCCATTGACGCGCGCGCGAGATGGAGTACGGCACGAGGACCGACGGATGCGCCGCGCCGGTGAGCGTCGTCAGCACCAGATCGTTCTTGGGCACGGCGTCCTCGGCGATTGCAGGCTGATAGATGCGCCGGGAGTTGATGAACTCCCCGGAAAAGCCCGCTTCCAGCAACACATCGCTGCTGAACGTCGACGTCCACTTGACGTTGGCCGTGGGGCCGTACTGCCGCTGGAAGAGCGACGCCTCCGGCGCAATGAACTGAATCGTGCCGCTGCGGTCGCGCCGGTGCAGCCGGTCCTTGCGATTCCAGTCGATGAAGCCTGAGAGCCGGCTCGAGTCGTTCAGCCGGCCCGTCAGCTTCAACGACGGATAGAACGTGAGCAACTGCTCGTCCAGCGCCTGCGTCCCATCGGTGTTGAAGGTCTGCGCCACCAGCCGATCGTTCTTCCAGTACCGATAGCTCGTGTAGAACCACAGCCGATCCCGGACGATCGGACCGCCGAGCGATGGATTCACATCCAGGAGCGACTCGACGCCGGAGGGCGCCGTCAGGCCGCGCGCGCGCTGGTCGCTGCTGACGTTGTCGGCTTGAAACGTGGCGTTGGCGTACGACAGGAACACGACTCCGGCGAACCGGTTCCCGCCGTCTTTCGTGATCATGTCGATGCTGACGCCGCCGCCACCAATCTCGGCGGACAGCGCCTTGGATTGCACGCTCACCTCCTGCTGCAACCCCTGGTTGAAGTAGGTGGCACTCAGGCCTCCGCTGCCCAGACTGGCGGAGATATCCAATCCGTCGGCTCGCCAACTGGTGTCGTTGGTGGACGACCCATGGACCGAGACGCTCTGCAACTGGTGCGTCTGAGAGCCCGCGACGTCCGGAACGTTGAACGTCGCGCCCGGCACGAGCGCCACAAGGGTGAAGATGCCTCGTCCGGTCGGCACGTGCTCGATCAGTTCCTGGTTCAACGAGCGTTCAGACGCGTTGGTCCGCACATCCACCAAAGGACTCTCGCCGGAGACCACGATGGTTTCGGCAACGGCCGCCGTCGTCAGGACCGGATTGATGGTCGCGGTGAAGGACGCGCCGAGCGCGACGCCTTCATGCCTCAATGTCTGAAAGCCTTGAAGGGAGAAGGTGATGTCGTACTTGCCTGGCCGGAGATCGACAACCCGGTATTGGCCCGCAGCGTCCGTGACGGCGGTCTTGGTCCCCTCGATCAGGGCTGCGCTCGAGGCTTCGACGGTGACACCGGGCAACACGCCGCCCGTCTGATCTTTCGCAACGCCGACGATGGCGCTGCCTGCTGTTTGACCCAGACTGACGGATACGCCGCACCCAACCAGGACGCACCCGAGGACGAGGTCCCTCCATGCGAATCGGCCAGCCCGCATCGCCTGCTCCTTCGTTGTCAACGTACGGTTGCGGCACCTGCTTCACCACGCAATTGAATGCATTTGCATACAATATGCCGCGAGAGGCTAGCATGAAGGCCAGAACGTGTCAACATCCAGGCCCAGCACGGGAACCGCGCCCCTTCATCGTGGCCGATGGTTGCACACATGTATACAATAGTCCACGATTCTGCGGCGTCGAGCGCCGTCGGCCCGCGCGGCGCACAACGCCGTGGGCGCGCTGAAGGAGCGGTGACGCCGGCGCGTGCCGGGGCGTCTGCCTGTCAGGCGCGCCTCGACGTCTCGATGTCGCCCATCACCACCGCGATCGCCTTCCCCAGCACGTCTTCGGGGGTGGACGAGGCATCGATCCGGTGCCAGGTCATGGAACCGGCGCCTTCGGCGATCTGGCGTTGGATCACGTCGGCATCGGCGTCGGAGGCGTCGAGGCGGCGCCGCACGGAGCGTGCGACGAGCATCGGCTCGGGCGCCTCGAGCCAGAGCCCGACAAACGGCACCCCCGCGGCGGCCGCCGTCTGCTCGATCGCGTCCCGATCGGACGGACGGGCGAACACGGCGTCCACGATGGCGGCATGAGCGCCCCGCACGGTCGCCTCCGCGCGGTCGATGACCGTGGCGTACACGCGTCGGGAGACCTCGGCGCCATAGCCCTCCGGGCCGAGACGCTGGAGCGGCTCGACGCCGCGCAGCCGCTTGCGGATCTGGTCACTGCGAATCACCACCGCACCAGGCACCGCGCCGATCAGCGGGCCGAGCGCGCGGGCCAGCGTCGATTTGCCGGATCCCGAGAAACCGCCCACCGCGACGAGACACCGAGGCGATGGGCGCAGCAGCCCCTGCGCCCGCGCCAGGTAGTCTCGTGCCATCTCCTCCAGCTCGCGCCGGCGCCGTGGATTGCTTTGCAGCGTCGCCGACGTGGCGCTCGTCTTCGCCCGCACCGCCGCGCGCAACGACAGGAAGAGCGGCAGGAGCGGCACGCCCTGGAAATCCGCCGCCTCGGCCAGATAGGCGTTCCAGAGGACATTCGCATGCCGCGGCAGGCGCCGCCGCCACAGGTCCATGAGGAGGAACGCGAGGTCGTAGAGGACATCGATGCACGCGATCTCGTCGTTGAACTCGATGGCGTCGAAGAGCGTTGGCCGGCCGTCGAGGAGGACGATGTTGCGAAGGTGAAGGTCGCCGTGGCACTGCCGGACGTAGCCGGCGTCGCGCCGGGCGTCCAGGAGAGCTCCATGACGGTCGAGCGCGGCGAGCGTCTCGGTGCTCAGGCTGGCACAGGCCGCGGGATCGAGGATTCCGGCGCCTTGTTCGGCGAACCCCGTGGCGTTGCCGTCGATCACCCAGGCCATCCCCGATCGGCCGCCATGATCCGATCGCCGTTCGGCGGCCAGATGGAACCGCGCGATGGCGGATGCCAGAGGGCCCATCCACTCGATCTCCAAGGCCCCGCGTGCCGCCAGCCGATCGAAGAGCCCCTCCTGATCGAAGCGGGCCATCTCCACGAGCCATTCCACCGGCGCGCCGGAGCCGCCGAGCGCCAGGGAGCCGTCCGACTCCCGCGTCACGGCGACAACGCCGCGGTAGAGCGCCGGCGCGGTGCGGCGGTTGATTCGCACCTCCGCCTCGCACATCGCCCTCCGCCGCTCGACCGTCGAAAAGTCCAGGTAGTCGTAGCGGACGGCACGCTTGAGCTTCCATGCGCGCGTGCCCGCGAGAAACACGATCGACGCGTGCGTGTCGATACGCTCGACGGCCGAACCCTCGTGACTGGAGGGTGACGCCAGAAACGCCACGACCTCGCCCTGCTCTTCCGTGATCACCGGCGCCCTCCGTCAGTCGCGTCCTGCCGCCTCGCTCGGCTACTGCGAGAGCGGCGCCAACATGCCTCCCTCCGTTTTCGAAGGCACCTCCGACGATATGATCGAGCTGTGATGGGCGCAACCGATGGCCCTCGTCAATGGCCGAGCCGCCCGCGAACCCGGAACGCGAAACCCGGAACCAGAACCCGGAACCCGGAACCAGGAACCCGGAACCAGCGACGGCGGCGACGGAAGGAGCGGGACGTGATCGAGATTCGACAGATCCTCTGCCCGATTGATTTCTCCGACTTCTCGCGGCGCGCCTGCGACCACGCGCTGGCGATCGCGACGTGGTACGGGTCCACCATCACGCTGTTCCACGTCCGCGCCCCCGTGCCGGTGACCACCTACGCGCCCGGAGCCGCCGCGCTGCCGCCGGCGTTCCTGGCGCCACAGGACCGCGACGAGCTCCTGGCGGCGATGAAGCGGTTCGCCGACACGGAAGGGGGATCGACCGTTCCCGTCGAATTCGAGGTGGCCGAGGGCAACGTTGCCGGTGAGATTGTCGCCCGGGCGCACGCGCTGCCGGCCGACCTCGTCGTGATCGGCACGCACGGCCGGTCCGGGTTCGAACGCCTGGTGCTCGGCTCGGTTGCCGAACGAGTGCTCCGAAAGGCCGAGTGCCCCGTGCTCTCGGTGCCTCGGGACGTGGGCGACGTCGTGCCGGCCCCGCCGGTGCTCTTCACGCGCATCCTGTGCGCCGTCGACTTCTCCGACAGCTCCATGCACGCGCTCAACTACGCCATGTCGCTGGCCCAGGAAGCCGACGCGCAGTTGACCGTTCTGCACGTCATGGACGTGCCGCCCAGCGTGTCGCTCAGCCTGCATGAGACGATGCTCGACGTGCCGCACACACTCAATGAGTACATCGCCTCGGCCGAGGAGGACCGCCGCGCGCGCCTGAAAGAGGCCATCCCCGACACCGTGGGCGCCTACTGCACGGTCGACACGCGTCTGGCGACCGGCAAGCCCTATCGCGAGATCCTGCGTGTCGCCTCGGAGGTGCAGAGCGAGCTCATCGTGATGGGAATTCACGGACGTGGCGCCGCGGACCTGCTGTTCTTCGGTTCGACCGCACAGCACGTCGTGCGCCAGGCCTCCTGTCCCGTGTTGACGCTCCGCAAGGGGTGAACGGGAGCGATGTGCCGGCGGCGCGCGTATCCACCGAGGAGGACCAGATGGCCATCCACAAAGTGATCGAGGTGATCTCTCAATCCGAGAAGAGCTGGGAAGACGCCGCGCAGCGGGCCGTCGCGGATGCCGGGAGGACGGTCGAGCAAATCAAGTCGATCTGGATCAAGAACTTCGAGGCGACCGTCAAGGACAACCGGATCGTCGAGTACCGTGTGAATGCGCACGTCACGTTCGAAGTGAAGTAATCGGCGATGCGCGTCGAGTCGTGACCAGGACGAGCGCGGGCCTGCTGTTGTTTCGGACCGTCGCGGGAGTCATCGAGGTGCTCCTGGTTCATCCCGGCGGCCCGTTCTGGGCGCGGAAGGACCAGGGGGCGTGGTCGATTCCCAAGGGCGAGGTCTCAGGCGACGAGGATCCGTTTCGCGCGGCGCTTCGGGAATTCGCGGAGGAAATGGGTGAAGCCGCGACGGGCGACTTCCTGGCGCTCGAGCCGCGCCGCCAGGCGGGCGGCAAGAGGGTTCATGCCTGGGCGGTGAGGGCCGACTTCGACCCCGCGCGGCTCAGGAGCAACACGTTCTCGATCGAGTGGCCGCCCCGATCGGGCCGGTGGCAGGACTTTCCTGAGATCGATCGCGCGGCGTGGTTTCCGCTCGAGGAGGCCCGGGTGATGATCCTCGAAGGCCAGGTGGGATTCCTCGACGAGCTGGAGAGCAGGCTGAAGCAGACGTCGGCGTGACGCGGTTCGGGGACTCCCGTCGCGGATTCCCGCCGTTTCCCTTGCGCGGGCGTCGGCTCGTGATCTCGATCGCCAGCGTGGAGGAGCTCCTGGAGGGCGCTGTCGACGAAGCGGCGGCGCTGGGATCGTTCCAACGCTCTATCATTCAGAGACTGCATTTCGCGCAGGCGCGGCGGTGTGCGCTGGTTGCAGAGGCGCGCCGCGCGGCGCATGGGCGAGAATGACGCCTGGCTGGTGCCACGGCCGAATTGATCGACGCCGACGTCGTGGGGGCGGATCGCGCGGCATTCGAGCGGCTGGGCCGCCGGTATCTCCGCTTCCGTTGACCATCGATATCCCTTCCACGGATCATCGCGGACGTGTTGGAATTGGACCGAGTGCACGCCCTGCACGGCTCCGTACTGCGCTTCGATACGACGGCCTTGACCCGCCGGCTGCGCCGAACGTCCGCCGCTGAGCTCACGGTTGCGCTGGTCGTGGGTGCGCTGGCGGCCGCGTGCAGCGCCACGATCGATCCGGCCGCCATTGACGACGCCCGGATCGCGGCACGGGTCAAGACCGCGCTCGTCAACGACCCGGTCGTCGGGACATTCACCATCGAGGTTCGCGTCGTCCGCGGCGTGGCCTCCCTGTCCGGCCGTGTGGGATCGCGGGCCGACGCCGAGCGCGCGGCCGGGATCGCGCGGGCCGTCCCGGGTGTCACGGACGTACGGCCGAATCTGCAGGTGGGCGGCGAGCCATCGCCGGCGCCGTCCGAACCGCCAGCGCGCCAGGAGCCGCCGGCCCCGGAGCCGCCGGAGATCGACACGCGCCCGGGCCTCTTCGCGGTCGGAGGGGCCATCGGGTGGACCATCCCACGCGTCGAAGCCTTGAAGACGCACGTCTCGATCAGCCCGCTCGTCAAGTTCGGCTCGCCAACCGGCATGGGTCCCGTCATCGGCTTCGATTGGTTCCAGGCAGAGCTGGAGTCGGTCGGCGGCTCCGCGACGCTCACGCGCGTCAACGTCAAGCCCGTGATGGCTGGCGTCGGCTACACGCTGGCCGCGGACCGGTTGTCGATCACCCCATCGATCGTAGGCGGCTACGCGTTCAACAGCCTGACCGTTACCGACACGGGAGTCGTCCGGGGCCTCCCGGTCGAAGTCGGCAACAGCTTCGTCTGGCGCCTGGGGACGTCAGCCTGGTACGACGTGAGCCGCCGGATCGCGATCAATGCGTCGATCGGATACGTGATGACCGGGCTTCGGCTGACCGTCCTCGGGGATGAGCGGCTCGAGACGCATCGGGCGAGCGGCGACACCGCCATCGTGCACGTGGGCCTCGCCTACAGGCTGTTCTGACGGAAGGCTGGCATGCGACTACTCGCGCTCGTCGGGGATGCCGCGCAGTTTGCTGGACGCGTGATCGTGGAGGCGGTGAAGCCTCCGTACGAGCTGCGCGAGACCGTTCGCCAGCTCTTCGAGCTCGGCTGTCGATCCGTGCCGCTGATTGCGGCGAGCGGCTTCGCGGTGGGGATCGTCCTCTCGATGCACACCCGAGCGTCGCTGGCCAGGTTCGGCGCGGAGGCGCTCATCCCGGCCGGACTCGCCCTCGCGCTCGTGCGGGAGACCGGACCACTCACCGCCGGGCTGCTCTTGTCCGGACGCATTGGCGCGGGGATTGGCGCCGAGCTCGGCGCCATGAAGGTCACCGAACAGATCGACGCGCTCGAGGCGACTGCCGTCGACTCGTTCAGGTACCTCGTGGTCACGCGCGTCGTCGCTTGCGTCATTGCGTTGCCCATCCTGACCAGCCTGATGAACTTCACCGGGATGCTGGGCGGTTTCGCCGCGGAGACGACGATCACCGGCATGCCGCTCCGGACGTATTTCCGGATGGCGTTCTCATCGATCCAGTTCTCCGACCTCATCCCGGCGACGCTCAAGACGGCGGTCTTCGGCTTCATCATCGCGACCGTGGCGTCGTACCTGGGAGTCCACACGACGCGGGGGACCGAAGGGGTGGGTCAGGCGTCGACGCGAAGCGTCGTGTATTCGTCGATTCTGCTCATCGTCGCGAACGTGGTGCTGGTCCGGCTGATCTTCTTCGTCTATCCGGTGTAGAGGGCCGGCAATTGGAACCCGGCTCAGGAGGAACATGGCGATGACCCGAATGCGCGGCGCGCTGGTGGGCGCGTTCGTTCTTGCAGGCCTTCTTCTCTTCGGCGGAGGGCTGTTCCTCATCGGCGACCGGCGGCTGCTCTTCGCAAGGCAGTTCGAGCTCAACACCACGTTCGGCAAGGTGACGGGTCTGCAGGTCGGCACGCGCGTGCGCGTCGCGGGGCTGGATGCCGGCGAGGTGCTGGAGGTCGCGTTTCCGGCGCGACCATCCGAGAAATTCCGCGTCCGCATGCGGCTGCGCGACGACGTGCGGCCGCTCGTCCGCACCGATTCGATCGCGGCCGTGCAGACCGACGGCATCGTCGGGAACGCCTTCATCCAGGTCGGCGTCGGAACCGACGAAGCGCCCGTCGTCGTGCCCGGCGGCACGATTGCGGGCAGCGATCCCATCGAGTTCGCCGATCTGATTCAAGAAGGGCGCGACACGTTTCGCATGGTGAGCCGCGAGGTCGTCGAGCTCAAGGCGGATGTATCCACGGTGCTCGCCGCTCTCACGGAGACGGTGGAGACGGCGAACGTTGTCATCGCGGACGTCGGGGGAAACGTAGGGCGCGTCACGGCCACGAGCGCGACGGTCATGGAGGGCGTCGAGGCCGCTGTGGCGGATGCGCGCGGGCTCGTGAAGAACGTCAGGGACGGGCACGGCACCATCGGGCAGCTCATGACCGACCGCGCCCTCTACGATCGGTTGACCGGCCTCGGCCGCGAAGCCGAACAGACCGTCCGGAACCTTCGCGAGACGACCGAGCGCGCGCGGACGGCGGTCGAGGGCTTCGCGTCGCCGGCGGGGACCGGGCAGCAGATCACGCAGACGCTCCGCAATACGCTCGCCCAGATCCAGGAGGTCACGTCGGACCTGGCGGAAGGCACCGAAGCGCTCAAGCGGAATTTCTTCTTCCGCGGGTTCTTCCGCCAGAGGGGATTCTTCGATCTCGATACCGTCTCCCGGGATGCGTACCAGTCAGGCGTGCTCGAAGGCGACGCACGGACCGCGCTGAGAATCTGGATCGACGCGAGCGTCCTCTTCGAGCGTACGCCCGACGACGTGGAGCAGTTGACAGCCGCCGGGCGCCGGCGGCTCGACTCGGCGATGGCCGATTTCGTGCGCTACCCTCGCGACAGCCCGCTCGTCGTCGAGGGCTACGCCGAGGGGCGCGCCGGCGAAGCCGCCTACTTGATTTCCGACGATCGCGCGCAGATCGTGCGCGAGTATCTCCTGTCACGATTCCGGCGGCAGACGACGCTGACCGGCGTGATGCCGATGAGCGACTTCGCGCCCGGCAGTCCGCGTGGCGACGGCCGCTGGTCGGGGGTGGCGCTGGCGCTCTTCGTCAGCAACGACGCGCTGGCCCTCGCGGTCCGCGGGGGCCAGCCGTGATCGGGGAGGAAGTGACGCAATCAGGCGCCGACGAGCGTTACACGGTTACGCTCGGGCCTTTCGAGGATCGTCAGAACCCGTGGCGCCCGCGGGCGAAGATCATCGATGCTGTTACTCCGCGCAACCAGAACGATGACCGCGATGGCGAAGGCCGCCAGGTTCTGCTGGCTTGAAAGGGTGCGATCGCTCGCAAGGAAACGTCGAACTCGGCGGCCGCCAACGCAAGGAGCTCGCCCTTCCGCTCCGCTTGCTGGCCTATGCACCTCCGGAGCGGTCCTTGGGTCGTGGCCGACGAGTTCGCGCTTCAGGTAGGAGGGACGTGTTCCGGCTGCTTCATCCGTTCCGCCCGTGACGAGCGAGCGGCAGAGCGATGAAACGCCTGGGCCGGCAGGACCGCAGTGCCGGCGGCGTTCAGCCGTCTCGCGTGGCCCTGCCATGGAGTCGGCAACGCGGACAACACGCGCGCAGACAGCGGCGTGGCGACGAGGATCTACGATTGATTCAGTGTTCCCCTCACGCCGCGCGCTCGGGGGGAAAGGGGACCGGCGAACGGAACCGCGAGACGTGCCATCCACTGACGAAGCCACGTCCCGCCCCAGTGGCTCACTCTGGAGGACGTCCTCAGGTACCACACCTGGTCATCGGGAAGGTTCTGTGGATCGAGGTACCAGTCGAGATGTCTCGCCCAATACGGCGCATAGGTCCGCAGTCCGGCGGTCATTCGCGCAAACGGGTGCGAAGCCCGGTACATCCCGAACGTCGTGTCGATGACCGAGTGCTGGACTGCAATCTCCGCGTCGCGCCACGGCATGCGGATCGGAGCCTTACACCAGAACAGCGCGTGCTGGCGTACCAGGGACGATCTCCTTCAGCGGATAATGCTCGGGCATGTCATCGATGCGCAGCATCGGCCCAACGACGTGCGCGTCGGGAAATCTCGAAGGCAGATGGGCGTACGCGTCCAGCAGATCCGACGGGCACGCCGGGTCGAGCTCGATGTCCGGATTCGTGACGATGTTGTGTGTGGCCCCAAGCTGGTGAACGCAGCGCTCGACAGTGTCACGGACCGATCCCAAGTCGTGCTCGCTGGAGATGGCCACTCGACGAGCGCATCTATCCCAAGGGCCGCCGGGTCTCGGACGCCCAGCTCGCCCGCGTCCATCTTGAGCCGCATGCGTTCCACGGCGAGTGGAACTACACCATTCATCCCACGTGCACCACATGAGGCGATCTTCGCGCGGAGCGGAAGCGTGTCAACCGGTGGCGAGCCGTCCTCCGGCCGCTCCGGAGGACAAGGCATCGCCGCGGGTGGCGTCGGCCAGGTCAGCGGGCTGCCACACCGGCACGAGCGTTCTCACTCGTTGTGACATGTCCTGACAGTACATGAAGTGTTCGCGGAGCGACTTCCCTCGCATCAACGGGATCTGGGCACGCTGGTGACTCACTTCGAAGCGATTCGACGGCCTGTGGCCGGTTTCCGCCTTCATCAACTCGCACACGGCATCGATGTACTTCGGCGGAAGATCGACGAAGTAGCTGCGGTCCAGGACGGTCACGTTCGCGAGCTGCTCGAATCGGTGCCGCTTTGCGACAACCGGCGTGTTCGAGTAGATGTACGGCCTGTTCAGAAGATCGACTTCGAAGCAGACCCGCGTCATCTCGTCGCCCCAGAAATCCTGCGCCACGACGAAATCCTCGATCAGCACGTCGAACGCTTCGCGCTCCGAATGCAGGATCTGGTGGACGATAGCGCCGGTGTTGCTGAACTGGACGTACTCGAGCCTGCGGATCGAGTTCGCACAGAAGGCCACCCATGGGTGGTTCGGATGCCGCTCACAGAACCGCAGGAAGGTGCGACAGAGCGTTGCGTAATCGGCGAGTCCGCGGGTGTTCAGGTACCGCCCGGTATACCAGAGGCCGCGCAGCGAGTAGAGGCTCGTCACCGCATAGAAGGACAGCCATCCCTCGTGGTGTTCGGAGACGCTCACCGTGCCGGTCTGCACGACGATCTCCGCTTCGCTGTCGGGATCCGGGTCCTCAACGGTCACGAGCCCGTACTCGGCCGCCTTCAGGTTCAGCTCGACATTGTTCATCAGCAGCAGCGGGTACACGAGAAACGAGTCCGCGCCGATATCGCAGAGCTGCGCCAGCCCCGCCTGGAATGACGCCAGCGTTTCGCCCGGCAGCGGCCAGATCAGCTCGGTGAACGACGCAATTCCCTGCTGATTGAGCGCCTGTTGGACGCGCGTATACGTGGAGGTCTTGATGTTGTCCCGGTTAACCCGCTTCAGCGTCTCCGGGCTCATCGTCTGCAGGGCGACCGACTGCGTCGCGATCATCCCCGCTTCGTGAAAGATCCGCGTGATCTCCGCGACGCGATCGGGTGTGTTCTTCGAGCCGGAAAAGAACACCGACATCGGAGCGCCATAGCGCCGCCTGCAGTCGACGATGAACCGCGAGAGGTCGACATCCCTCGTCAGCATCCCCCAATTGGCATCGGCGATGTACAGATACAGGCAGCCGGACTGGCTGATCCACGTCAGCTCCCGCTCGATGCGCTCCTCGTCGTACTTGTAGACCTTGGCGCCGATTGCCGCGCCCCAGAAGCAGTAGTTGCACTTGAACGGACATCCGCGGTTGGTCTCGATCATCACCCACGTGTACGCGTGCGCGTCGAAGATCCCCTCGAGAAACGGAGACGGTATCTCCGAGAGGTCGCGGATGCGCGGCTCCGGTTCGGTGGTGACGAGCTCGCTCCCGCGGTAGAAGCTGAGACCGCCAACGGCGGCGAAGTCGGGGTCGGGCGAGAGCAGCGTTCGGAGGAACCCGGCAAACGTCCTCTCTCCTTCGCCGTTGCAGACGAACACGCGCTCGTCGCCGTGCGGCAGGTACCGCGCGGCCTGGTGCATCACCTGCGGGCCGCCCAGGATGAAGTACGACTGCGGTCTCGCGGCGAGCAAGGCGTCGAGAAGCCGCCGGACCAGGCCGGAGTTCCAGACGTAGCACGAGAACGCGTAGACGTCGGCCTCGCGCGCCGTCAGGATCGAGCAGAGGTCCGCGTACGGCGTCTTGACGGGAAGCGAGATCTTGTCAAAGCGGCACGCGTCGCGAAGCGCGGGATCGCGCCGGCACATCGCCTCCATGCAGCCCGACGCGAGCGGGATGACCCCGCTGAAGAGCGGAAGCTCGACGAACGCGATGCTCTTGGTCATAGGCGCTGGAAGTGCTGTTCGAGCACCCGTCCGATCTGCTGGAGCGGCCCTGGCGCCGCCATGTCCAGATGAGCGCACTGCAGCTCGTGCGAGGCGACAGCCCCCGAGACGTGCGGCGTCCACGACTGCGCGCGCGCCGCGTTTCCCGCCGCGGCGAACAGCAGCATGTCGCCCTCGAACCGGCCGGGCGTGAAGGCCGGCGAGAGCGCCTGGCGATGCGCCATCATCTTCGACATTCGCTCGATCTCGCCGGCCGCAAGGCCATGCGCGCATCGATCCGGCGACGTACGATCAATCAAACCGCCGGCCGCGCCGCGGCCGGCCTCCTCGCCGGTGAATGCCACGTCGGGATAGGCATCCAGAACGGCGAGCAGGGCCACCTGCTGCCCGCGCGCCTGGAGCCGGCACGCCATCGCGTGAGCGACGAGACCGCCGAACGACCAGCCCAGGAAATGGTAGGGCCCGGCCGGCTGCACCTTCCGGAGGACCGCGATGAGCGCGTCCGCGGTGGCGGCGAGGCTGGTCGGCGGCGGAGCGTCGTCCGACAGGCCCCAGGTCTGCAGGCAGTAAATCGGCCGCGCGGGATGGATCGCGCGCATCAATCCCGCGTAGCTCCAGCCAGGACCGCCGGCCGGCGGCAGGCAGACGAGCGGTGGACGAGAGCCGAGCGGCCGCAGGCGGAGCAATGGACCCAAGCCGGTCCTCGTTCGTTCCCCGGCGCCGAGACGCAGCGCGAGCTGGCTCACCGACGGCGCCTCGAGGACCGTCCGCACGGCGAACTCGATGCCGACCGCCGCGCGCACGCGGTTCGCGAGGCGGCTGGCCAGCAGCGAGTGGCCACCCAGCTCGAAGAAGTTGTCGTCCACGCC
>JBOGIW010000573.1:0-21071 GCA_050748045.1 Vicinamibacterales bacterium | reverse complement strand
GTCACCGGCCGGGTGGGCCCGGCCGGTGCGACCGGATGCGGCTACTTCCGGTAGGTGGCGACGGGCGGCAGGTAGACGCCGGTGCCGGTGGGCGGCGCCTCGCCGGCCACGACCGGAAGCGTCAGGGTGCCGATCCCTTCGATCGTGGCGACGATCGTCTCGCCCGGTTTGAGGAACCGCTGCGCGCCGCGGTACACGGTGCCGGCGCCCGTGCCGCCGGACGTGCCGTTGTTGATCACGTCGCCCGGAAAGAGCGTGATAATCGACGACCCGTACTCGATCAGCTCGTAGATCGAGTGAATCATGTCTCCCGGACCGGCTTCCTGCATCACCTGTCCGCCGACGCTCAGCGTTTGCTTGAGGCGCTTCATCGGGTCGCCGTAGAACTCCTTCGGCACGATCCACGGCCCCATCGGCGCGAACGTGTCGTGCCCCTTGCCGACGAGCCAGTCGGAACCCGACCCGTATCCCCCCGGCGGGCGGCCGCCGCGGTCGGAGATGTCGATGGTGACCACGTAGCCGAAGACGTAATCCTGCGCCCTGGTCGCCGGGACGTACTTGGCGGCGCGGCCGATCACGATGCCAAGCTCCACCTCCCAGTCGATGCGGTCGCGCCCGTGGGGGATCACGACGGCGTCGCCGTCACCGATGATGGCCCCCTCGGTCGGCTTGAGGAAAAGGTACGGAACGCCGCGCCTGGCCTTCCGCTCGGCGGCCGCCTTCTTCTGCTCGTCCGGCGTGCCGCCCTCGTTGACGTGGCTGTAGAAGTTCACGGCGGCGTTCAGCATCTTGCGCGGCATCAACGGCGCCAGCGTGCGGACCTTGCCTACGTCGTGCACAAAGCGCGGGCGCGAGGTCCCCGCGAGCCGCTTGTTCGCGACAAGGTCCGTCACGATCTCGTACAAGCGGTATTTCAGGCCGTACTCGTACTGCGCGATGAGATCCCGCATCTCCGACGGCATCGGGATGCGGGGATACGCGGGGTCGCGCTGCAACGCGCGGTTCGCGGCATGGAGCTCCACGATCAGCGTGTCATCCAGGACGAGACCGATCCGCGGCTCGCCGTCGATCTCGAAGGTGCCGAGCTTGAACGGTTGGGCGCTCCTGGCGTCGGGCCCGGTCTGAGCCGCGATCGGCGCGGAGGCGGCCAGGGCCATGAGGGAAACGAGGATGGCGAGACGTCTCATGATTTCTCCTCTTGAGAGTGGCTGGCGCACTGTGCCGCCGCCTCGTCCGGCCTGTCAAGGAGAGTAGGCAACCTTTTACAATTCGGCCGGCGCCCCGGGGCTACAGTCTGCCCACTATGCGCCTGCAGGCCACTTTTCTTCCAGCGCTCCTCGGACTCGCCCTGGTGGCGCCGGGACTCGGCCAGGAACAGCCCCAGCGCGCGGGGCGGATGGGCGGCTACGCGGTCGTGACGGACTGGCCGCAACCGTTGCCAGACACGGACCTGGCCCACGACGGGTGGACCTGGGGCTCTGGCTCCGGCGTCTGGGCCGAGAGCCCGGACAAGGTCTGGATCGCGCAACGCGGCGAGATCGAGCTGCCACCCGGGGCGAAGCCGTGGACGTTCGCGGGCCTGCTGACGCCTCCGAGGACCAACACGGGACGATGGCCCTACTCGGGAAACGATCCCGGCTACCGGCTCAGACGGCATCACGTCGTCTTTGCGGTCGATCGGGAGGGCACAATGATCGTGGAGTGGCTGCAGCACGATCGATACCTTGCGCCCCCCAGGGGCTCGGGACCCGGCTCCATGTCGCGCGGCCCGCACAAGCTCCTGATGAACCCGTACGATCCGCTCAAGCACCTCTGGATCGTCGACGACGACATGCACGAGATCAACAAGTTCACCAACGACGGCCGGCTGGTGCTGACGCTCGGCGAGCGGGGCGTGCCGGGGCGCGGCCCGAACCACTTCAACCGTCCGACCGATATCACCTGGCTGCCCGACGGAACCTTCTTCGTGGCCGACGGCTACGCCGGCGTCCGCGTGGCGAAGTTCTCCGCCGATGGCAGGTTTCTCTTCGACTGGGGGCAGGTGCCGTACAACCCCGACAATCCCGGTCCGAACGAGTTCTGGTCGGTCCACAGCATCGGCCTCAGCCGCGACCGCCGGCTCTTTGTCGCCGATCGCGAGCACAAACGGATGCAGGTCTTCGACGAGGACGGCAGGTTCCTCGACATGTGGCCGACGGGTCACAACTCGCGCGTGTACGCCCACATCGTGACGGAAGACGACCACGTCTGGGTGGCGGACGAATACACGAACCGGCTCGTGAAGTACGACTTGAACGGGCGATACCTGCTGGACATCGGCGGGCCCGGCGCAGAGCCAGGCCGGTTCGACGGCGTCCACCAGATGCATGTGGACGCGGACCTCAATCTCTACGTCACCGAAGTGAACAACGACCGCTCGCAGAAATTCCGCCCCATTCCGGGCGCCGACCCCGCGACGATCGTCGCGCCGATGGTCGGCGCGCGGACACATTGGTAGGGCGCCCCGAGGAGCACACGATGACGACGCGACCTTTCGTGCTTGGCCTGACGCTGGCCCTGTTCTTCGTCCCGGGTGGTGCGGGCGGACAGGCGCCGCTCGAGCAGGTGCGTGTCCCGGAGCGACAGGCCAACACCAACGTGCACATGGGCCCCTCGTCGGCTCAGCCGGTCCTCGTCCTGGCTCCGAAGGGGACCGTCTTCCCCGTCGTCAAGCGACAGGGGGAGTGGTTCCTCGTGCGGCTCGCGCCGGATCTGCGCAAGCTCGGGACACCGATGCGCTGGTACCAGGACGAGACCGAGGGATGGGTGCACGACTCAACGGTGGAGGCCGTCCAGGCGAGGCCCGGGCCGTCGAAAAAGCCGTGACCGCCGCGACAGGCGGCGTCAGTCCGGCGGGCGCTTGGCGGAATCGCGCTCGTGCTGGCGGCGCCACTCGCCGCTGAGCGGCCGGACGGAGATGCGCCGCGCCGGGAGGCGGGCCATCAGGTCGCGAAGCGTGGCGGCGGCGCTCTTCAGGTCTCGCAGGGCGACGACTGACAGCCGGTCGAAGACATCGACGTGGTGCAACGTGCTCCTCGCAAAAGGCGTGGGCTGGAGAAGCGTATGTTGCCGCGCGCCGAGCCGCGGATCCATCGGGTAAGGACAGGAGATTTGCGGCGGCATGACACCAATCGGGGCCGTGTCAGTGCAGCCGCGAGCAAAGCCGCCGCACAAATGCCCAGGCGACGATGACGGCCTGCACCGGCAGCGTGACGGCGAGGGCGACAACCGCGATGACAGTCCGGGTCATCCGCCCGGCCTTCGCCCGGCGCCCGCCGGGCGGTCGGGGCCGCCGAGCGGTCCGGCCTTGACAACATGTCGCGCGGCGACATATCGTCTGGCGGCATGGGCCGGTCCGATCCGACGGAGTACCTGCCGCTCTCGCCGCCGATGTTCCACGTCCTCGTGTCGCTCGCCGACGAGGAGCGCCACGGCTACGCAATTCTCAAGGAAGTCCAGGAGCGCACGGGCGGCCAGCTGCGCCTCAGCACCGGCACGCTCTACGGCATCATCAACCGGCTGCTGGCCGACGGCCTGGCGGCCGACCGCACGTCGCGTGAGGGCAAGCGGCTCTATCGCCTGACGTCCTTCGGGCGCGACGTGGCACGGGCGGAGCTGGCCAGGCTCGAGGCGATGGCCGGCATGGCGCGTGCGACGCGCGCGTTGCGACGGCCGACCTGATCGCCGAGGCGAGGACATGTCGCGCCAGGACTGGTGGTATCGGCAGTTCCTGCGGTGCTTTCCGTTCGACTTCCAGCGGGAGTACGGCGCCGAGATGTCGGATGTATTCCACGAGCAGCGCCGGGATGCGCGCGGAGAAGGACGCTACGCCATGTGGACGCTGTGGACCGAGACGTTGCAGGGGTTCGCGAGGACCGCACCCCGCGAGCACCTGGCGATGCTGCGGCAGGACGCCGGCTACGCGCTGCGCACGATGCGCCGGACGCCGGTCTTCACGGCCGCCGCCATCCTGGCCCTCGGCCTCGGCATCGGCGCGAACACCGCGATTTTCAGCCTGCTCAATGCCACGTTTCTGAACCCCCTCGCGGTGCGCGAGCCGTCGCGGCTGGTGTCGCTCCAGCTGGTCGATCGGCAGACGCCGGGGTACACGCCGATCTCCACGTACAACTTCAGGGATCTCCGCGACCAGTTGACGGTCTTCAACGGCATGGCGGCGTACGCGTTCGCGCCGGCACGTCTCGCCGGCGATGGCGATCCGGAGCAAATCTTCGGCATGGCGGTCACGGGCGAGTACTTCCGCGTGCTCGGCGTCGACGCCGCCGTCGGACGCACGTTCCTCGCCTCGGAGGATGTCGCGCGCGGCGGGCACCCGGTGGTCGTCCTGAGCGACGCGGCCTGGACCCGCCATTTCGGCCGCGATCCCGGCATTGCCGGCCGGACGATCCGCCTCAGCGGGCACGGCTTTACCGTGATCGGCGTCGCGCCCCCACGCTTCCAGGGCACGTTCGCGCTCTTCGCGCCGGACTTCTACGTGCCGCTCTCGATGTATGACACGCTCGTGCCCGGCACGGAATGGTACGAGAGCCGGCGGTGGCGATGGCTGAACGTGCTCGCTCGTCTCAAGCCCGGCGTCGACCTCGACGCGGCCAGGGCCGCGACGGCCGTCGTCGCCAACCGGCTCGAGCAGGCGTATCCGGAGATCAACAAGGGGCGCAGCGTCACGGTGATCCCGCTCGCGCAGGCGCTCATCAACCCGGATCAGCACGGCACGTTCGTCCGCACGGGGCTGCTGCTCGCGGCGCTGGTCGCGATGGTGCTCCTCATCGCGTGCGCCAACCTCGCGAACCTGCTCCTCGCGCGCGCGGCAGCCCGGACCCGCGAGATCGCGCTGCGGCTCGCGCTCGGCGCCGGCCGCGGCCGCATCGTCCGGCAACTCCTCACCGAGAGCCTGCTGCTCGCGACGGCAGGCGGGGCGGTCGGCTTGCTCCTGGCCGCCTGGACCCAGCGCCTGCTCTGGGCGGCGCGGCCGGTGCAGTTCCAGCAGCCAGCCATGCGTCTCGAGGTCGACGGGTACGTGCTCGCGTTCACCGCGGCGGCCTCGATCCTGACCGGGATCCTCTTCGGTCTCGTACCGGCGCTCCACGTGTCGCGCGCCGACGTGAACACGGCGTTGAAGGAATCCGGCCGGCAGCCCTCGGCCGGCGGGCGCCAGCGCTTCCGGGCTGCGCTCATCGTCGGCGAGGTGGCGCTCTCGCTGTTTGCGCTGGTCGTGTCGGGGCTGTTCCTGCGCAGTCTGTGGCAGGCGCAGCAGATCGAGCCCGGGTTCAATCCGGACCGGCTCGCCGTCGGGAACCTCAACCTGGGCACGGCCGGCTACTCGGTGGAGCGGGCCCATGCCTTCTACGAGCGGCTCCTCGCCGAGCTTGCCGCCCGGCCCGACGTCGCGGGCGCAGCCATTACCAATCGCCCGCCGCTGTCGCAGGGCGCCGCGTACACGATCAATGTCGAGGGACGGCTTCCGCCGCCGGGCGCGATGGGCTTCACCACCGGTTTCGCGGAGGTGATGCCCGGCTACTTCACGGTGATGGAGATGCCGCTCGTGACGGGCCGCGATTTCACGGCGGCCGATCGCCGCGGCACGCCTGCCGTCGCCATCATCAACGAGGCGATGGGGCGGCTGCACTGGCCCGACCGAACGCCGATCGGGCAGCGGTTCGACTCGCTGGTCGGCGCCGCGTTCGAAGTCGTCGGCATCGTGCGCGATTCGAAGTACAACACGATTGGCGAAGGACCCACGCCCTTCTTCTATCTGCCGACGCTCCAGCAGCAGTCGCTCGGCTTCGGCGCGGTGAACCTGATCGTACGGAGCCGCACCGATGCCGGCGCCACGCTGCCGACCGTGCGGGCCACGCTCCGGGAGATGGATCCCGACGTGCCGCTGGCCAACGTGGCGACGATGAACGAGCGGTTGGGGCAGGCGCTGTGGGCGCCGCGCTTCATCGCGGCGCTCGTCTCGGCGTTCGGCGCGCTCGCCACGGTACTGGCGGCGATCGGGCTGTACGGCGTCATGGCGTACACGGTGACGCTTCGCGCGCACGAGATCGGGCTCCGCATGGCGCTCGGCGCCAGCCGGCGCGCCATTCTCGGCGCGGTTGTGGGACAGGGGATGGCGTTGACGGGGGTCGGCGTCGTGATCGGCGTGGCGGGTGCGCTGGTCGCGGCGCGTGGCATCGGCACGCTGCTCTACGACGTCGGCCCGACCGATCCCGTGGCGTTCATCGGCATGCCGCTGCTGCTCCTGCTGGTGGCGCTCGCGGCCTGCTACATTCCGGCGCAGCGTGCGGCCCGGGTTGACCCGCTCATCACGCTCCGCGGCGAGTAGCGCCTTCCCCGCCGCCGATCGGGCCCCGGCGTGGTATAGTGAAGCGTCTGGAAGCTGAGCCCGCCGCTTTACCCGCATCAGATCCGAAGCTATCAGCCTCGCCTCTCCTGCGTCCGTGATGCCAGAGCATTCAGCTCAGGCTGGTTTCCGTCAGTCGCATCCCACCGGGATGCAGGAGTGAGCACATGAGTACGAAGTTATACGTCGGCAACCTTCCCTTCGAGACGAGCGAGTCTGATCTGCAGACGCTCTTCGAGCAGAGCGGGGCCGTCCAGGCGGTCAACGTGATCCGCGATCGCGACACGGGACGCGCCCGCGGCTTCGCGTTCGTCGAAATGGCCAGCGCCGCCGACGCGCAGAACGCGATAGCGCAGTTGAACGAGAAGCCGTTCGGCGGCCGGAACCTGACCGTCAATGAGGCGCGCCCGCAGGCCAGCCGCAACGGCGGTTTCGGCGGCGGCAGCCGGCGGTCCGAGCCGCGCTGGTAGCACGGGCGTTACCGCAGGGGCGCGCGAGCGCCCCTATCCCTTTTCCCTGGCTGTGGAGGCTCTCGTGAAGTCCTATTCCGTTGGCGCGCGCGTCTCGCAGCCCCAGTACGGCACCGGCACGATCACGCTCGCGAACGAATACCACACCGTCATCGACTTCGACGACCATGGGAGTCGCACCTTCTCGACACGCCTCGTGCAGCTCGGACGCTGCGACACCGAGGCGCCGGTGCGTGCGAAGCCGGTGCGCCGGCGCAAGGCGGCGCCGGCTCTCGCGAAAAGCTGAGCCGCGCGGTTACCGCAGTCGCGTGAGCGCCCGCGACACGACCTGCCATGCCAGGACGAGGGCGTGAACGGGCACGGTGAACACGACGATCACGAGCACCAGGACGAGTCCGGCCACGCGCCCCGGCCATGAAAGCTGAGGCGTGTCGTCGCGCGGGGAGGGTTCGCTTGCCGACACGCGGCCCCTCGTGCACGCTCCGCGCCAACCGCGGTGCACGGATTCATCGAGATTTGCCCGCTCGTTGTGCGAAACTCCCTTCGAAACACGTAATCACCGGACATTGACCGTGCGGTCTCTCAGGCCACCCCGCCCTCAGCGGCCTCCCGTCTGCTGACCGCCTCCGGGCGGAACGCGACGAGCAGGAGGACGAGCGCCGCGACGCCCAGCCAGGCCGGGACGAGGAACAGCGCGCGGAAGTCCACCTGGCCTTCGGCGGTGCGCAGCGTGTCGCCGAGCCATCCCCACAGCAGGCTCCCGAGAAACGGTCCGACGCCGAGAATCAGCAGGTTGAAGAGCCCCTGCGCGCTGGCGCGCACGTCGGTCGGGAAGCGTTCGTCCACGAAGATGTAGACGGCCGCGAAGAAGAACGCGTAGCACATGCCGTGCACGACGTTGATCGCCACCATGAGCGCGAGCGGATCGCCCAGCGCGTAGATGAAGAAGCGGACGGCGTGTGCCGCGATCCCGATGGCCATGGTCGCGCGCCAGCCGATCCGCGCGAGCACGAAGCCCAGACCGGCCATCGCGCCAATCTCGGCAATCTGCCCGATGCTCATCGCGGCCATGATCCAGTTGGCCGGCAGCCCCGCGCGCTCGAGGAACGGGCTCGTCCACTGGAAGTACGCCTGGTGCACGAGCGCGTCGAGGAACGTGACGATGAAGAGCACGAGGACGGACGGCACGGCGAGGAGCCTGATCGCTTCGAGCGGCGCGCTCTTCAAGCCTTCGGCCCGCGCCGGCGGCGTCGCCGGCAACGTCAGCGAGAACGCGGCCAGGATCACCGACGCGAGGGCCGCGACGGTGAAGATGCTCCCGAGCGCGCCGTGCAGGTCGGGGCCGGTCTTCCCCGCCAGGATGAACACGAACGGCCAGCTCGCGGCGATCCAGCCGATCGTGCCCCAGAGCCGGATCCGGCCGAAGTCCTTCCGCGCATCGCGCACGTGGTGAAAGACGACCGCGTTCGTGAGCGACAGCGTCGGCATGAACACGAGCTGGTAGACCAGCATGATCAGGAAGAAGCCCCAGAACGACTGCTGCGCCGCGAGCGCGAACATCGCGACGCCGCCCACGACGTGGGAGATGGCCAGCAGCTTCTCGGTCGAGAGGACGCGGTCGGCCATCTGCCCGCCGACGAAGAGACCCACCACGGCCGCAATCGCTTGCGTGGCGAAAATCCATCCAATCTGCCCGCCGGTGAAGCGAAGCACGTCCGAGAGATACAAGGCCAGAAGGGGCAGCCACGAGCCCCAGATCACGTACTCCAGGAACATCATGGCCGACAGGCGCAGCGCCATCCGGTTCGCCATAGGCGAAGGATGATACGACACCGGACCCGCGGTGTGTGACGGGGGACGGGATCAGCGGACGTGGCGACGCCGGCGGCCGTGCGTGCCGATGAGCAGCCCGACGCCCATGAGCAGGAGCGTGGCGGGCTCGGGCACACGCGCCGTCGTCAGCATGTCCTGCGCGTGGGTGGTGTAGCCGGCGCCTCGATACAGGTTCGCGACGCGGATGGTGCCCAGGTCGTTCAGGCCCCAGCCGACTTCGAGCATGCGGGCCCGGGCCTGCGCGATGAGCGCCGCGGCGGCCGCGCTCCGGGTGCCGCGCTCCTGCTCCAGGTACCAGATCGCTTCCTGCATGACCACGCCGTTGGTGTACCCCGCGCGCCCCGCACGGAACATGGTGTAGAGAAACGCCGTGGTGCCCGAGATTGGATCGCCGCTGTTGGTGTTGGCCCCGCCACGGCGCGCCTCGGACGAAATGCTGCCCACCAGGAGGTTCTCTCCGGGCGTGAAGTACTCATCCGTCTCGAGGCAGAACGTGAGGAAGTCGAAGGCCGTGCCCGGCAGATCCATCCGGAACGGGCCGCCGTCGCCGAAGCGGGCGAGCGTCGTGCCGCTGGTGGTCGTCAATCGCAGCTGGACGATGCTGCCGGGGGCAATGGGATCGGCCGAGGCCGTTCCCGTGCACCAGAGCGTGGTTCCCACGAGGAAAACGACCAGCGAAGCTCGCACCGACATCCTCCAGTCAAGGGGCTTGCGGACAGCCCGAGCCCTCCCTCCGCAAGAGCAACGGCTGTACCGGCTGGCTCGGCCGTGAAATGATGGACTTTGCGTGAAAAGTCGAGGATCTCGGGCCGAGGCAATGCCCTCCCGGCGGAGAACTGCATGCGAGGCGCGCCTTTAGTCGCCCTGCCGGCGAACTGCGCGGTGTCCTCCGGCCTCCCCAGACGTTGACTCGCCGCCGGCCTGGGCCCATGATTACGAACCGTCAGCACGTTGGGAGACCGCTCCATGAGCACCGTGACGCGACGCGATGCGTTGAAGGCCTTTGCGGCAGGCATGGGCGCCGTGATGGGCGCCACGGCGCTCTCGGAGGCCGCATGGGCGCAGGCCCTCGACGTGCGGGCGCAGGCGGCATCGGCGCCCGCCGCCGGGCTCAAGTTCTTCACGCCGGCGCAACACCGGACGGTCGATATCCTGTCGGAGCTCATCATCCCCTCCGACGAGCGATCGCCCGGCGCGTCGGCGGCGCGCGTGGCCGACTTCATCGATTACCTGGTGTGCGGCGTCAACGAGGCGGAGCAGGACGCGTGGCGCCGCGGTCTGGCGGCGCTCGACGCGACCGCCTCGGACCGCTTCGCCAGCCCCTTTGCCGCCTGCACGCCGGAGCAGCAGGTGGCCCTCCTCACCGAGATCAGCCGCAACGAGAGCCATCCGGACACGCCGCTCGAGGTTCTCTTCGGCTTCGCCAAGGAGCGAACGATCCAGGGCTACTACACGTCCGAGGTCGGCATCCACAAGGAGCTTGGCTATCGCGGCAACCAGTTCCTGAATGAGTTCGTCGGTTGCACGCACCCGGAACACGGATACGGGGGGTGAGCACGGGGCTCGAGCGCACGGCCCGTGCGCGCGGCCAGGACTGGAGCTCGAGGTTCAACACCAATGGCACTGCAGATCGTCAAGCCCCAACGCGAATCCGGGGAAGCGGACCGCCAAGTGCAGGTCGCGAGCCGATCGCGGCAACGCTACGACGTGATCGTCGTCGGCTCGGGAGCCGCCGGCGGGATGGCGGGGTTCCAGCTCGCCACGGCTGGCTTGAACGTGCTGCTGCTCGAGGCGGGGCGTGCCCTCGATCCGTTCAAAGAGTTCAAGACGATGGAGTGGCCGTACGCCACGCCGGAGCGCGGCGGCCTGCCCCCCGGGGAGCACAGCCTGACGGCGGCGGAATACCGCATGGTCGATCGCCCCTACGGAACGGCGAAGGTCTTCGACAAGTACCAGAAGGTCTACTCGTACTCAGGCAACCGTTACAGCACGCACTCCGTCGTCGACGAGCGCGAGCATCCCTACACCGGCACGCCGTACGCGTGGGTACGCGCACGCGTGCTCGGAGGCAAGACGAATATCTGGGGTCGCGTCGCGCTGCGACTCTCCGATTACGACTTCAAGGCGAAGAGTCGCGACGGCGCCGGCGAGGACTGGCCCATCTCGTACGCGGACGTCTCGCCGTACTACGACAAGGTCGATCGCCTGCTCGGCATCTCGGGCACGGTGGAGAACATCCCGCAGCTCCCCGACAGCATCTACCAGCGCCCGATCAGGTTGAATTGCGGCGAGCAGCTGCTCCGCAAGGCGATTGCGCCGATGGGCCGCCGCCTCATCGCGGGCCGGGCCGGCGTGACGACCGATGGCGTCGCGAACAAGTATCGACATCCGTGCAAGGGGCGGGGCCGCTGCGGCCGCGGCTGCAACCTGCACTCGTCGTTTCACTCGCCGACGGCGCTCGTCCTGCCGGCGCAGGACACCGGCAACCTCGAGCTGCGGCCCAACTCCACGGTGTCGGAGGTCATGGTCGATCCGAAGACGGGCCTGGCGAGCGGCGTCCGCGTCCTCGACAGCGTGACGCGCGAGGTGCACGAATTCCGGGCGCGCGTCGTCGTGCTCGCGGCGTCGACGCTCGAGTCCACGCGGCTGATGCTCCACTCGAAGTCGCCGCAGTATCCGAACGGCGTCGCGAACTCGTCGGGCGCCGTCGGCCATTACTTCTGCGAGCACATCATGGGACCGGGCGCGCGCGGATACCTCCCGATGCTCCGCGGCCGCGAGGTCACCAATGACGATGGACGGCCGACGGGGCTGTACATCGCACGGTTCCGCAACATCACCGACACGGATGGGCGCTTCGTCCGCGGCTACGGCTTCCAGGGCGGGAGCGGGTGCTCCGCCTTCCCGTCCTACGCGGCGTCGCTCCCCGGCTTCGGCGCGTCGCTGAAGTCGCGGGTGCGTGAGCTGTACCCGACGCCGGTCAGCATCGGCGCCTTCGGCGAGGTGCTTGCGCGCTACGAGAACCAGGTCGATCTCGATCCGGCGGTCACGGACGCGTGGGGCATCCCCGCCCTGCGGTTCAAGTACCGCTTCGGCGAGAACGAGCTGGCGATGGCGAAGGACATGGCCGACACGGCTGAAGAGATGCTCGAGGCGGCCGGCTGCGAGAACATCGCCGTCAACCGCGCCTACCTGCCGGAGGGGTGGTCGATTCACGAGCTCGGCACCGCGCGCATGGGCACGAATCCGAAGACCTCGGTGACCAACTCGTTCGGCCAGACGCACGACGTGAAGAACCTCTTCGTCGTGGACGGCAGCATCTTCGTCTCCGCAGGATGCCAGAACCCGACGTGGACGATCCTGGCGCTCGCGTGGCGCGCGTCGGACTACATTCTCGAGGAAGCGCGCAAATCCAACCTGTAACGGGTGGATCCCGCGCGCCCTCCGGCAGGAGTGACCTCGAGGAGGAGTCTAGGAGGTGACCCTCACGCGATACGTCAGGGTGGCTGTTCCTTCCGCTGCCACGGGAACAGTGAACCGGGACGCCCACGCGGCGGTCTTCGTCCACTCGTGCGACGACCGCAGCATCCTCCACGTGCCGCCAATCGGCTCGTTCACTTCCACCGTCACCGGCGTGGCCTTGTGATTGCGCAGCGCGATCTCGTACTCGACCTCGTAGGTTGACGAGGCGATCTTCTCCCAGTCGATCTGGCTCCGCTCGCAGACGACGTCGAACGCGTTGCCGATCTTGAGGCGAAGCGTTTCGTCTTTCGGCGTGTGGCTGATGCGGTCCTCGCCGGCGAACTGCATGCCGCCTTTCGAGTCGGACTGGTAGACGCGCACCACGCCGGCCGGCATGGGCATCCCGAGATTCGCCTTCGACTCGTTCTTGAACTGATAGTAGACCTGGACCACGTCCTTGATCGGCGCGCCGGGGTGCTGCGCATTGTGATAGTAGAACGCGTGCCCGTCGACCACGTAGCGCCTGGTGATCGGGACGCCCGTGCCGGCGAGCATGCTGACCTGCTTCGTCTGGTTGTTGTTGATCGTCGTCTTCCGCTCGAGCGTGTAGAGGTGGTAGTCGGAGAACGCTTCCTGGGCCATGGGCGCACGCACGGCTGCGGCGTCGCGCGCCTCCATCTTCGCAAACCGCTCTTCGATGGCCTGGCGCACGCGGTTGAGATCGCCTGCGACGAGTTGCAGCTTCGCGTTGCGGAACGACGTGCCGCTGCCGTTGGTGACCGTCACCCAGCCGTCGAGATCGGCTGCCCGGTCGTCGCGCGCGACCGTGAGCACGTAGTCGGCGCTCCATGACAGCTTCCGCGCGAGGTACGACGCCTCGACGCGATGGCGCGCCGCGCCGTCGTTCTGGAGCGTCCAGACGAGCGTCGGACGGGTGTAGAGATTGTCGGGCAGCTCGGGAAACCGGATGTGATCCGAGCCGAGGCCGGTGACGATCTCGCCGCCGATCTGCCAGATGGGCCCGCTGTTGTAACTGAGGAGCCGGGCCCTGACCTCCTCCTGACGCGTGCTGCCCGCCTCCTGGCGGTGTCGCACGAGCGTGACGTCCCGGCCGACGTACTTCCTGAGCAGCTTGTCGGGCTCGAGCAGGTCGTACTCGTAGTTCTGCTCGAGCACGCTGACGCGCGACGGCTCGGTGACGGATCGGAAGTGCACCGTGGCCGGATTGACGGTCGCGGCGATGTCCATGAACCTGAGGTCGAACGAGCCCTGCGGCAACCGGAGGTTGCGCACGTCGCGCACGAGGGCGATGTCCGAGTTGTAGACCGTCACGGCGAGCTCGGTCTGGTCGTCCAGCGTCGTGGTCGGATCCCGGTCTTCGACGGGCTGCGCCAGCGTCGGGCGCGGCGCGACACCGGGTTGGACGAAGGCACCACCGGCGGCCGCGAGGGCCGCGATCAACACCTGCGCACGCATGAACAGCTCCTTTTCAGGGCGCCAGACCGGGCGCCTGTTCCTAGAACGGAGCTGTCGGGATTCCTTGCAGAGCCGACACGCACGACGTCACGAGACGCACGTGGCTTCGTGTGAATGCGCGGTTCAACGTGTCCAGGTGGACCCGCCGTCGGACGTGGCAAACGTGCGGCCGTCGGCGGTTGTCACCGTGGCCGTCGCTTCGCTGGACGCCTGGATGCCGATGAGGTCCACCGTCTCAGGAAACGAAACTCGTCGCCAGGTCCGGCCGTCGGTCGACACCAGCACGAGGCCTCCCTTGCCGACGAGCCAGATGACCGACGGGGACGGCGAGGTGCCAGCCGTCAACTGTGCGGTGATCCCGGTTGGCTTCGCGTCCCACGTCACGCGACCATCAGGTGACCGCTGAACGGCCAGCGCGCCAACCTCGAAGGTCTCAACGGATCTCGACGCCACCGCCATGCGCTCCTCGAGCGCCGCCGGCGCGGGTGCGGCTTCGGGTGCGGACGGCGGCGCAGACGCGGCGGCTGCCGAGGCATCGCTCGACACCCGTCCGCGCCGCTCCGGCATCGTCAGCGTGTCGAGCTGCGCGACGTCCTTCGCCGCATGCTCTCGTTTGCGTTCCACGTCCTCAGGAGCCTGACGAAGGCGCGCGGCCGGCGCCTCGAGCCGGTCGAGCGTCGCGGTCTGCGTGTCCTGCTCGCCTGGCGGTTCCACCGGACGCGCGGCGAGCGACGGCGCAGGTGCGGGCGGAGGCTGCACGGAAGGCGGCTGCACGAGGAACCAGAGACCGGCAGCCGCCGCAGCGCCGGCCGCGGGCACGAGCCAGGGCCAGAAACGGAGGCGCTGGCGAGGCGCCGCCGCGGCGACCGGCGCCATCCGTACCATGGCCGCGAGCTGCATCTGGCAGCGTGCGCAGTCGGCGAGGTGCGCTTCGACGATCGAGCGCTCGTCGTCTCCGAGTCCCTGGTCGCTCCATGCGGCGAGCGTCTCGGCGTCGGGACAGCCGATCGGTTCGTCGCGGCCGATGTCGTTCATGAGCACGTCCCTACTGAGAACGCTCCGGATCGGAAATCTTGCGCCCGAGGGTCGCGGCGAACATGCGGTCGAGGTCGATGGTTCCGGCATCGTCGCGCGCGACCTCGAAGCAGCGCGCGATCTCCTCCCCTTTCAACCCAGCCGTGCGGAGCGCGCGCGCGACGCCGGCACGGATCGCGCGACGCGTTCGCGCAAGCTGACGCGAGACGGTCGCCTCGTGCTCGTGCAGGAGGCGGCCGGTCTCCGCGAGGGTCAACTGCTGCGCATAGTAACAGCCAAGCCGCAGCCGTTCACGCGGCGCAAGCTGCGCAACCGCATCGTCGAGCGCCCGCCGCAGCAGTGTGTGGTACCGCATCGAATCCGGATCCGGCATCGGGGGCGCGCTCGACGGCAGCGCCTCTCCATCTTCTGGCAGCGGATCGAGCCGGCGGCGCGAACGCACCGAATCGACGTAGCGCCGCGCGAGCACCGAGCGCAGCCACGTCGCCAGGCTGCTGCGGCCGTGGAAGTAGCGGAAGAGCGAGCGCGTGTAGAGCTCGCCGAACAGCGCGTCGGCCTGCTCACGAGCACCCCCCGCCGGCTCCAGCGCGCTTGCCGCTCGATACAGTGCCGGCCGGTGCTCGCGGATGACGTGCTCCCACGCAGCCTCGCGGCCGTCGGCGCACGCGCACGCGACCGCCAGGTCCTCGAGATGAAGCGAGGCGAGGTAGCCCTCGACTTCTCGCCGAGCCGGCGTCCGATCGGAGAATGCCTTCGAGACGCTCGCCTCCAACGTTTCCCGGAACCGTCCCGCCGGCAGGACCCACCGTTCAGCTTTCGCCGCCGAATAGAGGCGGGCGACGAGTTTCTCATCGAGACCAGGCACACCAGGGACTCATTGTAGTAGTCTCTGGCCGTGACCCATCTCACCCGCCGTGAGCTGATCGTGGGCGGGTCGATGCTGCCGCTGGCAAGCTCCGTCGTGGCCCGGAACAGAGCCACCGGTCGGCTGAAGCAGTCGGTCTGCCGGTGGTGCTATCGCGACATCCCGCTGCGCGACTTCTGCACGCATGTCGCCGACATGGGCCTGACCGCCATCGATCTGCTCACCGCCGAGGAATGGCCGGTCGCGAAGGCGTTCGGCCTCGGCTGCTCGATGGGCTCCGGCATGGGTGGACCGATCGAGCACGGTCTCAACGATCCGGCGAACCACGAGGCGATCGTCGGCGGCCTCACGGCGGGGATTCCTCTCGCGGCACGGGCTGGCGTGCCGAACGTGATCACCTTCTTCGGCAACCGCCGGGGACGCCCCGACGCCGACGCCATCGCCAACTGCGTGACCGCGCTGAACCGGGTGAAGCGCGTCGCCGAGGACCATGGCGTGACGGTGTGCATCGAGCTGCTGAACAGCAAGGTGAATCACAAGGACTACCAGGGCGACCGGACGCCCTTCGGCGTGGCCGTGGTCTCGGCGGTCAATTCACCCCGCGTGAGGCTGCTGTACGACATCTACCACATGCAGATCATGGAGGGCGATGTCATCCGCACCATTCGCGACAACCACCACTGGATCGCGCATTACCATACCGGCGGCGTCCCGGGCCGCAACGAGATCGACGCGTCGCAGGAGCTGAACTACCCTGCCATCGCGCGCGCGATCGCCGACACGGGATTCCAGGGCTACGTCGCGCACGAATTCATCCCGAAGCGGGACCCGCTCGTCTCGCTGCGTGAAGCAGTCACGCTCTGTCACGTCTGACCTTCGACTCCAGGAGACATGATGCTTGTTCGAGGAATGCTGCTGGCGCTCGTCGTTGCCGCCGGGAGCGCGATCATGGCACAAAGCGGTCCGGTCAACACGCTCACGCCCGCGGAGAAAGCCGCCGGCTGGCGGCTGCTCTTCGATGGCACGTCCCTCGACGGCTGGCGCGGCTTCAAGGCCCAGACCGCTCCCGCGGGATGGAAGGCCGTCGACGGCGCCCTGACGCGCGTCGACAAGGCGGGCGACCTCATCACCGCCGGCCAGTTCACCGACTTCGAGCTGCGGCTCGAATGGAAGCTGGGCAAGCCCGGCGGCAACAGCGGGATTTTCTTCCACGTGCTCGAGGAGGGCGGCGACCAGGCCTACTTCACCGGACCCGAAGTCCAGGTCCTCGACAACGCCGGGCACAAGGACGGCGCGGATCCGAAAACGTCAGCCGGGTCCAACTATGCGCTGCACGCGCCGGTGCGCGATGTCACGAAGCCGGTCGGCGAGTGGAACGAGGTGCGGCTCGTCGTCCAGGGGCCTCACGTGGAGCACTGGATGAACGGCGTGAAGATCGTCGAGTACGAGCTGTGGAGCCCCGACTGGGAGGGGCGCGTCACGGCGTCGAAGTTCGGCAAGATGCCAGGTTACGGCCGCGCCCGCACCGGGCACATTGCCATCCAGGATCACGGCGATCCGGTCGCATTCCGCAACATCAAGGTGCGGGTGCTGCAGCCATCGTCGTCGCGCCGGTGATCTACAGCGACCAGCCCTGCCGGTACTCGCGGCGGAAGTAGTCGTTGGCCCCCGGCAGATTGTTCGTGACGCGCATCGCCGCCCCGTCGTAGTGGAGCTTGCCGCCGGCGCGCAGCGACACGACGCCGAGCAGCATCACCTCCGTGAGGCGCGCCGCGTACTCGAAGGGGCAGGACGCCTCCGTCTTGCCCTTGGCCGCCTCGACCCAGTTCATTTCGTGGCTCGTCTCGATGCGCGGCACCGTCTTCGGCGGCAGGCCGTAGGCGTCCTGAAGCGACTTCGGGAGCAGGCGCGGATTCAGGCCGTAGGTATCGTGCATCAGCTTGCCCTTGCTGCCGACGAACAGCACGCCGCCGCCCGGGTTCAGCTTTTCCTCGCCGAGCTCCGACGGCTTCGGCGGCAGGAGGCCCCCGTCGTACCACGTCAGCTTCACCGGCGGCTTCGCGCCGCGCGCCGGAAACTCGTAATACGTCGTCGTGGCCATCGGGTGGCAGACCTTGTCGAACGGCGTCGAGACGGTCTCGACCGTCGTCGGGTAACCGAGATCCAGGGCCCAGTACGGGTGATCGATCAGGTGCGCGCCCATGTCGCCGATGGCGCCGACGCCCCAGTCCACCCAGCCACGCCAGTTGAAGGGATGATAGACGGGGTGATACTCGACGTACGGCGCGGGGCCGAGGAAGAGATCCCACGAGAGCGAGTCGGGGACGGGAAAGCTGCCGGCCATGGCGGCCGCGAGCCGCTGCATCACGCCTGACATGTTCCAGCGCAGGTCGGCGGCCGGCGTCTTCAAGGGCTCGGGTCGCGGGATGCCCTGCGGCCAGTACGCCAGGGGCCGGTTGGTCCAGACGTGCACCTCGCGCACGTCGCCGATGGCGCCGGCCCACACGTACTCGATGACACGGCGCGCCTCGTCCCAGGAGTGGCCCTGGTTCCCCATCTGCGTGGCGACCTTCGCCTGCTTCGCCTTGGCCGCGAGCTGCCGCGCCTCGTGGATCGACCAGGTCAGCGGCTTCTGCACGTACACGTGCTTGCCGAGGTCCATCGCCGCCATTGCGATCGTCGCGTGCAGATGATCGGGCGTGGCGATGATCAGCCCGTCGATGTCCTTCTGTTTCGTGAGCATCTCGCGGAAGTCGCGGTAACGCTGCGCCCGCGGGAGCTGGTCCTTGAATGCCAGCATGCTCCGGGCCTGCTCCTCGATCCGCCTGCGTTCGGCTTCGGGAACCTGGGGCATCCGGTCCTTCATTCGCTGCAGGTCGGCGTCCAGACCGTCAACGGCGCGGCCGGCGTACACCCAGTCCACGTCGCACAGGGCGACAATGTTCTGGCTGGCGACGTTCAGCAGGTTGGCCTTCCCCATCCCGCCGACCCCGACGACGGCGATGTTCAGTCTGTCGCTGGGCGGCGTCTGACCACGCCCGAGGACGTGTCGCGGCACGAGGGTGAGCCCCGCCGTGGTGGCGGCCATGTTCGCCATGAAGTCGCGCCTCGAGATCATCGGTGGCCCTCTCTGGAGCGTCCGGTGCGGATGCTACTACAATCGAGGGAGGCATGCCCGTGAAGACGCTGCGCGCGTGGCTGGGCCTCGACCGCGAGGAGACGACCGAGGACGCGCCGCTGCGCGACACGCTCGAGGCGCTCGACCACCTCGAGCCCCGGCGCGCGCGCTACCTGGCCGCATTCGCGTACCTGCTCGGCCGCGTCGCGCACGCCGACCAGCACGTGAGCCCCGACGAAACACGCGCCATGGAGTCGCACGTCATGCACGAGGGGCAGATCTCGCGCGAGCAGGCGATGCTCGTCGTGCAGCTCGCGAAGACGAGCAACCTCCTCTTCGGCGGCACGGCGAACTTCCTCGTCGCCCGCGAGTTCTCGGCGCTCGCCAGCTACGACGAGAAGCTCTCGCTCATGCGGTGCATCTTCGCCGTGTCGGCGACCGACGACGGGATCTCCACCTCGGAGGAGAGCGAGATCCATCGGCTGGGCAAAGAGCTCCGGATTCAGCACGAGGATCTGGTCGCCCTGCGCGTGCAGCATCGGCGTCACCTCCCGGGGATGTCACGGGACTGAACCGGCTACGCGTCACGCACGGCGACAACAGATCTGCACACGCGGCGCGAAATCCGTCAGCGGTGCGGCGCAGGACCCGCGACCAGACACGAAAAACGGCCCGAATTCCGCTGGCAGGGCGGTTGAATCCGTCATCCGGACTCAGCCAGCAGCATTGGAGGGCCTCGTGAAGCGACTCATTGGCATCACGATTCTGGGATTGCTCCTGGGCGGCGCGGTTGTTGCCGCCGCCGACGACGGCAAGCAGAAGAAGCGCAAGGACGCGACCCACGTCAACGTTCACGTGGCGTTCGGCTCGAACGACGTGCGGATCCTTCGCACGCACTATGCGCCGCGATACAAGAAGCTGCCGAAAGGACTTCGGAAGAAGTACGCCCGGACCGGCCAGTTACCGCCGGGATGGCGGAAAAGGATGGAGCCGATGCCGGTCGTGATCGAGCGGGAGCTCGTGGTGCTTCCGGCGGGCTACCGGCGGGGCGTCATCGACGGCCACGCGGTGATCTACAACCCCCGCACGAGCGTCATCGTCGACGTCGCCGTCCTCTTCTGAGTGAACCCGCGTCCTTCCCCGAGGACGCGGGCGACCCTTTCCCTGCCGCACGCCTCCGGCTCATCTTTATGGCTGTCAACCACTTACGCGTCTCGAGCGCTGATGGCAGCCCGTTTGCCCACGGTCAGGCCAGGCTCCTCGCCATGCGGAGGTGGGTACCATGAGATCGTTGATGTGCGTAATGCTCGCCGGCGTGCTCCTCGGCGGCGCGACGTTCGGCGCGGGTGACGCGGAGGCGAACGACGGCAGACAGAAGCACCGGCGTGCGTATGACCGCGACCGCGACGATCGAGGCCGGCGCGAGCGCTACTTCTCGGACCGCGACGTGGTCCTGGTCCGCGAGCACTACAGGCCGCGCTACCGTCACGAGCCCAGGGGCCGGTACAAGTACTACCGCTCGGGCTACCTGCCGCGTGGCTGGCAGCGGCGCATGCGCCCGTACCCCGTGTACGTCGAACGCGAGGTCATCGTGCTCCCGCGCGGCTATCGCCGGGGCATCATCGATGGTCACGCCGTGGTCTACAGTTCTAGAGGGCTGATCATCGACGTGGCTGTGCTCTTCTAAGGCGCCCGACGCGCGATCCGATCGGGTTCGTTTCCGACAACGAGCGGGGCCTCATCGACCAGCGCGAGGTACCCCGGACATCCTGCTCGCCGGCGAGATGCGAGACCTCGAGACCGGGGCCGTCGCGATCGAGCTCGTGACCGCGAGCTCGTCGCGCCGGCTGAGGCGTACTCGAAGTCGGTGGACACGCCGGGCATCGAGGGCTGGCTGGAGCGTGCAGGTGGATCCGCGGTTCATCATGGGGGCCGCGGCGGCCTGAGCCGGGATGCGCACTCCCCGCGCCTCCAGGCCGGCCCTGCTGGTCGATCGTGCTACAATTCTCGTCCTCTGGAAGCTGAGCCCACCGCCTTGCCCGCATCAGAATCGAGCCGTGTCAGACTCGCCTCTCCTGCGTTCGTAATGCCGAACAGTTCGACTTTCGGGCTCGTTTCCGCATTCGCCCCCAGAGGGGCCGCAGGAGTAGGTGCATGAGCACGAAGTTGTATGTCGGAAACCTGCCGTTCGAGACCAGCGAAAGCGATCTCCAGGATCTCTTCGCGCAAGCCGGAACCGTGGAATCGGTCAACGTCATCCGCGACCGCGAGACCGGCCGCGCGCGCGGCTTCGCCTTCGTCGAGATGGCGAGTGACAACGACGCCCAGAACGCGATTCAGAAATTCCACGATCGGCCGTTCGGCGGCCGCAACCTGACGGTGAACGAAGCGCGCCCGCAGGCGCCACGCAGC
>JBOGIW010000572.1:0-9047 GCA_050748045.1 Vicinamibacterales bacterium | reverse complement strand
TCGAACGGCGCTTCGTGTCCTTCGTGTTCTTCGTGGCTCCCAAGTGATTGAATGACGTTGCGCGATGTCATCAATCGTCGACTTGCTCCGTGACCTGGTGTCGATCGACTCGGTGAATCCGTCGCTCGTGCCGGGCGCGCGCGGGGAGGCGGCGATCGCGCAACGCATCGCGGCGGAGCTCAGGTCGATTGGCCTCACGGTGGACATCACCGAGGTGGCGCCGGGCCGGCCGAACGTGGTCGGCGTGCTCGACGGGCGGGCGCCGGGGCGCGCGCTGATGCTCTGCGGGCACATCGATACGGTCGGTGTCAGCGGCATGGAGCGGCCGTTCGATCCCGTCGAGAAGGAGGGGCGGCTGTACGGCCGCGGCGCGCAGGACATGAAGGGCGGCGTGGCGGCGATGATCGGCGCGGCGCGGGCGGTCGCCGAATCCGGCGGCCTCGAGCGCGGGCGGCTCGTCGTCGCGGCCGTGATCGACGAGGAGCATGCGAGCCTCGGCGCCGACGCGCTGGTCACCAGGTTCCGCGCCGATGCGGCGGTCGTCACCGAGCCAACCGACCTGAACATCGCCGTGGCGCACAAGGGCTTCCAGTGGGTCGACATCGAGGCGCGGGGGCGGGCGGCACACGGCAGCCGGCCGCTCGACGGGCGCGACGCCATCCTCCGCATGGGGCGCGTCCTCTCCGGCCTCGAGGCGCTCGATCGCCGGCTGCAGGCGGGCCGCGCGCACGCGCTCCTCGGCACCGCGTCGCTCCATGCGTCGCTCATCGCCGGCGGACGCGAGCTGAGCAGCTATCCCGACCGGTGCCTGCTGCAGATGGAACGGCGCACGCTGCCTGGCGAGTCCGATCGCGCGGCGCTCGACGAGACCGAAGCGCTCCTCGAAAGCTTCCGCCGCGCCGATCCGGAATTCGAGGCGGACGCCACGCTCACCTTCGGACGCAGCCCGTACGAGATCGAGCACGGCCATCCGCTCCCGGACATGCTGGCAGGCCTCGCCGCGCGCGCCGGTCACGAGCCGGGCCGGGTCGGGATGTCGTTCTGGACCGATGCGGCGATCCTCGGCGCGGCCGGCATTCCGTCGGTCCTCTTCGGTCCCGGCGGCGCCGGGTTGCACAGCACCGAAGAGTACGTGAGGCTTCGCGACCTCGAGATCTGTCGCGATGCGCTTGCGGCGCTCGCGCGCACGTTCACGGCCACCTGAGCATGCGCGCGGCCGGCCGCCTCCTTGCCACGTGCGCCGCCCTCGGCGCGCTGTCGCTCTGGGCGATATTCCTCTTCGGCAATCCCTACGCGCCGCGCGCGCAAGGCCGCGTCCTGACCTTCGGCAGCCTGATGATCCTGTCCACGATCGTCTCCGCGGCCGCCGCCGCCCTCGGCGCGCACCTGGCGATGTACCTCCTCTTCGTCGTGTCGTTCTTTCCCGTCGGACTCTACGTGCTGACCGGCCCGGGGCTGTTCAGCGCCATCGGCTGGCTGAATTTGGTGTACCTCGCCGGCGCCCTGCTCGTGCACCGCTCGATGAGGCAGGCAAAAAGAAACCGCGCGGGCTGAGCCCACGCGGTGTCGGACGAGTGACGTGAGAACGCGGGCCGCCGCCGGCGCCGGTTACGCCACGCGGCGCGCGCCCACGAGGGGCACGCGGAAGACACGCGCCTTGCGTTCGGTGGCACAGTGCACCGGCGAGGGCCTGATGTCCCAGCCCGGCGTCTGGTGTCCGCACGTTATGCAGCGCATGGAGAGACGGTCGGGCTCGAAGTGCAACAGTGCATCGTGGCCGTGCAGACCGCACACGAACTGTCTCACGAACACGAGCGTGCGGGTGACGAATCCCGTAACCATTGCCCGTTTCTCCCTGTTCAGCGCCCTCTCTATGAGACGCTCACGAGCGTCGTCGCGTTTCCGGCGGGGCGCGTCCGATACAGCCCGCCAATTCAAGAGGAGTGCCACAGCAATAACGCTGATGTCATCGTGCGCTGCTCAACGGTTTGCGGTGCCTGCGGACGGCGCCTCGCCTCCGGAGAACACACTGCCGCGCTGGTTCGCGGGCGCCGAAGTGCAGTGATTCCCACATTTGAGTGTCTTGAGTGAGAACGCCTTTCCATTCTGTGGACAGAACACCGTCTCTCCGGCGTGCGCCGGTGTGCACGTGACGGAAGGTTCTGTGAAAAGGAGACTTCAGGCTTCGCGCAACAAGCTCTTCAGTACGAAGCCGACATTGGCCGGACGTTCGCCGAGCCTGCGCATGAAGTAAGGAAACCACTGCTGTCCGAAGGGCACGTAGACGCGCATCCGGTACCCGGCGCCGGCCAGGGAGCGCTGCAGATCGCGGCGCACGCCGTAGAGCATCTGGAGCTCGAACTGGTCCGCGGCGATGCCGCGCGCCCTCGCGTAGTCGAGTGTGGCGTCGATGATCGCCGGATCGTGCGTGGCGATGGCCGGATACGTCCCATCGTCCAGGAGGTACCGCATGATCCGGATGTACGCGGCATCCACCTCGGCTTTCTGCCGCCACGCGACCGACTTGGGCTCCTTGTAGGCGCCCTTGACGAGGCGGATGCGCGCACCGAGCGCGGTGACGCGCCTGGCGTCGGCCTCGCTGCGATACAGGCATGACTGCAGCACGACGCCGACGTTTCGATACTGCTGCTGCCACAGCGTCTCGAAGATGTCGAGCGTGACCTCGGTGTACAGCGTGTTCTCCATGTCAATCCGGACGAAGAACCCATGCCGCTGCGCCGGCTCGAGGATGCGCCGCAGGTTGTCCACGCAGGTGGCCCTGTCCACGTCCAGCCCGAGCTGCGTCAGCTTCAGCGAGACGTTCCGCTCGATGCCGGAGCCGGCGATGACGTCGAGGATGCGGAGGTACTCGCGCGTGGCGGCGTCGGCCTCGTCGAGCGTGGCGACGCTCTCGCCGAGGTAGTCGAGCGTGAGCAGGAAGCCCTGCGCCTGGATGGCCTCCACCGCCACGATCGCTTCCTCGATACTCTCCCCCGCGATGAACCGGCGGGCAAAGCTGCGATTGGCGGCCATGCCGTACTTGGAAGCGAGACGTTTGAGGAGGGCGCTTTGCGCCAGGGTGTGGAAGAACGCTTTGGTGGCGGCGTCGATCATTCAGTGCGTTCGGCCATGGGGTGAGGTGAGGAGGTGGTCGAGGGTCCGGGCGTAATACCGCAGCACGTTCCGATCCCGGACACGGAAGCGGCCGCGCTCGGCGACGATGATCCCGCGGGCCTCGAGCGGCTCGGCCGCCTCGTCCACCGCCGCTTCACCGCTGTCCACGCCGAGGTTGGCGTCGAGGGAGCGCAGCGTCTCGATGATCGCCTGGGCCCTGTGCTGGAGATCGCGCCGGGTAATCGACGGCCGCATCGCTGCGGCCACCACCGCCGTCGGGAGCACTTTGTAGAGCCGTCCCACCGCGTGCATCGCCCTGTGCGCGAGCTCGAGCACCTCGCGCCGCGAGTCGGGGTCGACGTGCGACACGGGAATCGGTGAGCCGAAGGTCACGAAGCCGCGCGTGCGATAGCCGACCGCGTACCGCACCATCTCCGCCAGCTCCTGGTGGAAGGGCCGCTGCCGCCGCTTGACGCGCTGGCGCGCGAGCACGTGGTCCTCCAGCACGAGGTCGTACGCAACGGCCGTGGGCACCACGACGAGGTCGGGCTCGCGCGCCTGGAGCGCCGCGTGCACGAGCCCGGTCTTCGGGCTCTTGATGTCGCCGCTGTAGCTGCGGCCCCCTTCCGGGTAGAAGAAGAGGTCGTGCTTGCGCAGCAGCTCCGCCACGTAGGCCTTGAGCGTGATGAGGTACGCCGGGTCCTTGGTGTTGCGGCGGATCGGGATCGCCCCGGTCACGTGCTTGTGGAGAAGCCCCAGCGGTCCGCCGAACAGGTTGATGCCCGCCGCGATGATCGGCGGCCGGATGCCGTTGTCGTCGAGCACGAGCAGCTCGACGAGGTAGTCCGTGTGGCTCTTGTGGTTGGAGGCGTACACGACGCGGCCGGCCCGCGTGGCCCCCTTGGCGATCTCGAGGTGCTCGGGGATGCGCTCGATCTTGCGCAGGATTGGGTACAGCGGGTGCTTGAGCGCCCGGTACATCGACGGCCGCTGTGTCGTCCGCAGCTCCTCCAGGTAGGCCTCGACGCGCTCGCGGGCCGCGGCGCCGCGCATGCCGTGGCTGCCTTGCAGGTACCGCGCAACCTCCTGGCGCGAGAGCACGGCGCGGGTGATGTCGTCGAGCATCTCTGGGCGACTATAGCCTACGCCAGCTGTCTGCAGATCGCATCGGCGAACTCGATGGTGCTCGAGTGGCCGCCCAGGTCCCGCGTGCGCACCGTGCCCTCGGCCAGCACCTCGCCGAGCGCCCTCATGATCCGGTCCGCGATGACGCCCTCGCCGATGTGACGCAGCATCAGCACGGCCGACAGCAGGAGCGCGGTCGGGTTGGCAATGCTCTTGCCAGCGATGTCGGGCGCGCTGCCGTGCACCGCCTCGAAGACGCCGATCCTCGTCCCGAGGTTGGCCGCCGGCACGACCCCGAGGCCCCCCACGAGCCCGGCGCACAGATCGGACACGATGTCGCCATACAGGTTGGGCAGGAGCAGCACGTCGAACTGGTTCGGGTTCATCACCAGGTGCATGCACGCGGCGTCGACGATGCGGTCGTTGCTCTCGATGTCGGGGTAGTGCCTCGCCACCGCGCGGACGCTCTCGAGGAACAGGCCGTCGCCCATCTTCATGATGTTCGCCTTGTGCACGGCGGTGACGCGCCTGCGCCCATGCGTCCGCGCGTACTCGAAGGCGAACGTCGCGATGCGCGTGGACGCCTCGCGCGTGATGATCTTCAGGCTCTCGACGACGCCCGGCACCACTTCGTGCTCGAGGCCGGAGTACAGGTCCTCGGTGTTCTCACGCACGATGACGAGGTCGACGCCCGTGTAACGCGACGGCACCGACGGCAGGTTCCGCGCCGGCCGCAGGTTCGCGTAGAGGTCGAGCGCTTTGCGGAGGCCGACGTTGACGCTCGTGAATCCGCCGCCGACGGGCGTCGTCACCGGGCCCTTGAGCGCCACCGTGTTGCGCCGGATCGAGTCGAGGAGCTCCTGGGGCAGCGGCGACCCGTAGACGTCGACGGCCAGCACGCCGGCGGGGAACGACTCCCATTCGACGTCCAGCCCCGCGGTCTCGAGCGTCTTGACGACGGCGCCGGAGACGTCGGGACCGATGCCGTCGCCCGGAATGAGCGTGATCGTGTGCCTCACGTCCGTTCGGTCCGCGGCTCAGAGCTTCCCGGCCAGCGTGGCGGCGACCGCCTCCAGCATCCGCTGGTCGTCCGGCCCGAAGGCGGCGTGGCGGTCGCTGTCGATGTCGATCTCGCCGAGGACGTCGCCGCCGCGCATGATTGGCACCACGATCTCCGACCGCGTCTCGAGGCTGCACGCCAGGTATCGCGGGTCGGCGTTCACGTCGTCCACGATAATCGTGGCCTTCTCGGCGGCCGCCGCGCCGCAGATGCCGCGCCCGACGGGGATGTGCGTATGGGGCGACGGCTTGCCGAGGAAGGGCCCGAGCACCAGCTCGTTGCCGAAGAGCCGATAGATGCCGACCCAGGTGTAGGTGGGGACGCGCGCCTTCAGCATCGCCACCGCGCGCGTCATCGCCTCCGTCGCGTCCGGGATCGGCGCCAGCTCCCGGCGGATCTCCTGCTCGACGGCGGTGTAGTCGGTCACCGCCCGCGTGTTGCTCATTCGCGCGCCTCCCAGTACAGGAGCACCAGCGCTCCCAGCATGTTGATCATCATCAGGCGGGTCGATAGGAGGTGGAGCTGGTCGAAGCGGACGCGGCGCGCGTCGCCGGCTGGGAGAGACGCGATGGACACCGCGGCCCCGATATCGTGCTGCAGCCGCTCCACCGACCCGAGCACGACGACGCCCGAGTACACCGCGACGCCGAGCATGATTCCGGCGAGCAAGGTCCGCACGGCGAACTGCGTGGGCCGCGGCCCGATGAGCGCCATCGCCACGAGCGAGACGAGGAGCACCACGCCGCAGGCATAGGCGACATAGTGGAAGCGGCCGAGCGTGGCGCCGAAGATGGCCCCCGCGAGCACCCGCCCCGCCTCGGGATCGCGGGCCTGCAGCACCTGGAACACCGTGGGCGCGACCACGGCGCCGAGAATCACCATGCCGCCGAGCCACACGACGAGTGCGAGTACGTAGGCGTACCGCAGCGCGAGCATCCCGTCATTATAATTCGGCGTGCTCCTGCCCTCCGCCGGCGACGCGGCCGCGTGGTTCGTCGAGACGGCGCGCGCCGCGGTGCGTTCCGGCGCACGTCTCGACGCCGACGCCGTGCAACTGCTGATGTCGCTCGCGCCGGACGACCCCGTCGTCCCGGTCGCCATCGATCGGCTGGCGTCGGATCCGCGACCTGCCGGCGCCAGCGAACCCGGAACCGGGAACCCGGAACGTGGAACCGGGAACCCGGAACGTGGAACTGGGAATCCGGAACATGGAACCCGGAACCCGGAACGTGGAACCGACGTGAGCCTGGCCGAGGTGGCCCGCCACGCGACGGCGCGGCTCCGCGACGTGGTCGCGGCCGGTGACGAAGCGGCGGCGCGGGAAACGGTCACGGCGCTCGAGACCGAGGTGTTGCGCGTCTATCGCCCCGCGCGCGGGCTCGGCCGGTTCGAAGACGATGTGGCCGTCGCGCTCGCCATGCTGGCCGCCTACGACGTCGGAGACGACCAGACGCACCTGATGATGGCGGAAGAGCTGATGCTCGGCGTCGTGCGGCGCGACTGGACCAGTCGCGCCGATCGCGGCCTTGCGGCGAACTGCGAGGCCGCGGTCGCGCTGGCGGCGCTCGCGTCGCGGACGGGCAAGGCCGAGTATCGGGAGCGGGCGTTCGAGGTCATGCTCGGCTACGCCGCCACGTACCGGGAGCTCGGCGTGGACGCCGCGCCGTACGTCTCCGCCCTGCAGGCGATCAGCTAGAATTGACGGCTATGCCCGTCCAGACCCCCTCGCGCGTCAATGCCCTGAAGAACATCGCCACACGGCTGCGCATCGACTCGGTCCGCGCGACCAGCGAGGCCGGCAGCGGTCACCCCTCCACGTGCTGCTCCGCCGCGGAGATCATGGCGGCGCTCTTCTTTGCGGAGATGCGCTACGACCCGCGCGACCCGGAGAATCCCGACAACGATCGCTTCGTGCTGTCGAAGGGCCACGCGGCGCCGGTGCTCTACGCCGCCTGGGCGGAAGCCGGCATCATCCCGCGCGAGGACGTGCTCACGCTCCGCCGGATCGATTCGGATCTCGAGGGACATCCGACGCCGCGGCTGCCGTGGGTCGACGTCGCCACGGGCTCCCTCGGCCAGGGCCTCTCTGCGGGAGTCGGCATGGCGCTGCACGCGCGACGCATCGGCTCCGACTACCGCACGTACGTCTTGCTCGGCGACGGAGAAGTGGCGGAAGGCTCGGTGTGGGAGGCCACCCACATCGCATCGCACTACGCCCTCGAGAACCTCTGCGCCATCGTCGACGTCAACGGGCTCGGCCAGTCCGGTCCGAGCGAGTGGCAGCACGACATGGACGCGTATGCCGTGAAGTGGCGCGCCTTCGACTGGCATGCCGTTGTCGTGGACGGCCACGACGTGGCGGTCCTCCTCGAGGCGCTCGAGGAGGCGCGCCGCACGAAGGGGCGCCCGACGATGATCCTGGCGAAGACGATCAAGGGGAAGGGCATCTCGTTGCTCGAGGGGAAGAACGGGTGGCATGGCAAGCCGCTGAAGGGCGAGGACCTGCAGCGGGCGCTCGACGAGCTGGAGGCGCAGCTCGTCAAGGACGACGAGCCCGCGCCGTTGCCGGAGGCGCCGCGCGCGAAGCCCCGTCCTCCGGCGCGCCGTGCGACGCTCGATCCGCCGGCCTACCGGCTGGGCGAGAAGGTCGCCACGCGAGAAGCCTTCGGCGACGCCGTCGCGAAGCTGGGAGCGATCGACGACCGCGTGATGGCGCTCGACGCCGACGTGAAGAACTCCACGTTCACCGAGAAGTTCGAGGAGCGCCTCGGCGAGGCGCGGTTCATCCAGGGCTACATCGCCGAGCAGCAGATGGTCGGCGCGGCCATGGGCCTGGCCGCGCGCGGCGCCATCCCCTTCGCCGCCACCTTCGCTGCTTTCTTTACGCGCGCGTACGACTTCCTCCGCATGACGGCGATCAGCGATCTGAACGTGAAGCTGGCCGGGTCGCACGCCGGCGTCTCGATCGGCGAGGACGGCCCGTCGCAGATGGCGCTCGAGGATCTGGCCATGACGCGGGCGCAGCCGAACTTCACGGTGCTCTATCCGTGCGATGCCGTGAGCACCGAGCGGCTCGTGGAGCAGATGGCCTACCACCGCGGACCGGTCTACATGCGCACGTCGCGTCCGAAGACGCCGGTCATCTACCGCCCCGACGAGCCGTTCGAGATCGGCGGCCTCAAGGTCGTACGCGAGAGCCCCGGCGATGTCGCGACGGTCGTCGGCGCCGGCATCACGCTCTTCGAGGCGCTCGAGGCGTACGACGAGCTGAAGGCGGGCGGCACCTCGATCCGCGTGATCGATCTCTACTCGCTTCAGCCGGTTGACGCGGCCACCTTGCTCCGCTGCGCCAGGGAGACGGGCGGACGGATCATCACCGTGGAGGATCACTACGCCAGCGGCGGCATCGGCGACGCCGTGGCCTCGGCCGTGGCCTCCGGAGGCTTCACCGTGGAGCGCCTCGCCGTGCGCGAGATCCCGCGCAGCGGAAAGCCCGAGGAGCTCATCGATCGGTACGGCATCTCGGCACGGCACATCGTGCAGGCGGTCGGCAGGAAGGTGACCGGCGCGTGAGGGGCGCGCTCGCCACGCTGGCGCTCGCCGGCGCGCTCGTGCTCACGCTCCATTCCCAATCCGGCACGTCCGGCCGCGTCGCGTCCCAGCCGCTCGGGCCGGGCGGCCTGCGCGAGCCGGCCTGGTCGTCCGACGGCAGACGCCTCGTTGTCGTGTTTCTCGATCGCATCTACAC
>JBOGIW010000571.1:0-6033 GCA_050748045.1 Vicinamibacterales bacterium | reverse complement strand
AAGCTGTACTTCGCGTCTGTCACGGACAGGCTCGACGGGGGCGCCCAGATCACGGCCTCGCACAACCCCGGGCAGTACAACTGCATCAAGATGGAGCGCGAGGACGCCCAGCCGCTCAGCGGCGACGCCGGCATCGGCGACATCCGCGACATGATCGCGAACGACCGCCTGCCGCCTCCAGCGCCGCGGCGCGTCGGGATCAGCGCGCGCGACATCCTGGCCCCGTACGTCGACAAGGTCATGTCGTTCATCGACCCGGCGGTCATCCAGCCGTTCAAGGTCGTCGCCGACGCCGGGAGCGGGATGGCGGGCCTGGTGGCGCCGAAGCTGTTCGAGCGGCTCCCCAGCCGGGTGACGAGGCTCTGCTTCGAGATCGACGGCACGTTTCCGAATCACGAGGCCAATCCCCTCATCGACGAGAACCGGCGCGACATCACCGCCGAGGTGATCAGGCAGCAGGCCGACGCCGGCATGGCGTGGGATGGCGACGCGGACCGGTGTTTCTTCCTCGACGGCACCGGCGCGTTCATTTCGGGCGACTTCATCACGGCGCTGCTGGCGGAGGCCTTCCTGCTCAAGCACCCGGGCGCGACGATCATCTACGACCTGCGCGCCAGCCACGCGGTGAAAGATACCGTGGAGCGGCTGGGCGGTCGCGCGCTGATGAACCGCGTGGGGCACGCCTTCATCAAGCAGCGCATGCGCGCCGAGGACGCCGTCTTCGCCGGCGAGGTCACGGGCCACTACTACTTCCGCGACTTCTACTACGCCGACAACGGCTTCATCCCGGCGCTGCTCATCCTGGAGCTGATGTCGATGAAGAACCAGTCGCTGCGGGACCTGCTGCACCCCTACCGCGAGCGCTACTTCATCTCCGGCGAGATCAACACGGCGCTGCCGAGCATGAGCGAAGTGCCGCGGAAGCTCCAGGCCGTCGAGGCGCGCTACCGGGACGGGCAGATCGCCAGGCTGGACGGCGTCTCGGTGGACTACCCCGACTGGCACTTCAACGTGCGGGGGTCGAACACGGAGCCGCTCCTGCGCCTGAACCTCGAAGCGAAGACGCCGGAGCTGATGGAGCAGAAACGCGACGAGGTGCTGGAAGTGATCCGGGGATAGCGACGACCTGAAGAAGTGGAGCGGGAGACGGGGATCGAACCCGCGACATCAAGCTTGGGAAGCTTGCGTTCTACCGCTGAACTACTCCCGCGCCAGCGCGTGCCGCCGATTGTACCATGGCGGCGTCAGCGCACCGAGAATCCCACCGAGGTCGCGAAGAGCCGAATCTTCGGCGGACCTGACACGTGGTGGACGCGCAGATCGAACCCAACGGCGAGACGGTCGGCCAGGAACCATCGCGCTCCCCCGCCGTAGTTCACGGCACGCAGGCCGCCTGAGTCCGCCGTCAGGGTGCCCGACGCGCGCTCGACCCGCGTGGTCACCCACGCGCGTCCCAGGCCGGCGCTCAGGTAGCTCCAGCCGCTCGCCGTCCCGAAGTTGAACGACACCTGCGGCGAGACCGTCCCGACGCGCGCCACGATTCCCGGCGTCGTACCGCGCGCCCGCAGGTAGTTCGCGCCCAGCCCGACCTGCGATACGCCCAGGCTGAACAGATATACGTGGGCCCCGACGTCGAAGCCGAAGCCACGCGCCGGGACGATGGTGTCGACTGGAAGGCCGGGATAGAAAGCGGTCTCCTTCGGGAGACCGCTTGTGGCGCCCCTCAGATCGATGACGTAGCCGGCGACCGGGTCGGGAGCCTGTGCCGCCGCCGGCGAAGCGGCGAGCACGCCGACCACAGCCAGCAGGCTGCGCACTATTTCGCGCCTTTGGACTTTCGGCGCTCGGCCCAGTACTTCCGCATCCGGTCGGACACTGCCTTGCGTGCCGCCGCCGACATCACGCGCCGCCGCCGCCGTGTGCCGCCTGCCGCACGGCGGGCCTTGCGGCTGCCGCGTCGTCCCGCCGCGCGCCGACGGCCGAATAATTCGGGGAACCCCGCTTTGATGGCTGCTTCCTCCTGCCGCAACTGCTCCAACCGCGCCATGGCACCGAGCCGGGCTAGTCGCCGCAGCTGCTCCGTGTTCAGCTTTGTCACTCGTACCTCCAGTACGAAAGTCACATCCTATGCGCGTCTCGCAGGCTCTTCAATACCCTTTCGCGCCAGCCGGCAATGGCTGCCCACGCGACTCCTGGACGATGCGCACGCCTGCGCTCGCGCCGACACGTGTTGCACCAGCCGCCACCATGGCCTTGAGCCCCTCGAGGTCGCGGACGCCGCCGGCAGCCTTCACGCCCATCGCCTCCCCCACGGTCCGGCGCATCAGCGCGACGTCGGCCACCGTCGCGCCCCCGGGACCGAACCCGGTCGAGGTCTTCACGTAATCGGCGCCTGCCGCCTTGGCCAGCAGGCAGGCGGTGACCTTTTCCTCCCCGGTGAGGAGCGCTGCCTCGATGATGACCTTGCTCAGGGCGCCGGCCTCCCGGCACGGCGTGGTCACCCCCTCGATGTCGCGCTCGACCAGCCGGAGATCACCGGACTTCAGGGCGCCGATGTTGATCACCATGTCGACCTCCCGAGCGCCGTCGAAGATGGCGCGGCGGGTCTCATAGTGTTTCACGTCGGGCGTGGTGGCCCCGAGGGGAAACCCGACGACCGAGGTCACGGCGACGCCGGTGCCGCCGAGCAGCCCGGCGCAGAGCGCCACCCACGTCGGGTTGACGCACACCGTGGCGAAGCGATACTCGGCGGCTTCACGACAGAGCGCCTCGATGTCCGTTCGCGTGGCGTCGGGCTTGAGCAGGGTGTGATCGATCATGGCGGCGACGCGTCCGGCCGCGCCGCCGCTGGCGTGCACGCCGATCCGGGTGGCGCCAGCCTCGAGGACGCCTGCCAGCCGGTCGGGACAGCACTCGAACATCAGTGAATGGCAGGCGCAGCGCGCCGGCGCGGGCGAGGCCTGCGCGGCTGCGAGCTCCTCGACGATGATCTGGATGAGACGCTGCACGTCCTGGGGCTGCATCATTCGGCGAGACGCTCGAGCTCACGGATTTTGGCCAGGCGGCGGATGTAGCGCGCGTCCTTCATCGGCGTATCCAGGAAGACGTCGACGATCTCGAGCGCGTCGGCCGGCTGAACGAGGGTAGAGCCGAGAGCAAGCACGTTCGCCCCGTTGTGCTCCCGCGCGTAGCGCGCCAGCGTCCGGTTGAGACACATGGCCGCGCGCACACCCCGGATCTTGTTGGCGGCGATCGTGGATCCGAGCCCCGCCCCGTCGATGACAATGCCGGCGTCGGCTTCGCCCCGCGCCACGTGCCGGGCGACCGACGCGGCCGTATCCGGGTAGTCCACCGGCTCGCTCGAGTCCGTGCCGAGATCGTGGACGGCGAGGCCGCGGCCGCGCAGATGCCGCCGGATGGCCTCCCGGAGCGCCACGCCCGTGTGGTCGCTCGCCACGGCCACCGTCTTCGTCGCCGCGGGCGGCGCGAGCGACGCCGCATCGACGTCGTCTCCCTCGCGCACGATCGTGATGCGACGCGCCGCCAGCGTATCCCGGGCGAGCGGCGTGATGTGTCCGCCGGGCACGAGCACCACGGTGGTGCCGGAGTCGAGCACGCGCGCGTCGGCCTCCGTGATCAACTGGAAGCGTTTCATCGGTCGCGGCCCGCTATGTTACTGTCATGTGCGACACCTGCTCAACCCGATGCAGACGCTGATCTCCGCGGAACAGATCCAGGCGCGCGTGCGAACGCTCGCCGGGGAGATCCGCCTCGACCACGCCGGCGATCTCCACCTCGTATGCGTCCTCAAGGGCGCGTTCATGTTCATGGCGGATCTCATCCGCGCGCTTCCGGGCCACACGTCGATCGACTTCATGGCGCTCTCCAGCTACGGCAAGAGCACTAGGTCCTCGGGCGAAGTCCGGCTGCTGAAGGACCTCGACTTCGGCCTCGAAGGACGTGAGGTCGTCATCATCGAGGACATCGTGGACACAGGGCTGACGCTCACCTATCTGCAGGACATCCTGCGCGCCCGGGGCCCGCGGACGCTCCGAACCGCGTGCCTGCTGAGCAAGCCCTCCCGCCGCCGGGTGGAGGTGAAGGTGGATTACGTCGGCTTCACGATTGAAGACCAGTTCGTGGTGGGCTACGGGCTGGATTACGACGAGAAATACCGCAACCTGCCGTTTATCGGCGTGCTCGACTGAGGCTGCCGGCGCGACGCGGCCGGCGCTCGGTGTCGTCTCTTCCGAGCGTACCGGCGGTTCGGGCGCGATCCGAGCGGCCGGTATTCGGGATCGACGGCCTCACGGCTTGACCGCGAGCCTCACCTTTTCGGACAGCATCCTGGCTTCCGCGAGGACGGCGGGCTCGTCGAGCGTCAGCACTTTCCGGCCGCGCATCAGCACGGCGCCGTTGACGACCGTCGCCAGCACGTCATCGCCGCGCGTCGTGTAGACCAGGTGCGACACGGCGTCGTACATCGGCGTCTGGCGCGCGGTGGACATGTTGACGACGATCACGTCGGCGCGCTTGCCCGGCTCGAGCGAGCCGATGCGCCGTTCCATGCCGAGCGCGCGCGCGCCGCCGATCGTCGCCATCTCCAGCACGACCTTCGCGCCGACCGCCCGCGGGTCGTTCGTCGTGAGCTTGTGCAGGAAGGACGCCGTCCGCATCGCCTCGAACATGTCGAGATCGTTGTTGCTCGCCGCCCCGTCCGTGCCGAGGCCGAGGGGGACGCCCGCGGCGAGGTATTGCGGAACCGGTGCCGTGCCGCTCGCCAGCTTCATGTTGCTCTCGGGGTTGTGCGACACCGCGACGCCGCGGGCCTTCAGGGTCGCGATCTCGGATTCCGTCACCCAGACGCCGTGCGCGGCCAGCACGCCGGGGCCGAGGAATCCGATGCTCTCCAGGTAGGCGACGGGCGACGATTTGAAGCGCTCCTTGGCCGTCTGCGATTCGGCCTGCGTCTCGGCGAGGTGGATGATGGTCGGCACCTGGTACCGCTTCGCGAGCTCGCGGCAGGCCACGAGCGTGGGCCCGTCGAGCGTGTACATCGCGTGGGGCGCCACCGCGGGGGTGATGAGCGGATTGTCCTTGAACGCTCTGATGAACGCCTCGGCCCGCGCGAGGCCCTCGGCCGGCGTCTTCGCGTCGGGGGACGGAAACTGGATGATGGTCTGTCCCAGCACGCCCCGCAGCCCCGCCGCCTTCGTTTCCTTGGCGATCTCCTCCTCGAAGTAGTACATGTCGGCGTAGGTCGTGGTGCCCGACTGGATCATCTCCAGAGCGGCGAGGCGCGTGCCGGCCCGCACGAACTCCGGCGACACGGTCTTCGCCTCCGCGGGGAAGATGTAGTTCTGGAGCCACTCCATCAGCGCGAGGTCGTCGGCGAGGCCGCGGTAAAGCACCATCGGCGCATGCGTGTGGGTGTTGACGAGGCCCGGCATGATCACGCTGCCCCACGCTTCGATCGTGTCCGCCGCGCGGAACTGCTGCCCGATGGCGTCTGGCCGGCCGACGGCCACGATGTCGGTGCCGTCGATGGCCACCGAGCCGGGCGACAGCACGCGGCGGGCGGCGTCCATGGTGACCACGGTGCCGTTGGCGATGACGAGGGAGACGGATCGAGGCGGTGTCTGGGCCGGGAGCGCGACGAGGCCGGTGGCCAGTACGGCGAGAAGCGCGACGATCGTGGGGAGCATGCCGGGCATCCTAGCACCGGGACCTTGGTGCCGGTGTAGTATTCACCGGTGCCCCTGCACTTTGTCGAGCATCCCCTCGTGCACGATGCCCTCATGGAGCTGCGCGACGCGCGCACGGCGCCGCCCGCCTTCCGCCGGGCGGCCAACCGCATCAGCGTGCTGCTGGCCACCGAGGCGCTCCGCGACGTGACGAGCGTCGCGGCGGTGGTGGAGACGCCGCTCGGTCCCGCGCACGGGCGGCGCGTGACGGCCGACGTCGTCGTCGTGCCCGTGCTCCGCGCGGGGCTCGGGATGGTCGAGGGGTTCCTGCGGCTGCTGGCCGACGCGC
>JBOGIW010000570.1:0-7122 GCA_050748045.1 Vicinamibacterales bacterium | reverse complement strand
CTTTCACACGGAGCTGTCCCCTGGCTACGATTTGGTTGCGGCTCCGCCGCGCTGGGATCTTCGTGACCTTCGTGGCTTGAGAGATCTTCGTGCGTCAGAGCTCCGGCTTCGTAGCTGGCTGCGATGGTACCAACGACACGACGGTATGGCGATCCTCGGGCAGGTACTTCTTCGCGGCCGCATGGATATTCTCGCGCGAGAGCGAGGCTGACCGTTCCAGCCGGCGCGCAATCGTGCGCGGGTCCCAGCCGAGCAGGTGGACGGTCTGCAGTGAGTTGAGCCAGTACGGGTTCTGGCGCATCGCCGTTTCCAGCTCGCGGCGCTCGAGCTCCTGCACCTTCTTCACCTCGTCATCCGTCGGGCCCACGGCGCGCAGCGCCGTGACCTGGTCGAATACGGCGGCGACGAGCTGATCCACTCGCTCCGGCGCGCTGCCGAACCGTACGGCAATCGTTCCGTAGCCGGGCACGGGCTGCGTGTCGGTGTAATTGACGCTCACCGAGTAGGTGCCGCCGAGCTCTTCGCGGAGCCGATCGCGCAGCCGGATCTCCAGCACCGCCGACGCCGCGCGGGCGCGATGCATCTCGAGCTCGCCGAGCGCGGTGTCGGCGAAGAACGACACGACGGTCTGGCTTCTCGGCTCTCGCCCCTTCCGCACGACCTCGCGCCCGGCGTCCGGCGGGAACCGCAGGCGTACGTCGCCACTCGTCGCGGCCGCGGCGCCCGTCGACGGGAGCGACCCGATATAGCGCGCCACGAGCGGCGTCACGTCGGCCACGCGGAACGCGCCGACGACACAGAAGGTGAAGTCGGCGGCGTTGGCGAAGCGCGCGTCGTAGTAGCTCCACATCGCGGCGGCGTCGAGCGTCTCGATGTCCCCGGGCGTCGGGTTGCGCGCCGTGTAGTGGTTCATCGTGTTGACCTGGCGCACCTTCTCCTGGAAGACCGCGATGGGGCTCTGCGCCTGGTTGGCGACGAGGGCGAGCAGACGCCGTCTCATCAGATCGAAGCCCTCCGGCGTCCGGTTGGGAGCCGTGAACGTGAGGTACAGCAGCTGCAGCGCGGTCTCGAGATCCTTCGGCGTGCTCGAGCCCGACACGCCGTGCGTGTAGAGCGACATGTACGGCGACACGTCAACGAGGCGGCCGGGCAGGAGCTTGTCCAGCTCCACCGGCGTGAAGCCGCCGACGCCGGCGATGCCAACGAGCGTGGGGCTGAGCGCGGCCGCGTAGTACTCGTTCGGATCCGCGAGCGACGTGCCCCCCTTCGCGTACGACGTGAAGAGCACCTGGTCGTTCTTGAAATCGGTGGGCTTGAGCCACACGGTGGCGCCGTTGGCGAAGGTCAGCACGGTCACGCCGATCTCGGGGATCTCGCGCGTCGAGGCGACGGCGCCCGTGTCCGGCTTCTTCGGCATCAGCTCGCGGCCGGCCATGTCGTCGCGCCAGGCTGTCACATCGCTCGTCGAGCCGCGGCGCATCGCCTCGCGCAGCACGGCTTCCGTGGGAGCGGAGGCACCGGCCTGCTCAGGCGCGGTGACGAGCACGACCCGATTGTCCTCGGTGATGAGCGTCCTGGCGAGCGCCGCCGCTTCATCGGGCGTGATCGCCGGCACGACGGTCCGCGCCAGCTCGTACTCGAAGGCGATGCCCGGCACCGGCTCGTCGTCGAGAAAATGCCGGACGAGCTCGGCGGCGAGCGACGGGTGCTCGGTCTTGTCCCGCTCGTTGAACGCCTGTTCGTACGACGCGAGCGTCCATTGCCGCCCGCGGTCCAGCTCGGCGGCGCCGAAGCCGAACCGATCGAGCCGCGCCGCCTCGCGCGTCAGCGCCTCGAGACCGGTCGCGATCCCCGCGGCGTCCGGCACCCGCGCTCCGAACGTCGTGGCCTCGACGTCGCGCCCCAGACGATCGTCGTTCGAGGACGCGCCGAGGAACGGCGCGGCCGGCTGGCGCGCGATCTCGCTGAACCGCGCATTGAGCATCTGGTGCACGAGCGAGCGCAGCAGCAGCCGCCGGTAGTCGCCGGCCGTGCGAGCCGGCCGCAGCGGCCGCTTGTGGACGAGCACCACCGACGACTGCTGCGCTTCCGGATCCGTGGCGATACCGAACCGCGTCTCCTCGTGCGGCGGGACGTGGTACACCCGCCGCTCCACTGCTGGCGCGCGCGCCTTCAGCGGCCCGAAGTGCTTCGTCACGTACTGCTCGGCGGCGGCGGGATCCATGTCCCCGACGACGACGACCGCCATGCGGTCGGGGCGATACCACGTGTCGTAGAAGTCGCGCAGGCGCGCGGGCGTGAAGGACGTGAGCACCTCGGGTGTGCCGATCGGCAGGCGCTCGGCATATTTCGATGCCCCGTAAATCGCCTTGGCGTGCACGGCCTGCATCCTCGCGCTGGCGCCGAGACGGCCGCGCCACTCTTCGATGACCACGCCCCGCTCGCCGTCGATCTCCTGCGGGTCGAGCGTCATGCCGCCCGCGAAGTCGGACAGGGCCGCAAAACCCCGCTCGAGGGCGCCCTCCCGGTCGACCGGCACGTCGAGCATGTAGACCGTCTCGTCGTAGCTCGTGTACGCGTTCACGTGCGGGCCGAACCGCGCGCCGATCGATTCGAGGTACGCGATGAGCTCGCCGGGCTTGAAGTGCGCGGTGCCGTTGAAGGCCATGTGCTCCAGCACGTGGGCCAGGCCGCGCTGGTCGTCGTCTTCGTCGATCGATCCCGCCTTGACGGCGAGACGCAGGGCCACGCGCTGCGCCGGACGCGCGTTGCGGCGCGCGTACCACGTGAGGCCGTTCGACAGCGTGCCCGTCCGCACCAGGGGGTCGAGCGGCAGCGGCGCACCCATGTCCTGCGCGGAAGCCACGCCGTGGAGGAGGCACAGGATCAGGAGTGCCGCCATCCGCCGTCCGCAATCCGCGATCCGTGGTCCGCCATGGCCCGCGGCCCGCGGGCTGCAGGCGGCGGAGCACGTCGGGTATGCTGCCGCGATGCGGCTCAACATCAGACGACTGGATCCCACGGTGGCTCTCCCCTCGTACGGCACCGGCGAGTCGGCGGCGTTCGACCTCGCTGCCGCGCACGACGCCACGATCGCCGCGCGATCGATCGCTCTCGTGCGCACGGGCCTCGTCATCGAGGTCCCGAGCGGGCACGTCCTCGCCATCTTCGCCCGAAGCAGCACGCCGCTCAAGCGCGGGCTGATGGTTGCCAACGGCGTCGGCCTCGTCGACCCCGACTACTGCGGCCCCACCGACGAGGTCATGATCCAGGTGCTCAACGTGACCGATGCCGATGTCGCCGTCACGCGCGGCGATCGCCTGGCGCAGGGCATCGTGCTGGCCTGTCCCCGCGTCACCTGGCACGAGGTGCAGGACATCCGGACGGCCGCGCGCGGCGGCTTCGGCGCGACGGGAAACTGAGCTACCATTTGCTCATGCACACGCTCTTCGGCGCCGTTCTGGCCGGGGCAGGCGCGTTCATCATAACAGTCGCGCTGGCGGCCCAGGGCGACAGCCCCGGCCCGTCGCGCGCGGCATCGCCCTCCGGCGACCCGCCGGCGTCTCCGACGTTCACACGCGATGTCGCGCCCATCCTCTACAAGAACTGTGTCACCTGCCACCGGCCCGGCGAGATCGCGCCGATGTCGCTCATCACCTACGCCGACGTGCGGCCGTGGGCGCGCGGCATCCGGCAGGCGGTCGCCGAGGGCGTCATGCCGCCGTGGCACGCCGACGCGCCCGCCGGAACGTTCGAGAACGAGCGCGGGCTGACCGACCTGGACAAGGACGTGATCGCCCGGTGGGTCGCCGGCGGCGCGCCGCAAGGCCATCCCGGAGATCTCCCGCCGGCCCCCCGGTTCCCAGAGGGGTGGCGGATCGGCACGCCCGACGCCGTGTTCGAGATGCAGGAGGAGTATCCAGTGCCCGCCAGCGGCACCATCGAGTACGAATACTTCTACATCCCGACCAACTTCACGGAAGCAAAGTGGCTGCAAGCGATCGAGGTGCGCCCCGGCAACCGCGCGCTCGTGCACCACGTGCTCACCTTCTACGAGGCGCCGCCGGAGGGGCCGCGCATGGCGCCCGTCCTCGAGTTCGTGCCCGAGCATTCGAAGGTGCCGCCGCGCAATCCGGGCAGCAGGGCGCCGCGCAAGCCGATCGGACCGAGCCGTATCGTGGCGACGTACGCGCCCGGCACCGATCCGCAGGTGTTCCGGCCAGGCACGGCGCTCCGCCTCGCGCCGGGCGGGGTGCTGAAACTGCAGATGCATTACACCGCGAACGGCACGGCCGGCACGGACCGCACGCAGGTCGGCATGATCTTCGCGAAGGAGCCGCCGCAGCACGAGGTGCGCGCGGGCCAGTTCCTCAATGCGGCGTTCTCCATTCCGCCCGGCGCGCCGAGCCACCAGGTGGACACGGAGGTCGGCTTCCTCCAGGATGTCACGCTCTGGGGCATCTTCCCGCACACGCACGTGCGCGGAAAGCGCTGGGACTACAAGGTGGCCATGCCCGACGGCACGGTGAAGCCGCTGCTCTCGGTGCCGACCTACGACTTCAACTGGCAAACGTACTACATGTTCACGGATCCGATCTCCCTGCCAGCGGGAGCGCGGATCCTCGCGTCGGCGTGGTACGACAACTCGGACAGGAACCCGTCGAACCCGGATCCCAAGGCCGAAGTGAAGTGGGGCGATCAGACGTGGGAGGAGATGCAGTACACAGGCATCCTCTACACGGTGAAGAACCCACAGCCGGCAACGAGCATTCAGCCATAGGAGACTTCGCTGCCCAGTCCCGGACCCCGAATCCCGAATCCCAAGCGAGCCGGTGCTCGATGTGGTCGCGCCGGGTTCGTCGCCATCGCATGCCTCATTGGAAGTTGGGAGTTGGGAGTCGGGAGTGGCACGAACGGAGTGAGCGCCCACTACCCGGTCACGACGAAGGTGACGTGGGCGCGCGAGATCTCGTCCATCGTCCAGCGCCGCTGTGTGTCGTGTCACCAGCCGGGCGGCTACGCGGGCTTCCCGCTGACCACCTACGCCGAGGCGCGGCCCTGGGCGGTGGCGATCAAGGAGGAAGTGCTCGCCGGCGAGATGCCACCGTGGGGCGCCGCGCCGGGCATCGGGCACTTCGCCAACGATCGGCGGCCGACCCGCCACGAGCAGGAAGTGATCGCGGCCTGGGTGGATGGCGGCACGCCGTACTCGCTCGAGGCGCGCGTTCCCGGCGTGCAAGGCCCGCAGCCGGAGGCGCTCACGCCACAGTCTCCGGAAGGAGGCGTCGCCATCCCGCTCGCGCCGGTGGAGATCGGTGATGCGCCGCAGCGCACGGCGAGCGTGACGCTCCAGCTTCCCACGGAGATGGTTCTCACGGCGTGGACCTTCGAGCCGGGCACACCGGCCGGCATCGAACGCGTCGACCTCCAGCTCGGGTCGCGCTGGCTCGGCACGTGGACGCCGGGCGAGTCGTCCATCACGTTCCCGCCGGACACGGGAGCGCCGCTCCCCTCGTCGGCCCTGTTCTCCGCGCGCATCGCGTATCGGACGAGCCCGGATCGCCCGGGGACAGGCGTCACGCTGGCGGACCTGTTCAACCGTCCCGTCAACGACCAGGTCATCGATTACAGCCGCCTGCGAGTCTGGATGACGAAGGACCGGCGGCCGAAGGCGATCCGCGACGTCACGATCGTGAGGAGCTGGCGCGCCGCCGGCGACGTGAACCTCGTCGCCCTCCGGCCGGCCGGCGACACCGCGGCGGTGCAGGTGCTTGCACGATTCATGAATGGCCGGACGGAGCCAATCGGGGTGATGGACGCGCCGAGCCACGGGCCGCACCCCACGTACCGCCTGGCGCGCCCGCTGCCGCTCCCCGCCGGCGCGCGCGTCGAAACCACCGGCCCGGTGCGCCTGCTCTACAGCGCGGGCGCGACGCGCACCGTGAAACCGAACGTCAGCAGACGCTCGCGCCGCTGAACCTGCGTCCACACGCGGTACCACCCGTCTCGGGCGAAGAGCGTCTGGAACATGAGCGTCGGCCCGCCCTCCTTCGTTTCCTCGAGCAGCGGGTGGCTGTGCACGAGATCCGCGAGGTCGTCGCTCGCAAGAAACATGTGACCCCAGGCGCCGAGGTACGGCTTCAGGTCGGTGACCGGCGCGCCGGTCTCGCGATCCGCCAGCTCGACGACGATGTGCGCATCGTCCCCGGTGCGGGCGCCGCCCGTGACGAGACGCGCGCGGACGCCGCCGGCCACCGCCTCGAGCACTTCCGCCTCCGGGGCCGGACGAGGCCGCACGACCGGCATCGCGTGTCCCCGCGTCAACAGGGTGTGCTGCAGCGCCTGTGGCGTGCCGCCGGTTGGCAGGAGGTCGGCCACGAGGCGATACGCGCCGGCGCGCGGCAGCGTCAGCGGGATCTCGAACGACCCGTCCTTCGCGGGCGCCGGATGGATGTGATCGAAATACTCGAGGTCGCTGCTGACGATGAAGAGGTGCATCAGGCGCTCGTGCATCTCGTCGAACCGCACCACGGCCTCGTTGGTCGCGCGGTCGCGCACGGTGAGCCGCAGCCGCACCGGCCGGCCGGCGGGCACGGCCGCCGGCTCGGCGACCACGTCGAGCCAGTAGCTGGCGTCGCTCCGATCGGGAATCGGCACGAGCGCCATCCCGCACTCATTGCACGTCTCGCCGGCCGTCTCGCGCCGCACGTTCGGGTGCATGGGGCACCAGAACCCTGCACTTGCCGTTCCGGGTTCCGGGTTCCGGGTTCCGGGTTCTTGTTCTCGGTTCGGTTCTGGGTTCTGTGGTTCTCCGTTTGGTGGTTCTCCGTTCGGTGGTTCTCCGTTTCGTGATTCTCCGTTTCGTGATTCTCCGTTCCGTGGTTCTCCGTTTGGTTCGAGGTGACGTGAGGCTCGAAGGTCGAAGTCCTCGAACGGAGAACCCCGAACGGCGAACCCCGAACCCAGAACCGAACCGAGAACAAGAACCCGGAACGTGGAACGCGGAACCCGGAACACGATAGTCTCAGTATAGATGCGCCGCATCCTTCACATCGACATGGACGCCTTCTACGCGTCGGTCGAGCAGCGCGACCGGCCCGAGCTGCGCGGACGGCCCGTGGC
>JBOGIW010000569.1:0-2887 GCA_050748045.1 Vicinamibacterales bacterium | reverse complement strand
GTAGGTAATTGTGTGCAATTATCGCCCACCAGAATGTAACCCGTTTTGTCTTGATCGACCGTCCGGGCGGTCGATATAGTCGAGTTCAGGTTGCGCGGTTCTTTCGCTCCCCCCTCGAAGGACGGCTGACATGACCCATGGATGGATCCGACCGCTTCCCGCCCTCGCACTCGCCGTGCTTGCGGCCCTCGCCGCGCCGGGGCGGACCGATGCCGAGGACACCAACACAATCCGGGCGTGCGTCTCCAACGAAGGGAAAGTCCGTCTGCTCGTGTCGCGGGACGGCCGGGAGCACGGCCACAAACCGCGCAACGGGGACAGGTTCCCGTGCCACCGCCACGAGCGGCTCGTCACCTGGAACATCATTGGCCCACAGGGTCCCCAGGGCGACCCCGGGCCGCCGGGCGAGAAGGGGCCGGCCGGCCCCGGCTTCTTGGGCGTCCAGCACTATACGGTGGGCAACGGCGACCTGCGTCCGGTCGGGGGCGGCCTCTTCGCGATGTCGTTCGTGGCGCCGCCCTTCGGGACTTTTTCAACCGGCGCGGCGCAGGTGATGGCCGGGGTGCACCTTCCGCAGGGCGCCATGCTGCTCGGCCTGACGGCGCACGTCCTCGACAATAGCGCCGCCGACCTGGCGATCGAGCTCATCGAGCAGCGGCTCGGGGATGGAACCGCGGTGCTCCTGTCGTCGGCCGCTTCCTCGGGCGCCGCCGGTGCGCCACAGGCGATCGAGGGCACCCCGCTGGCGCCGCGGACCATTGACAACCAGCACTTCCACTACTTCGTCCGCGTCACGCCCACAACGCTGTGGACGACAACGACCCTGCAAGTGCTGGGCGTGACGATCGCGTACACGATGGAGGCGGTCCCCGGCACGTGACCGCTTACTGAAACCCGGCGACCGCCGCGTCTTCGGACGCGGCGAGGTCGAAGGCGAGGATGAGCCGCGTGACCCGCAGCAGGTCGACGATCCGCTTCGGCACCGCCGCGAGCTTCATCCTCGCCCCCTTCCGCGTCACGCTCGTGAACGAGCGCACGATCTCTCCGAGACCGATGCTGTCGATCGAGGGGAGCCCTTCGAGGTCGAGCACCAGCTTGCGGTAGCCTTGGTCCACCAGGTCGAGCATTCGTCTGCTCAGCACGCCTTCTATCTGTCCGGGCGTGACGTCGCCGCGGATGGAGACAATCGCGACATCGCCGCGCGTGCGCTCGGTGATCACGAACGTCGGGGCCACGGGAGTCTTATATCACCGCTGAAGCCGCCATGAATCAAGCCGTCGTGCCGGGCGGATTCTCCCGCTAAGATAGGGCCCTCTTATTCTCAGGAGCACTCATGGCCTCGACGCCCGGCATTGCCGCACCCGCACCCGCCCCGACCCGGCTCACGCCGCTACAGTGGACGATCTGCGCGATCGCCGCCATCGGGTTCGCCTTCGACATCTACGAGATCCTGATGCTGCCGCTCATCGTGCGACCGGCGCTCCTCGAGCTCACGGGCGCCGCCCCCGGCTCGCCGGAGTTTCAGATGTGGGTCGGGCGCCTGTTCTACATCCCGGCGTTCGCCGGCGGCATCTTCGGACTGCTCGGCGGATACCTGACGGACCGCTTCGGCCGCCGCCGCGTGCTGACCTACAGCATCCTGGTCTACGCCTTTGGCGCCTTCGCGTCGGGGTTCGCCACGTCAATCGAGGTGCTGCTGTTGCTGCGCTGCGTGGTGTTCGTCGGCGTCTGCGTGGAGTTCGTCGCGGCCGTGGCCTGGCTTGCCGAGCTCTTCCCGGATCCGCGCCGGCGCGAACGGGTGCTCGGGTACACGCAGGCATTCTCGTCGCTTGGCGGGCTGCTCGTCGCGACGGTCAACGGACTGCTCGTCGCGTACGCGGCCAGCCTGCCGGCGATCACGGCCGTCGGGGAGGGCGTCATCGCCGATCCCCATGCGCCGTGGCGCTACACGCTGATGTCGGGCGTCATCCCCGCGATACCGCTCCTTGTGATCCGGCCGTTCCTGCCGGAATCGCCGGCATGGCAGGCCAGGCGCTCGGCCGGCACGCTGAAGCGCCCGAGCATCGCGGCGCTCTTCTCGCCCGATCTGCGCCGCACGACGATTATCACGACGCTGATGTTCGCGATGTCGTACGGCGCGGCCTTCGGCGCGATCCAGCAGATCCCGCAGATCATCCCGGGCCTCGGGGAGGTCCGCGAGATGACGCAGGGGCTGCCGCCTGCCCAGGCGGGCCGCGTGACGCAGGAAGTCGCGGCCAACGTCACGAAGGTGCAGGAGGTCGGGGGCCTCCTCGGCCGGTTCGCGCTCGCGCTCCTCGCCATCAGAATCGTCAGCCGGCAGCGGCTCATCCGCCTCTTCCAGGTGCCCGGCCTCATCATCATGCCGATCGTCTTCGCGTGGATCGCCACGACGAGCCTGGACTGGCTGTACGCCGGCATCTTCCTCGCCGGCTTCGTCACCGTGGCCCAGTTCAGCTTCTGGGGGAATTACCTGCCCCGCGTGTACCCGATCCATCTGCGCGGCACAGGAGAGAGCTTCGCGGCCAACATCGGCGGGCGCCTGATCGGGACATCCTTTGCGTGGGTCACGGCGACGCTCGCCGTGACGGGCGACCGCGCGTACGCGCCGACGAAGGTGGCGCTCGTCGCCGCCGCCGTCGGCTTCTCGGTGTACCTCGTGGGGCTCACCGCCTCGTTCTGGCTGCCGGAGCCGAAGCAGGACGCGCTGCCGGATTGACCGGCGCGGTCTCGCCGGGCACCGCAGCGCCCCACGCACCTCAACGCGCCAGCGCGCCCTTCACGGCGCCGGCGATCATCCGGTTGACGGCCGCGAGGGACAGGCCGCCTTCATCCTGCGCCGGGATGGTCGCGAACCCGATCGCCGACG
>JBOGIW010000568.1:0-15221 GCA_050748045.1 Vicinamibacterales bacterium | reverse complement strand
TGGCCGAACAGCTCGCTCTCGAGCAGACCCGTTGGAATCGCGGCGCAGTTCAGCTTCACGAAGGCGCGGTCGCGCCGCGCGCTCAGGTTGTGGATCGCCCGCGCGACGAGCTCCTTGCCGGATCCCGTCTCGCCGGAGATGAGCACCGTCGAATCGGTCGGCGCGACGGTTTCGACCTCGCGAAGCACGCGGCGCAGCGCCGGACTGCGTCCGACGATATCCTCGAAGAGCTGTTCGGAGCGGATCTCGTCCTCGAGGTACAGCTTCTCGCGTGCGAGCTGTGTGTTGAGCTCGCCCATGCGCTCGTACGAGCACGCGTTCTGTACGGCAATCGCAATCTGCCCTGCCACGCGCGCGAGCAGTCCGAATTGATCCGGCGAGAACGCGTCGGGCGCGAACGCCGCCAGATTGAGGGTGCCGAGCACGCCGTTCACCGTGGCCAGCGGCACACCGCAGGCGGAACGCACGCCGAGCTCGGCGATGCGCCGCGTGTCGGAGTAGTCGAGCAGCTCGACGCCCGAGAAGATTCGCGGCTGGCCGCTCGTGAACACCAGGCCGGACGCCGATCCGTCGAGCGACAGGTCCTCCGGGTTCGGCCCGTGCGGCGGGAGCATGTCGGGCGGGGCGTCGCAGACGTGCTTGCGCAGCACCCGCGCGTCCGCATCGTACAGCGTGAGTGCCGCCAGATCGGCGCGGACGCACTTGCGGAGCGCCGGGGCGACCGCGCGAAACAGCTCCCGGATGTCGAGATGCGTGACGACCGCGTTCGTCACGTCGAGCAGCAGCTGGAGCTGATCCCGCTCGCGCTCGAGCGCCACCTGCTGCTGGCGCACCGTCTCGACGAGTGCCCGATAGCGGAGGTCCGCATCGGCCGTCCATGCAGCCACGAAACTCATGACGCTCCCGTGCTCGGCACGGGAAGCCGTCTCAACCCCAGCGAGATTCACGTCTTGATCTCCGTCTCCCAGATCTCACTCCATGCCGCTTACGGGATGCTTACGGTTCTCACTCCGGTGTGGTTCGGCGGTTCGTCAGTTCGTGAGCTCGAAGGTTCCCGTTCATGGGCTCGAGAGCTCTCGGTTCGCGGTGTGCTACCTCGAACCAGAACCGCCGAACCGCCGAACCGCGAACCTCGAACTGACGAACCCCGAACCCAACACCCGTGCGCCAGTCATCAGACGCGCCGAGCGAGTGGGAGGGTGCCAACGGTTCGGCAGCGTGCCAATCCGCTGGCGCGAATGACGTTGGCACCGCCTGACGGGGGCATGTGGCCGATTCGAAGGTAAGCGCAAGACAGCTCTCCTCTTAGAGCCCGTAGCGCGGCCGTTGCGCCTGACGGCACGGTGATCGCTCTGGAGCGGTGCGAAGGCAGCGGGCCGCATGTTCCGAATCACCGAACGGCGCGACGACAGTCGGGTGGTGCTGAAGCTCGAGGGCCGGCTCTCGGCTGCCGTCGTGCCGGAGCTCGACGATTGCTGGCGGACCGCGAGGGAGCGGCGTGATGGCTCGCCGGTATCGGTGGACCTCACTGATGTGTGCCTCGTTGATGCCGCAGGGCAGCAACAGTTGGCCCGCATGCATCGCGGTGGCGTCAGCTTTGTCACCCGCGGCTGCTTCATGCGGGAGCTCGTGAGAGAGCTCGCCGACATCCGTTAGCAGGGTCTTTCTTCACTACTGGATTGGAGTGCCGTTGTGAGCCGCCTGTTGATCGCAATCGTCGCCGCCGCGTCGGCGTCATGCACCCTTGGGCCGAACTACCGGCGGCCGCCGATCGAGATGCCGGCAGCGTACCGAAGCGCCGACGCGGCTCCGGGACCACCGTCGCTGGCCGACATGCAGTGGTTCGACCTGTTCCAGGATCCCACGCTGACCGAGCTCGTGAAGGCCGGACTCCAGCAGAACTTCGATCTGCGCATCGCGGCCGAACGCGTGCTTCAGGCGCGCGCGCTCTTCCGGATTCAGCAGTCCGAGCAGTTCCCCACCGTCGGCGCCTCGGCCGAGGCCATCGGCACGCGCATCTCGACGGCCGGCGCGAACCGCTCGATCCCGGCAGGGGCCGACCCCGACGTGCACTACACCGAGATCGGCTTCACCCTCGGGTGGGAGCTCGACGTCTGGGGCCGGCTGCGCCGCCTCACCGAGGCCGCGCGAGCGCAGTACGTCGCAACCGAGGAGGCGCGGCGAGGCGTGGTGACGACGCTCGTGGCCGACATCACGCAGACGTACCTGCTGCTCCGCGCGCTGGATCTGGAACTGGAGATCGCGCAGCGGACCCGCGACGTCGCGATCGAGGGTCTGCGGCTCACCGAAGCGCGGCGCGATCGAGGCGTCGCGTCGGCGCTCGACGTCCGGCAGGCGGAACAGCTGCTCTACATCGCCACCGGTCAGATCGCGAGCATCGAGCGCGAGGTCGAGCAGATCGAGAATGCGCTGGCGCTGCTGCTCGGCCGCGCGCCAGGCGCCGTGCCGCGCGGGCTCACGCTCGAGGCGTTCCGCACGCCGCCGTCGATTCCGCCAGGGCTTCCGTCGGCGCTGCTTGAGCGGCGGCCCGACATCCGCCAGGCCGAGCAGGAGCTGATCGCCGCGAACGCGCAGATCGGCGCAGCGAAGGCGGCGTACTTCCCGCGGATCAGCCTCACCGGCTTCCTGGGCGTGCAGAGCCGGGACCTCTCGGACCTCCTGTCGTCGCCCGCCAGGACGTGGACGGGCGCCGCGGGCGCCACGGTGCCGATTTCACCGCCGGACGCACGGCGGCGAACGTGCGGTTCACGGAGGCCGTCCAGCGCGAGCTCGTCGTGAACTATCAGCGCGCGATCTTCACGGCGCTCCGTGAAGTGTCCGACTCGCTCGCCGGACATCGCAGGACGAGCGAGCAGCGCGCCCAGCAGGAGCGGCTCGTCGAGGCGCTCCGCGCGTCCACGCAGCTCTCGACGCAGCGGTATCAGAGCGGTCTCGACAGCTACCTGCAGGTGCTCGACGCGCAGCGCAACCTGTTCCAGGGCGAGCTCGACCTCGCGCGCCTCCGGCAGCAGGAGCTGGCCAGCATCGTGTCCCTGTATCGGGCACTCGGCGGGGGATGGACCACGACGTCGTAGCTCGTTGTTCGTCGTTCGTCAGGAGCCGTCGTTCGCTCCCGGTCCAGCGACCCTGCGAACGGACACTGCCAACGAGCCACGAAACGAACAACGCAAGACGACCGACGGACGAACCACGAACAACGAACGACGAACAACGGAGTACGTGCGATGGCAAAACGGATGATTCTGATGCTGACCGTGGTGGCGGTGTTCGTCGCGGTCCTGGGGTTCGTGAAGTTCCAGCAGTTCCAGGCCATGGCCGGCCAGGCCGCCGCCTTCCAGCCGCCGCCCGAGGCCGTGACCACGGTCGTCGCCCAGCAGGAGGCCTGGCCCGCGACGCTGAGCGCGATCGGGACGACCGTGGCCGTGCAGGGCGTCACGGTGAGCGCCGACCTGCCCGGCATCGTCGAGCGCATCGCGTTCGAGTCGGGGCGGCACGTCCGCGCCGGCGGCGTGCTCGTGCAGCTCGACACGCGCCAGGAGCTCGCGCAGCTCGCGGCCGCCGAAGCGCAGCGCGACCTCGCGCGGCTCAACTTCGAGCGCATGCAGGCGCTCGTCACCGACGGTGCGATCGCGCGCGCGGAGTACGACCGGGCGGCGGCGGAGCAGAAGCAGACGGAGGCGCGCGTCGGCGAGATTCGCGCGACGATCGAGCGCAAGACGATCCGCGCGCCGTTCACCGGCATCCTCGGCATCCGCCAGGTCAACCTCGGCCAGTACCTGTCGGCGGGCGATCCGGTGGCGCCGCTCCAGGCGCTCCACCCGATCTACGTGAACTTCGGCGTGCCGCAGCAGGACGCCGCTCACGTCCGTGTGGGACGCAGGGTGCGCGTCACCACCGACGCCCTCGCGGGCGCCGGGTTCTCCGGACGCGTAACGGCGGTCGATTCGGTGATCGATCCGAACACGCGCAACGTGCAGGTGCAGGCGACGATCCCGAACGCCGACGGGAGGCTGAAGCCGGGCATGTTCGTGCAGGCATACCTGACGCTCGGCGCCGAGCAGACGGTCGTCGCGCTGCCCGCATCGTCGATCAGCTACGCCCCGTACGGCGACTCGGTCTTCGTCGTCGCGGAGATGGAGGACCCGAGCGGCAAGACGTATCGCGGCGTCCGCCAGCAGTTCGTGAAGCTCGGCGGCGCGCGCGGCGATCAGGTGGCGGTGATCTCCGGCTTGAGCCCGGGTGACGAAGTCGTCACGTCGGGCGTGTTCAAGCTCCGGAACGGCGCCGCCGTGCAGATCAACAACACCGTGCGGCCCGCCAACAGCGCGGCTCCGGAACCCGAGGACAGCTGATGCGCTTCACCGATCTCTTCGTCAGGCGGCCGGTGCTCGCGGTCGTCGTCAACCTCGTGATCCTGATTGCGGGCGTGCAGTCGATCCGCGCGCTGAGCGTCAGGCAATACCCGCGCAGCGACATCGCCGTCGTGCGGGTGTCCACCGTCTACGTCGGCGCCAACGCGGACCTGGTGCGCGGCTTCATCACGACGCCGCTCGAGCGGGTCATCGCGAGCGCCGACGGCATCGACTACATGGAGTCGTCGAGCGCGCAGGGGCTCAGCACGATCACCGTGCACCTGACGCTCAACTACGACACGAACGCGGCGCTCACGCAGATCCAGGCGAAGGTGGCGCAGGTCCGGAACGATCTGCCGCCCGAGGCGGAGGCGCCGATCATCGAGCTGGAGATGGCGGACAACCAGTTCGCTGCGATGTATCTCGGCTTCTCGTCGGCGAACCTCGATCAGAACCAGATCACCGACTACCTGACGCGCGTCGTCCAGCCGAAGCTGAGCGCGATCAGCGGCGTCCAGCGGGCCGACATCCTCGGCGACCGCACGTTCGCGATGCGCATCTGGCTCAAGCCCGATCGCATGGCCGCGCTCGGCATCTCGCCCTCGGCGGTGCGCGAGGCGCTGGCGCGCAACAACTACCTCTCGGCCCTCGGCCGCACCAAGGGCTCGATGGTCTCGGTGAACCTCATCGCGAACACCGATCTGCGCACGCCAGAGGAGTTCCGGCAGCTCGTCGTCAAGGAGCAGGACGGCGTCGTCGTGCGTCTCGGCGAGATCGCCGACGTCGTGCTCGGCGCCGAGAACTACGAGGAGGACGTCCGGTTCAACGGCGAGACCGCGACGTTCATGGGCGTCTGGGTGCTGCCCACCGCCAACTCGCTCGAGGTGATTCGCGAGGTCCGCGAGGCGATCCCGGGCATCGAGGCCCAGCTCCCGGCCGGGATGAAGGTGGGGATTCCGTACGACTCGACGGAGTACATCCAGGACGCGATCGACGAGGTGCTGACGACGCTGGCCGAGACGCTGCTGATCGTGATCGCGGTCATCTTCCTGTTCCTCGGCTCGCTCCGGTCGGTGATGATTCCCGTCGTCGCGATCCCGATCTCGCTCGTCGGCGCGGCGTTCCTGATGCTCGCCGCGGGCTTCACGATCAACCTGCTCACGCTGCTCGCGATCGTCCTCTCCGTCGGCCTCGTCGTGGACGATGCGATCGTGATGGTGGAGAACGTGGAGCGGCACCTGCACGAGGGGAAGCCGCCGCATCGCGCGGCCATGGACGCCGCTCGCGAGCTGATCGGGCCCATCGTCGCGATGACCATCACGCTGGCGGCCGTCTACACCCCGGTCGGCATCCAGGGCGGCCTGACGGGCGCGCTGTTTCGCGAGTTTGCGTTCACGCTGGCCGGCGCCGTGATCGTGTCGGGCGTGGTGGCGCTGACGCTCTCGCCGATGATGGGCGCGAAGCTGCTGCGCGCGGGCGACACGCAGCGCGGCTTCGCGGGCTGGATCAACCGGCGGTTCGACGGCGTGCGCCGCGTCTATACCCGCTCGCTGGCGTCCACGCTGCGCTATCGGCCCGTCGTCCTGGCGCTCTGGGCGATCGTGGCGCTGCTGACCGTGCCGTTCTACCTGTTCTCGCAGCAGGAGCTCGCGCCCGCCGAGGATCAGGGCGTCGTGTTCGGGATCGTCCAGGCCTCCGCGAACTCGACCATCGATCAAACCACGCTGTACACGCAGCAGATTCACGACGTGTATCGCGCGATGCCCGAGACCGAGAGCATCTTCCAGATCACGTTCCCGACCGGCGGCTTCGGCGGCATGGTCGCGAAGCCCTGGAGCGAGCGGTCGAAGACGGCGCAGCAGCTCCTGATGGAGACCATGGGACCGCTGTCCCAGATAGCGGGCATCCGCGTGATTCCGCTCACACCGGCGCCGCTGCCGGGCGGCGGCGACTTTCCCGTGGACCTCGTGATTGCGTCGGCCGCCGAACCGCAGCAGCTTGGCGAGATCGCGAAGCAGCTCGTGCAGAAGGCGTTTGCCTCCGGGCTGTTCATTTTCGCCGACGCGGATCTGAAATGGGATCAGCCGCAGGCCGAGGTGGTGTTCGATCGCGACAAGGTGCGCGAGCAGGGCGTCGATCTCAGCCAGGCGGGCCTCGACCTGTCCACGCTGCTCGGCGGCAACTACGTGAACCGGTTCAGCATCCAGGGCCGGAGCTACAAGGTGATCCCGCAGGTGAAGCGGACGGAGCGGCTGACGCCGGACCAGCTCGCGGAGATGCACATCACCGGCTCCGGCGGGAAGCTCGTGCCGCTGTCCACGTTCGCGACCCTGAGGACGACGGCCGAGCCGCGCGAGCTGAAGAAGTTCCAGCAGTTGAACGCCGTGCGGATCCAGGGCGTGATCCCTCCGCCGGTGCCGCTCGACACGGCGCTGCGGTTCCTCGAGGACGAGGCGGGGCCGCTCCTGCCGCAGGGCTTCACGATCGACTACGCGGGCGAGTCGCGCCAGCTCAGGACGGAAGGCAGCCGGTTCCTCGGCACCTTCCTGCTGTCGGCGATCCTGATCTACCTGGTGCTCGCCGCGCAGTTCGAGAGCTTCCGCGACCCGTTCATCATCCTGGCGGGCTCGGTGCCGCTGGCCATCTCGGCCGCGCTGCTCTTCTCGTTCCTGGGGCTGACGACGCTGAACATCTACAGCCAGGTGGGGCTGATCACGCTCGTCGGCCTGGTGGCGAAGAACGGCATTCTGATCGTGGAGTTCGCGAACCACCTTCAGGAGACCGGCAGGGACAAGCTGACCGCCGTGATCGAGGCGGCCGCCACGCGGCTCCGGCCGATTCTCATGACGACCGCCGCGACCGTGGTTGGCCACTTCCCGCTGATCATCGCGACGGGGCCGGGCGCGGGCGCCCGGAACAGCATCGGGATCATGCTCGTCAGCGGCATGGTGGTCGGCAGCCTCTTCACGCTGTTCGTCGTTCCCTCCATCTACATGCTCATCGCGCGAACACGCGAGGCGGCCGAGGAAGCGGCTGGGGACGACCGGCGCGTCGGCGAGCTGGCCGAAGCGGCGGTCTGAAGAAGGGAGTGCCACACCGCTTCGGCGGAATCGAGTTCACGCTGAGCCACCGCGAGCTCGGACGCCTGTGACGATCAAGCCGGCCTCGTCGAGCACGAGCGCGATGCCCGAGGTCGCTGCGCAGATGAATGCGATGCCGAAGATCGTGTTTTCGCGGACGCTGGCGCCGGCCGGCTGGAACAACGCGACGCTGGTCAAGGACGACCTCATTGGAACGATCCGCCGGATGAAGGCAATGGCCGAGGGCTCGCGAAATTCGAGGAAATGCATGAAGGACTTGATCGCCGCCAGCCGGACATTTCGTGAGCTTGCTCCATTCCGGCGTTTGGCTTCCAGGTGATTCAGGAAGCTGATCACCAACGGCGCATCGATTTGCTCTACATGCAATTGTGAAGGAGGCTATTTCAGGCGCTGGCTGGCAAATTCCAGGAGCAGCTTGAACGCGTACGCGTACGAATCGGACGTGGGACTACTGGCGCGGCGCTCCAGCGGAAGGCGTTGCTGGAAGAATGCAGTGATGTGTGGGGCGATCGGCGTCATGACCGGCGGCGGTGTCGCCCCGCAGCTTGCCCCAATCGTCGACGGGTCGATTTGAGGTCAGGGGAGGCGCGTTCGTCGCGCCGCATGATCAGCTCGCGGAGACGGCGGCCGTGTGGGCGAGCTTGCGCATGCCGAGGTCGCCGATGATGAGCAGCGGCACCGTTGCGAGCTCGGTCACGTACTCCTTGCGCGTGCCGGCGAGGGTCGCCTCGGCGAGTTCCTCAAGGAGGCTGATGAGCCGGTCCCGTCGACGACTGGAGCAAGATGCTGGGCGATACGGCGGCCGTCACCGCGCTGCTCGATCACCTGCTCCACCACGCCCATGTCCTCAAGTGCGGGCTCCGGAGCTGGTGCACCAAGGTCCACACCGACTTGCGCGCCGAGGAGGTCACGAAGTAGAACTCACCAGTCTCGGTCCGCCGGCGGAATTGCCGGTTCTGCCCTGTCCACACATTGCCGGTTTGACCCGTCCACCGAGGGTTGTGGAGCCGGTGGCCACCAAAAAATCGCAACTACGATCAAATCAATCGTCTTGCCTCGCCGGATTCAGGCTGGCACACTTCGGTCCCTCGATCGGCCGCGCCGATGGCGGCGCCGCTCGCCGGCGGCGCATCAGATCGAGACGGCCGTCTGCGCGCCGGCTCGGTACGGATCACGGGACCTGTTGCTGGACGAGCACGACGCGCAGCTCGCGCCCGGGACTGGCCAATGGGACTTCGTTGGCGGCAGTCCGCCCATCGGACGGCCGAGGTTCCGACGGCTGCTGATAATCAGCCGCGGCCCGGTTGACGACCGGGCGACGTTCTCCACCTCTACAATGCGACCGAGCTGCTGATCGCGCGCCCCGAGCGCGGCAACGAGTGGGGGCATCGCATTGCCCTTGAATCAACGGACGCCTTTTCGACGGCTTCGCCGACTCCAGCAGCGACCCAGCGCACGACCGTCTGCCCAAACCACGCCACCGTTTCGCGTTCTCGTTAACGTCTCGAGTCCGGCTATTGGGACATCACCATGGGACGGAGTGGCAGCATGTATGACGGATGGGATTCGGCGCAGTCGACGGGGCGCCAGTGGTTCGCAGCCCAGGTATGGGCAGGACGCGAGCATCTTTGTGCGAGACGTTTGTCCGTGCGTGGGTACGAGGTATTCCTGCCGTCGCATCGCGTGCGCCGAAAGTGGTCCGACCGAATGAAGGCCGTGGACCGAGCGCTCTTTGCGGGGTACGTCTTCTGTCGCCTGTCCGGCGACGCCGTCGGCAAGCTCATTACGACGCCAGGCGTGATTCGCATTGTCGGCGACGGCAGCAGGCCGTTACCGGTGCCGCGCGAGGAGATCGAATCGTTGCAGCGCGTGATCGACATGGCACTGGCCGTGGAACCCTGGGAGTTTCTACAAGTCGGTCAGCGAGTACGAATCGTCGAGGGCCCGTTGCGCGACACCGAAGGCATCGTCCTGAGAACGTCCAACCGCCATCGTCTGATCCTCTCGGTGTCGATGCTCCAGAGATCCATCGCGGTGGAGGTCGAGCCCGCGTGGGTGCACGTGGAGCCTGGCGTGCGGCATGGCCGTGGTCAGGCGGTAGGCGCAATAGTCGATCTGGCCAGTTGAATGCGAGCTCGTGCGCGGCTGACGCCACACGGGGAACGTATAGGGCCGAATACCTGAGTTTCGAACGTGTTTGGACGCCGGACGCACGCGTAGGGTTGTCCGGTCAGTTACAAGCCAGTGTGTGTCGCAACGGCGGCAGTCCATCCCGTGGGGCGAGGCCGGTTACTGTGCACGTGAGGCTGCGTTTGCCCCGTGTGGGCGGAAGCGTATCGTGTAGGCTCATTGCCGGGCGATGGGGGATATGTCCGTCGGCGGTCCATGGGCCTGGTTTGTGACGGTGCGCGGTGCCGCCGCCATCGGTTTGTCGGCGGCTGTGGTCGGAGTTGGTCCGACGGCGATTCCGGCGGAAGCGGCCGATGCCGGCGCCGGGATCCAGTACGCGCCGGTCCGCGTCGACGCGCCGCCGACGTGGGAGTCGTGGCAGTCGGTCCCTGCCGTGCGCGAGTTCGTGCAGCGGGAGCCACTCGAGGGCGGGCCGGCAAGCCAGGACACGGAATTCCGCGTCGCCTACGATGCGACGACCCTGTTCGTGATGGTGCGCGCCTTCGACGAACGGCCGGACGGCCTCTCGGCCTATCTGACGCGCCGCGACGAAGCATCGCCATCCGACTGGATTCGCATACTCGTCGATTCGTATCACGATCGCCGTACAGCGTACGAGTTCGCGGTCAACCCGGCGGGAGTCAAACAGGATCGCTACTGGTACGCGGACATCCAACACGACGCAGGATGGGACGCGATCTGGGACGTGGAAGTCGTCCGTGATGACCACGGGTGGGCCGCCGAGTTCCGGATTCCTCTTTCCCAATTGCGGTTCAGAGCGGCGGCGTCGACATTCGGGTTTGCCGTCATGCGCGAGCTCGCCCGCGTAAACGAGACAGCCACCTGGCCGTTGCTTCCGCGCAGCGCCAGCGGCTTCGTGTCATCGTTCGGAGAACTGACGGGCTTCGCCCTGTCGGCGGCGCCGAAGCGGCTCGATATCCTGCCATATGCGGTGGCGACCCTCACGCAGCATCCGTCCGAGCGGAACCCGCTCCTCGACGCGAAGGCGCCCGGCGGGGCCGCAGGCGTCGATCTCAAGTATGCGTGGACGCCCGCGTTGACGGTGACGGCCACGATCAACCCTGATTTTGGCCAGGTGGAAGCGGATCCGGCCGTTGTGAACCTCACCGCGTTCGAGACGTTCTTCGCCGAGAGGCGCCCGTTCTTCGTCGAAGGGGCGGGCATGTTCCGGTTTGGAGAGGAGTGCCCGAACGGCCCGTGCGCGATGTTCTATTCACGGCGAATCGGCCGGGCGCCGCAGGGTAACCTCGACGCCGGCTCCGGTACGTATCGCGCCGCGCCGCTGCAGACGACGATCCTTGGGGCCGCGAAGGTCACGGGCCGCGTGGGACCGTACGCGATCGGCGCGCTGCACGCACTGACGGACGCCGAATCGGGGACGCTGCTGCAGGCAGGACAGCGGCTGCAGCGGCCCGTGGAGCCGCTGACGAGCTACTCGGTGGCCCGCGTCAGGCGGGAGTTCGCCGACCAGTCCGCCGTCGGGTTCATTGCCACGGCTGTCAATCGCCGCGTGTCGGCGCCTTTGACGTTTCTTACCGATCGTGCGTACACCGGGGGCGTGGACTGGGACCTGCGCCTGGGCCGGTGGTACAGCCTCAACGGCCACGTCGCCGGCAGCACCGTCTCCGGATCGCCGGAAGCGCTGCGCAGAATTCAGGTCGCCAGCCAGCACTACTTTCAGCGTCCTGATGCGACCTCGTTCGCCTTCGATCCCTCGCGAACGTCCCTCTCCGGCTCCAGCAGCCGGTTCGGCGTCACGAAGCTCGGTGGGCAGCATCTTCGCTTCAGGGCGAGCGTCGGCTACACGTCGCCCGGCTTTGAGACAAACGACGTCGGATTCCTGCGGCGCGCGGATGAGCGCTGGACGGACAACTCCGTGCAGTTCCGGCGCGAGGTGCCGATCGGGTGGATCCGGTACCTGTACGTATGGTTCAACCAGTGGGCATCGTGGAACTTCGACGGCGACCGGATCCGCGGCGGGCACAACGTGACCGTCACCGTGAGGTTCGTCAACAACTGGGCCGCCGGCGGCGGTGCTGGGCCTGATTGGCGCGTGTTCGACGATCGCCTGACGCGCGGCGGACCGGGGGGGCTCGCGAACGGCCCCACGTTTTTCTGGTCCTGGATGAACTCGGACGACCGACGGCCGGTGTCCTTCAGGGTCACCGCCGCGGGGAACCGCGATCGGCAGGGGTCGTGGAGCCGGGAACACGAGGTCCGCCTGACGTACCGGCCCCGTCCCGCGCTGATGATGACGGCCGGGATTCTGTTCGTGCACGACGTGCGCGACACCCAGTGGGTGCAGCGCGTGCTGGCACCAGACCCACACGACGTGTTTGGGCGTCTGGACCAAACGACCGCGACCCTGACCGGTCGCTTCGACTACACCATCACGCCGAACCTCTCGGTTCAGCTCTACGCGCAGCCATTCCTCTCGGCCGGGGAGTATTCCGCCTTCAAGGAGCTCGTCGACGGCCGGCAGCGGGTGTATGCGATGCGCTACTCGCCATTCCCGTTCGACGACGCGCCCGGCGTCAATCCCGACTTCAACGTTCGGTCGCTCCAGATGACCAACGTGCTGCGTTGGGAGTTCCGGCCAGGCTCGACCCTCTTCGCCGTGTGGCAGCAGGCACGCGAAGGCTTCGGAGCAGACCCACGCTTCAGTTTCGGGCGCGACTTCAGCGGTATCTTCGGGAGCCCGGCCCGAAACGTCTTCCTGGTCAAGCTCGCCTACTGGTTGAACCGCTGACGCCGGCGCGGTCGTGTCGGCGCGGGCGTGTTCGGCCTGCCGATACCCGACTCCTCGAATCCCGTCGGTTTCTGACGCCCCATGCGCTCCACGACTTTGATCCGCGTGCTTCGCGCGGCCGCCGATGCAGACCCCGAACGCGTCGTGTACCGGTATCTCGCAGACGGCGAGCGGGAGTCGGCGTCGCTCACGCGCGGTCAGCTCGACGACCGGGCTCGCCGGATCGCAGCCATCCTGCAGCGGCGCTTCAGTCCTGGCGAGCGTGTCGTGTTGCTGTTCCCATCGGGACTGGACTTCGCCGCGGCATTCTGGGGATCACTCTACGCCGGCGTCATTGCCGTTCCTGTTGCGGTGCCACGTGCGACGGGCGACACCCGCACGCTCGAGGGGATCGTGCGTTCGGCGGCCGCCAGGGGTCTCCTCGGTCCGGCCGGCATCCTCCAGGATTTCGCGGGTCTGGAGGCGACGAGAGGCGTCGCGCAGGTCGCGCTCGAGGAGGCGGATCGTGCGCCGGCCTCCCTCTGGCAGGAGCCGCGGGTGTCGGGGAGCGATCTTGCGTACCTGCAGTACACCTCCGGGTCCACGGCATCGCCCAAAGGCGTGATGGTGAGCCACGAGAACGTACTCCGCAACATCGAGTACATCGATTCCGGGTTTCGTCACACACCGGAAAGCCTCTGCGTCGTGTGGTTGCCGCACTACCACGACATGGGCCTGGTCTATGGCATGGTGCAGCCGGTGTGCACCGGTGCGGCGAGCGTGCTCTTCCCGCCGCTCAAGTTCGTCCAGCGGCCGCTGCGGTGGCTGGCGGTAATCACCCGCTGGCGGGCGACACACAGCGGCGCTCCCAACTTTGCCTACGATCTCTGCTGTCGCCGTGTCTCCGCCGCCGATCGCGCCGAGCTCGATCTGAGCTCCTGGAGCGTGGCCTTCAACGGCGCCGAGCCGGTTCGTGCCGCCACGCTGCGTGAGTTCGCCGCCACCTTCGCCTCGTGCGGGTTCCGCGCCTCGGCGCTCTGTCCGGCCTATGGGCTGGCCGAGGCGACGTTGAAGGTCACCGCGCGGGATCCGGAGCGCCCCGCCGCTGTCGAATCCACCGCACCGTTCGCGCCGGCGCGTGCGGATCTGACGGCGCTGGCGCCTGCACGCGAGGTTGTCGGGTGCGGCAGCGCCAACGGCGGCACCGAAGTGCTGATCGTCGACCCCGACACGTGCGCACCAGTCCCGTGCGGAGCCGTGGGGGAGATCTGGGTCAGAGGACCGGGGGTGGCGCTCGGGTACTGGAACCTGCCCGAAGAGACCGAGCGTGTGTTCCACGCGCGCGTGTCGGGCGGCGGCGCCATTTGCTTCCTGCGTACGGGCGACCTGGGGTTCAGTCGCGACGGCGAGTTGTTCGTGACCGGGCGCCTGAAAGACCTCGTGATCATTCGTGGACAGAACTATTACCCGGAAGACCTGGAGGCGGCCGCCGCAGCGGCCGACGCCGGCCTTCGGAGCAGCGGCGTCGCAACGTTCGCGCTCGACACCGACGACGGGGAGCGCGCCGTGATCGCCGCCGAAGTCGAGCGGAGCCGGGATACAGCGGCGCTCGACTCGATGGCCCGCCGGATCGCCGCCGCCGTGCAGAGCCGCCACCAGATTCCGATTCATGCTGTCGCGATTCTGCGACGCGGCGGGCTGCCGAGAACGACGAGCGGCAAGGTCCAGCGGCACGAGTGCCGACGGCGGTTCGCGGCTGGCGAGCTGGACGCGATGCACGTGCTGGCACTCGGCGACGCAGGCACGCCAGAGGTCGATCGAGTCACGCGGCAGACGCTCGAAGCCTGCGATGCCGCCGATCGCATGCCGCTCGTGCTCGCGTACGTCAGACGCGCCGTCGCGGCGGCCGCGAGGCTGCCGCTCGAACATGTCGAGGCCGATGCCGTGCTGACCGCAACGGGTGTCGATTCGCTCGCCGCGTCGGAGCTCTGCGCCCGCTTCGCCGAGGACCTCGCGGTCGAGATCGCGCCCGTCCGGCTCCTGTCGGGGATGACCGTCCGCGCGCTGGTCGCGGATCTGGCTGCGCGGCTGGAACAGGCGCCAGCGAGTGCCTGGGGTGCGGGTGAGGACGAGCCGGGCGCCTACCCGCTGTCGTGCGCGCAAGAGTCTCTCTGGGCCAGCTATGCGCTGGATCCGGCGAGCGCCGCCTACAACATCGCCCGTGCATTCCGATGCACCGGGCCGTTCGATGTACCGGCATTCCGCGCATGTGTCGGGAGGCTGGTCGAGCGGCACTCCGCGCTCCGGACGACGGTTGCCAATACGCTCGAGGGTCCGATGCGGGTCGTCCATCCACGGGGATCCGTGACGGTCCTCTTCGACGACGCGTCCGCCTGGAGAGAAGCCGACCTGATGGAGCGCATCCGGCAGGTGGCGACATGGCCGTTCCTTGTGGAAGCGGATGCCCTGCTACGGGTCGCCGTGTTCCGCCGCGCCGATCAGCACATCGTGGTGCTCTGCGCGCATCATATCGCCGTCGACCTGCAATCCATGGAGATCGTGCTGGAGGAGCTGGGAGAGCTGTACGGCGCCGCGGTCGCCGGTCGTGAGGCCCCGCCGCCGGTCCCTTCCGGCGCGTACGGAGCGTTCGTCGACTGGCATCGCCAACTCCTCACGGGCGACACTGGCGCACGGCTCTGGAGCTACTGGCGCCGGGTACTCGGCGGTGAACCACCCGTGCTCGAGCTTCCGTCCGACTACTCGCGTGAGGCCGTCAGGAGCCATGCCGGAGGGACCCGTACCGCGACGGTACCGGCCGACGTTCACGAC
>JBOGIW010000567.1:0-32699 GCA_050748045.1 Vicinamibacterales bacterium | reverse complement strand
GGCGATCTCGTCGGCGACGCGCGCCGCCGTGAGCCGCCGCCCGGGTTGGAACCATCGCGGCAGCCAGTGGATCATGCCCAGGATGGAGAAGGCGGCGACCGTGGGATCCACGTCGCCGAGCCGGCCGCCGGCCTTCAGCTCCACCAGCGTGTCGCGCAGCAGGTCGAAGTACTTGCGCATGCGGCGCGTGACGCGGCGCCGCGCGGCGGGCGGCAGGTGCGGCACTTCGTCGACGAGCTGCGTCACGGCGCCGTGCGCGCGCGTGACGATGCGGGCATGGCGCACGACGAGCTGCCGCAGGCGCTCTTCGGGATCCGTGATGCCGCGGACCGGCCGCACCACTTCCGCGTCCACCTGGTCCATCCCGAAGCTCAGCACCTCGTCGAGCAGCGCTTCCTTGCTCGAGATGTAGTGATAGAGGCCGGCCTTCGTAATCCCCAGCGCCCGCGCGATGTCGTTGACCGACGTGGCGCCGAAGCCGCGCTCGCGAATCATCTGCGCGGCGGTCCGGCAGATCTCCGCCCGGCGCTCGGAGGGGCCGGGAGCGGCGTGCCGACGTGGGGGCATAGGGATCTCCAGGGCCGGCCGGACGGCCCGGCAGCTCGGCGGATCGTAAGCCTAGCACGACTTCGGTAAGCGCCTCACCGGACAGTTGCCCGCCTGTACGCGTGGTGCTATATTACCGACCGACCGGTCGGTAGCTTACCATCATCCCGCCGTTTTTTGCGCGCATTCGGGCCTAGTCCTTGGTGAAGACGAAGGAGACGACCATGCGCCTATTCGCCGTGAGGATCCTCATCGCATCGACATGGATGGCCGCCGTGCCTGCGCTCGCAGGCGCGCAGAGCTCCATCGCGGGAACCGTCAACGACACGAGCGGCGCGTTGCTGCCGGGCGTGACGGTTGAAGCCTCCAGCCCGGCGCTGATCGAGCAGACGCGATCGGCGGTGACCAACAACGCGGGCCAGTTCCGGATCATCGAGCTGCGGCCCGGCACCTACACGGTGACCTTTACCCTGCCGGGGTTCATCGTCTTGAGGCGCGAGGGCATCGAGCTCACGGCGGACTTTACCGCGCCGGTGAATGCCGAGCTGCAGGTCGGGGCGATCGAGGAATCGATCACGGTGACCGGCGAGTCGCCGATCGTCGATACGCAGAACATCACGCAGCGGACCGTGATGACCCGCGAGGTCCTGGACGTGATCCCGAGCGGCCGCAACATCCAGGCGGTCGGCATCATGATCCCGGGCACGAACCTCTCGTTCGGCGGCGGCGCGGCCCTCTCGCGCGACGTCGGCGGCTCGGGCGGGCTGCAGCAGTCGCCCCTCATCTTCCGCGGCTCCGCCGACGCCGTGCAGACCGTCGACGGGATGCGGCTGAACAACCTCTGCGCCAACGGCGCCTACAGCGGCGTCTACTGGAACGACGGCAGCTTCCAGGAGTTGAGCTACGTGACCGGCGCGGACTCGGCGGACATGGCACAAGGCGGCATTCGCATCAACATGATCCCGAAGGACGGGGGCAACACCTTCCGCGGCACGATGGTCGGCAACTACACCACTGGATCCTGGCAAGCCGACAACCTGCGCGACAACCTGAGCGGCGATCTCACCGCCAACCCCGGCAACCGGATCACCAACGTCAGTGTGATCAAGAAGATCTGGGACATCAACCCGTCGTTCGGCGGGCCGATCGTCCGGAACCGCGCCTGGTTCAACGCCACCTTCCGGCACTGGGGCGTCGAGAAGACGACCGCCGACAGCTTCTTCGACGCCGACCCGGCGCCGTACCGCTACCTTGCCGATACGAGCCGTCCCGGCATCGACGACGGCCACATCGTCAGCCGCGTCGGGCGCCTGACGTGGCAGGTGAGCCAGAAGGACAAGCTCTCCTACTACCACGACGACCAGAACAAGTACCGCAATCACTGGGGCATCAGCGCCTTGATCTCACCAGAGGCGTCGGCGATCCAGGTGACGCCGACGAGCTTCGTGTCCGTCGCGAAGTGGACGCGGACGCAGACGAACCGGCTATTCCTCGATTTCGGCTTCGCCATGTACAACCAGGAGTACACGGAGCTGTACCAGCCTGAAGTCACCGGAGTGCAGGACAAGGTCTGGGATGACGCGGCCATCGCCGCGTCGCGCGTGTACGCGATCACCGAACAGACCAATGGCCGCGTGTTCGCCGCGTGGCCGGCGCCCGCCGATCACTTTTCGATCCTGCGCCAGTACGCCGCGTCGGCGTCGTACGTTACCGGCGCTCACGCGTTCAAAATCGGAGGCACGCTCGGCGAGGGGCCGCGCAGGACGGTCGAACGCTACACGGGCGACCTGACGATGACCTTCAACAACGGGCTGCCGCAGGCGGTCACCCTCCGCACGCCGCTCGATCAGCGGGAAGGCATCAAGGCCGACATCGGGCTCTACGTGCAGGACAAGTGGACCATCAAGCGCGCCACGATCAATGCCGGCCTCCGGTTCGACTGGTTCCGCGGCGAGGTGCTCGACGAGGACCTGCCGGCCGGACGCTGGAGCCCCGCGGCGCACTTCGACGGCTTCCAGGTCCAGAATTGGAAGGACATCAACCCGCGGATCGGCATCGCCTACGACCTGTTCGGCGACGGCAAGACGGCGGTCAAGGCGAGCGTCGCGCGCTACGTGAACGGCGAGATGGTCGGCACGGCAGCCGCCAACAATCCGCAAACGACCGTCGGCCGCACGGACGTGCGGATCTGGCGCGACCTGAACGGCGATTTCACGATCTTCAACAGCGACGGCTCCGTGCAGGCGGCCGAGCTCGGTCCGTCCACCAACGCGAACTTCGGACGGCTCATATCGTCGACGACCACGACGGATCCCGAGGTGCTCAACGGCTGGCACGTGCGGCCCTACAACTGGGAGTACGCCGTCAGCGTGCAGCACCAACTGCTGCCGCGCATCGGGCTGTCGGCCAGTTACGGGCGCCGCTCGTTCGGCAACCAGACGACGATCGACAACCAGTTGACGGATCCGAACAGCTACGATGGCCCGTTCTGCATTACCGCGCCGAGTAATCCCAACCTGCCCGGCGGCGGCGGCTACCCCGTGTGCGGGCTGTACGACATCAAGCCCACGTTCCTTGGACGCGTGCAGAACATCCGGCGGCTGGTGAGCCACTACGGCCGGATCACGGATGTCTCGAGCGGCTTCGAGGTCAACCTGAACGCGCGGCCCTGGCCCGGCACCTTCATCCAGGGCGGCATCGCCGCCAGCACGCGCCACTTCAACACCTGCGATGCGCCGCTCGTGCAGGCGACGCCAGGGATTGCGGCCGGCGCGTTCGCCGTGGCCACAAGCAACGTGGACAACCCGGAGGGCCAAGGGTGCGACCAGACGTTCCCGTACCGGCCCGACGTGAAGATCCTCGGCTCCCACGGCCTGCCGTGGGACATCTCGATCAGCGGGACGTATCAGTTCAGCCGGGGCGTGCAGAATCCGGTTCAGCCCAGCGTCGTCGCCGACTGGGCCGTCCCGAACGCGCTCATCGCGCCGGCGCTGGGCCGCAACCTCGCGGCCGGTGCGACGGCCACCAAGACCGTCCGCCTGATCCAGCCGGGGACCGTGTACGGCGACCAGAACCTCCACCAGCTCGATCTCCGCGCGTCGAAGCGGTTCCGCTTCGGCCGCTACTCGTTCAGGGTCGACGCCGACCTGTACAACGCCTTCAACAGCAACTGGCCGTACACCGTCAACACGACGTTCACGACGGCGGCCTCCAGCCGCTGGCTGCGCCCGACCAACGTCCTGCAGGGACGGTTCTTCAAGCTCGGGGGGCAGTTCAGCTTCTGAGCTGGAGGGTCCTACGTCTTCGCCGGGAGATCGGGAGACAATCCTCATCACGCCGCACGGGGAGATCGAGAGGATCCGATCTCCTCGTGCACCGATCGATTCCTCACCCGCGAAGAGGCGCGCTCGGGCCGCGCGATCCGGCGGACAACGCGGCCAAGAGCGAATCGCGCGACTCGCAGATACCGGACAGCGGAACAGCGGATCGCGGAGAGCGGATCGCGGGTTCATCAGGTCAGCGCCCGAACGGTCGCCGCACGCTCGCCGGCAGACATGTACGGTGAGCGCGGAAGCTCTCGGGCGCTCGGAGCGAAGCTTGCCGACACGCTGCTCTTCAGACAGAATTCCAGCGTAACACCGCTCACGTAGAGACGGTCGCCTTCCTTCAGCGGATGGCGTTCGTGGAGCGGTTGGCCGTTGACGAGCGTCTTCCCTCCCAGGCGGGTTGCCACGTAGCCGTCGCCACTGCGAGCGATCGCCACTGCGACGTCGGGCTTGAACCACCCGCGCAGGCGCACGACCGCAGTCTGCGACCTGCCGATGAGCGAGGTCTGCGCGGCCAGGTCGTACTCCGGCCGATCGGCGGGGCCGTCGATGACGCGCAGGACGCCGAGTGGCGCGGGCGCCGGAGGCACGCTGACCGTCGGCCACATGCCGGCAGCCCTGTCCGCCTCGGCCTTCGCGCTGCGGAGCGTGGCCAGCAGCGTCCGGTGCTGCTTCGTGTCGAGGTAGACGGTGTCGCCAAGGCCCGGGAGCGCCGGGTCGGCCGCGCACGTCTCGGCGCCGGCCGTCCGGTCGAAGACGAGCGTGTGCTTGCCGATGAGCACGACATCCCCATGCCGCAGCGTGTGACTCATGACGTGCTGCTCGTTGACGAACGTGCCGTTCGTGCTCTTCAGGTCCTCGAGGATCACGCGGTCGCCGTCACGGACGAGGCGCGCATGATGGCCCGACACGGCGGGATTGTCGATGATCACCGTGTTGTCGGGCAGACGTCCGATCGTCACGGTCGGCCCGACGACGTACTCCTTCAGCATCCGGCCTTCAAACTGCAGCGTAAGCTTCGGCATCGTGCCCTCGTCTCGCTGATCGTGTCCAGCGGTTCACCAGGCGGCGCCACCAATTGCCCGCCACTTCCACCACGACCACGGTGATGTTGTCGGCGCCGCCATTGCTGTTGGCGGCCGCGATCAGGTAGTCGCAGATCCGTTGGGGGTCCCGAAACCGGAAGATGGCCTGGGCCAGCACGGGTTCCGGGACCATCCGCGTCAGCCCATCGCTGCACAGCAGGACGTAATCGCCCGGGTGCACGGCCACTTCCTTCAGGTCCACGTCGACGTGCGGCTCGCGGCCCAGCACCCGCACGAGCACGTGCTGATGCTCGATCCCCAACGAATGGTCGCGCGTGAGCGGCTCGAGCCGATCGTCGTGCCAGAGATACGCGCGGCTGTCGCCGACGTGCGCCACGCCCGCGATGTGCTGCCGGATCCAGGCACCGACCACCGTCGTGCCCATTCCGGCCTGACGCGGGTCCCGTCGTGCCTGGTCGTAGATGACCTCGTTCGACCGGCGCACCGCGTCGGCAAGCCTGCTCGTGTGCGGCAGATACGGCGACGCGTCCGCTCGAGCGGCGTTCTCCGGCTCGTGCGCCGCACCGTTCACCTGGCGGAGGATCGCCTCGACCGCCATCTGGCTGGCCACTTCCCCGGCGGGCGCCCCGCCCATCCCGTCACACACGACAAACAGGCCCTCGTCGGCGCGCATGATGTAGGCGTCCTCGTTCAGGTGGCGGACGCGCCCCGGATCCGTGCCCGCCCCGACCCGCAGCCGCATCACCAGCTCATCTACAAGGTCTGCGCCGCGGGCCCGGACGCGCCGACCCGGGGAGGGTCGTGCAAACACGTGAAACGGCGTCTGCGGTTTTTGTGTGTGGCTTACAGAAATGGCCCCGGCGGACTCGCCGCTACCTGGCGTCCTTCGGCTCGGCGATGAGCTGCGGGCGGCGGCCGGTCCGCTCTTCCAACGCGAGCAGCACTCTCCTGACCAGCATGTCGTCGAAGCGCATCGCGATGAACTGATCCGTCGTGCTCGTCCGCAGGGAGATCCAGTCGCGGGTGACCACGATGCCCAGCCTGCCGAGCGTGCCGCCGCCTCGCGTCAAGGGCACCGGCCCCTGCGGCGAGCTCCACATCGGATCGCGGCCGCGGGAATAGCTGATGGAGATCACGCTGCCGTAAGGGACCGAATAGAGCGGGTACCGAGCGTCGCCGTCGGGATTCACGGTAATCCTGCCGTTCTCGAGCACGAGCTGTGCGTCGTGCTCACGCGGCTTCCGGGTGCCGACAAGCACCTTCGTCTCGAAGACGAGCGGAGCCTCGGCGACGCGCGAGGCCCGATTCGCCCGGCGCCGGGGCGCAGGCGAGACCGTCGCGGGAGCGTCTTCGACCGGCGGCAACTCCGGCTCGAACTCCACATCCGGTGGCGCCGCCGGGATGATCGGCTGCGGCGCGATCCGGGGAGGCGCCGGCACCACGACGGTGGCCGTCCCGCCCGCTGGAGATCGAAGCGTGGCATATCCGATCAACCCGCCGATCGCGAGGGCGGCGAACCCCGGCACCGCCCGTGCAAGACCCCTGCGGCGAAGCCCCCACGACGCGCCGCTCCCCGCAACGGCGCCGGAGGATTCCACGGCGGCGTCGAGACGCGAGAGGTCGAGTGTGTCGGTCAGGTCGGATTGTGCGGTGCTGGCCTCGCTCTCGGGGACGGCAAACGTCTTGGCGAGATCGGCCGTCAGCAGGAGGCCCGTCGCCCGACCCAGTTCCTCGCGGAACGCGTCGGCGGTCTGGAAGCGCTCCGCGGGCGACTTGGCAAGGACGCGTTGCACGATCGCCTCGCACCAGTCAGGGAGGTCTGCACGGTGGAAACGGAGCGGCATCGGCGCCTCGAGGATCTGCCGCTGCAGCATCGCCAGCGCCGAATCCGCGGTGAACGGCAGCGCGCCGGTCAGCAGGCGATAGAACACCACGCCAACCGAATAGAGATCGGCGCGCCCGTCGACGTCCTGGCCGAGCACCTGCTCGGGCGGCATGTACGCCGGCGTCCCCATCAACCGGCCGTCCATCGTCATCTGTTCGGCGCCGCGGACACGCGCGATCCCGAAGTCCATGATCTTGACACCGCCCATCTCGGTGACCATCACGTTGGCGGGCTTGATGTCGCGGTGCACGATGCCGGCACCGTGGGCGTGCTCGAGCGCCGAGAGCACCTGATCGATCAGATACGCGGCGCGATCGGGTGCGATGGGGCCCAGGCGCTCCAACAGCCTGTCGAGCGTCTCGCCGCGGACGAGCTCCATCACCATCAGGACGTCCGTCTCGGATCGAAACAGCTCGTAGATGGTGGCGATCTGCGGATGATTCAGCTTCGCGAGAATCGTCGCCTCGGCACGGAAGCGTTTCATGACCTCGGTGTTGGCGAGGTCCGGGCTGAGCGTCTTGATGGCGACGTCGCGGTGGAGCGTCTCGTCCACCGCCTTGTAGACGATGCCCGCGCCGCCGCGGCCGAGCTGCCCGACGATCCGGTACTTGCCGATGGTCTTGCCAATCATCACAGTCTGAGGGAGCGTCGACTCGCGAACCCGCGCAGGAGTGCGCACATCGGCACACGCGTGCGCGGGCGGCTCCGGCTCGTGAGCCTTCCTGTAGTGTCGGCCTGATGGGAAGGGGGCGTTACAGTCCCCGCGATCCGCGATCCGCGGTCAGCCGTTCAGCGCTGTGCGGCGTCTGACGAGGGCGGCCCCAGGTACCGTGCAAACCAGTCAAGCGTCCGGCGCAGCCGATCGACCTGATGAGCCGGACGGCTGATGCCATGACGTTCCCCGGGATAAATGACCAGACCGGTCGGCACACCGAGCGTTCTGAGCGAGAAGTAGAACTCTCTGCCCTGCGAGAGCGGCACACGCACGTCATCCGCGCCGTGTGTCATCAAGGTCGGCGTTTTCACGTGCTGGACGTACGTGATCGGCGAATAGGCCCGGACCAGATCGGGGTTCTTCCATGGCGGGCCGTAGTACTCCCATTCGATCCAGCTCGGCATGTCGGTTGTGCCATAGTAGCTGTAGACGTTGGTGATGGCCGCGCCTGCTACGGCCGCCTTGAACCGATCCGTGTGGCCGACCACCCATGTCGTCATGAAGCCACCATAGCTGCTCCCCGTGATGACCAATCGCTCGGGATCCACGAAGCCTTGAGCGATCAGGTGGTCGACGCCCGACATCAGATCCTGGTAGTCTCCGCCCCCAAATTGGCCGCGATCGGCGTCAATGAACGGCTGGCCGTAGCCGCCGCTCCCCCGAAAGTTCGGGGAGAACGACAGGTACCCATGGCTCGCGAAGATCTGATGTTCGGCGCTGAAGTTCACGCGCGAGGCTCCGTGCGGTCCGCCGTGCGGCCGCACAACGAGGGGGTACTTACGATCCGGGCGAAAGCCCGCCGGCTTGACGAGCAACCCCTCGATGTCCATGCCGTCACGGCTCCGCCAGCGAATGATTTCGGTCGTCGCAAGCGCTGACATGTCCACATCCCGCGCGACGTTCGTGATCTGACGGAGCCCCGATCCGTCGTTGTTGCAGACCCAGACCTGCGGGGGGTGCGTCGCATCCTCCAGCATGAGGGCGATTCGATGCCCGTCGGCTGATACGGACGCCGCCGACACGACGCGTTCTCCATGCGTGAGGGCCGTGGGCTGACCGCCGCCTGGTGTCGCCCGGAACAGATGCGCGGTCGCCCGGACTCCCGACGTGAAGAGCAAACCCGTCCTGGTCCAATAGCCGGGCTCGAGGCTCACGCTGTAGTCGAACGATGGTGGACCGGTCAGGCTCGACACGTCCCCCGTTTCGACCTCAACAGCCTTGAGATGAAACACGTCGTTGTGAGAGCCCCGGTAAGCAACGGACGCGTACGCAATGGACCGTCCATCCGCCGACCAGACGGGATCGATGTCGGGTCCGGGGCTCACCGAGACCTTGCGCGCCGACCCTCCAGTCGCCCCGACGACCCAGATGTCGTAGTCCTCGTTGATGCTGGCCTGGATTTCCTCGTCGTGACCGCTACGGTTCGACATGAAGACGATGCGACGGCCGTCGGGCGACCAGGACGGTTGGCCGTGGTGGAAATCACCGTCGGTGATCTGCACCGGCACGCCGCCGGCGGCGGCGACGGTCCAGATCTGCACGCGCCGTCTGATGTCGCCGAATCCTTCCCCTCTGTACCAATCCTTCCAGAGATAAGGGTCATCGGGGTCGTTCAAGCCCTGCGCCGCGAAGACGAGCGTGCGCCCGTCCGGCGACCACTCGAGACCTGAGTAGTAGCGATGGGACGACAGCGGGCCATGGCCGGCTCCCCGAATCGGAATGGCCGAGACGCGTCGATCGCTCATCGAGAGGATCGAGAGCCGAGCCGTGCCGTCGAGACGGGACACGAACGCGATGCGGGTCCCGTCCGGCGACCACCGCGGCATCGATACGGCCGCATCTTCGATGAGTCGCATCGGAACCCCGCCCTCCCAACCAACCATCCACAAGCTCGTCTTCGTCCGGTTGTTCGCCAGATCGGCCTCGGAGACCGTGTAGACGATCCGGCTCCCATCGGGTGAGAGGCGTGGCGAGCCGATCCGGGCAAGCCGAACGAGGTCCTCCGGAGCTGCGAATCCGCTCGCCTGAGCGTGGTGTCCAGACCAGACAGCCACGCACAACATCGAGAGCGAGAGCACGCGTGCGAACAGACCGGACATCGTCGCCTCCTTCCGCTTGCGTCAGCCCATCCAGCTATGCCACCAGGTAGCGCTCGATCATCGCGGCATAGAAGTGCGTCGCCTCCATCAGGCTGTCGATGCTGACGTGTTCGTCGGGCTGGTGGGCCATTTCGGCATCCCCGGGCCCGTAGAAGATCGCCGGCAGCCTGGTGGCTGGCAGGAACACGGCGGCGTCGGTGTAGAAACTGACGCCCTTGACCTCGAGTTGCCTGCCCAGCTCCTCGGCCGCGACTGCCTGCGCCATGACGACGAATGGATGGCTCGCGTCCGTTTCGACTGGCGGCCGGTTGTTGAGGACGCGCAGGCTGGCCTGGAAGCCGTCGATCTTCTTCGTCAACGTGGCCAGCATGACGTCGAGGTCCCTGACCAGGTCGTCGTGCGCCATGCCCGGGACAGTCCGAAGATCGACGGTGACGCTGCACCTGTCCGGCACTACGTTGGTCTTCACGCCTCCGTGAATGGTGGCGACGTTCAGGGTTGGATGTCCGAGGAGCACGTTCTCCTGGTAGATGAACGCGTGGTCGAGCAACTGTGCGATCACGGCGTTCATGTGAACGATGGCATTGACGCCACGGTCGGGGAAGGCCCCGTGCGCCGTCTTGCCGCGCGTCGTGACCTCGACCCACAGCGCGCCCTTTTCCGCGATGTTGATGCCACAGGAGCTGGGCTCTCCGATGATGATCGCCCCAACGTCCTCCAGTCCCCCGGTTCTCAGAAAGTGAATCGCGCCGACGCTATCGATCTCCTCGCCGGCCGTTCCGGCAAAGATCAGGTCGCCCGCGAGCGGCAGTCCCGAGGCCTTGATCGCCTTCGCCGCGACGATCATGCTGGCGACGCCGCCCTTCATGTCGGCGGAGCCCCGGCCATAGATCCTCCCGTCGACGACGTCACCCGAATAAGGTCCGTGCGTCCACTCAACGTCTCCCGGAGGAACCGTATCGAGGTGGCCGTTCAGCAGCAGCGCCCGCCTCCCGCCGGCACCCGCTATCCTGGCCACGACGTTGGCGCGGTTGTTGCCAAGATCCACGACTTCGGCCGGCACGCCGGCCGCGGCCAGGTCGACGGCCAGGAAATCCGCCAGCGGCTTTTCGTCGCCCGGTGCGTTGACGGTCTTGATGCGAATCATCCGCCTGAGCAACTCGACCGTGTTGTCGCGATCGATCCGCGCCAGCACCTCTGGGTTCGCCACGTGGCTGCCTCCTGACTGAGTTTATCGGCCTCCCGACGTGCGTCGGTACGAGCCTGCCGCAACGAGGATGGTGCTGAAGATCGTGATGGGAATCACGATCCACGCGGGAAGCACCCTGACAACGCCGAGCAGCAGGAGCGTGATGGCGATCGCAAACGCTCCGTACCTGGGGTACTTGATCGCGAACATGACGAACAACGCGCCGAAGATGGCAGGAAGCACATACTCGAACGCGGACACGACAATCGGCGGGATGAAATCGATCAGCACGTTCCCCGCCAACGCCCCGAGTGTCACGACGATCAGGTTGGTGGCAATGGATCCGCCGATGCCCAGCGTGGCGACGAGCTCGGCCTTCTTCGTGCCCGGTTCCACGCCCAAGGCCTCCTGCGCCACGGCCGAACAGGGCACTCGCATGTTCGCAATATTCCCGGAGAGGAACGCCATATAGGTGCCCGCCGTCCCCAGAACCGGAAAGTAGGAGATCGGCTCGATGACGTACCAAAAGCCATAGATCGACGCGATGAGGAACCAGCCGGTCAGGATGGCGTCCCACGGGGGTATCAGACCGTGCCGCATCCAGAGATAGACCACCGGCAGAAAGCTCAATGGAATCGACACCAGCAGGGTCAGGCGTCCGGCATTCACCACCGGTCGCGTGAAGACCTGTTCGTACGAATCGCTCGCGTGCGTCGTCGAAACGGCCTCCGCCGGCAGCATGGCTTTCATGGGTTCCCTTGACGTTGGTCGGTCAACTGGCCAGTACTGCCGCGAACATTCCGACGATCATGGCGATTCCCAGGGAGTACTCCCTGAGCGCCGGCACACGATCGACCACCTTCACCAGAACTGCCATCGCCACGCCTGCTGCGATGGCCGCAACAAGACGACCGCCGCCGGCCAGGAGGTGTCCGCCCGTGAGGTACGCCATGGTTCCGAGCATCGCGGCACCGCCGATATGACCCATGAGCGCCGTATTGCCCCCGGCGACTTTGTGTCTCAGAGCATGTAGCCTGTGTGTGAAAAGCCCGGCAAACAGCAGCCATCCCATGCCGTTCAGGGTCATGACCCATGCGGACGCCGCGAAGGCGGCCGCATCGTACCGTTCCGAGCCCAGCTCGACGCCCATCGCCGTCGCGCCCATCGTTGCCGCCGTCAGCTCGGTAGGCGCCGCGCCGATAACCGAGAGCCGCAGCCAGGTCATCGGTCCACCCACGACGGCGATCATTCCCAGCATGACGATGAACACGGCAACGGCGGGGCCGATGGCTGAAATCGCTCCCGCTCGGAGAGCCAGACGGACCTCCGTCCCGCTCATCTGCACGAGAGGTCGCGCGATCACGGCCCTTCGGCAGATGAGGACGGCCTGCACGGCAACCATGGCCACCAGGGGAACCGCGGTCAGCCAGAGGATGGGGTCGTTGGCAACTTCCCGATAGTTGTTCATCATGCGGCTTCCCGGTCACACGCGGGCACGACCCGCACGACCCGCACGACCCGGTTCGGAGACCTGCGCTGTGGCGTCACTCCGTCGATCACGGTTCATCAGTCGAGTCTGTGCGAGTAGTTGCTATGCTGCTTGAAGCGACGGGCGCGGCCGTCGGGCCCAAGCTCGAACACGACTTCCTCGGCCAGGCCCCCATCCTCACGCACGAGTCGAAAGACGTGTGCCGACGTTCGTTTGAGCTTCCTCGCCGCTTGCGCGGGGTTGTCGCTGAGGAGCGACACGAGCGCGAGATCGCCCTCCTGGATGAACACCTGTGTTTCGCCCCCGAATGGCGGCTCATACCGTCCCACGTAGCGCCGGAGGTCTGAATCAGGCTTCTTGGCAGAGGCCGGCGCCTCGACTGCGCGCTTGATCGCCGGGGCCACGAGATCGAAGACGGCACGCGTATAGCGGCCTGTGTTGGTGCCCTGCCCGTTCGTCATAAAGATGACCGCAATCTTGTCTGCCGGCGACATCATGAGCTGGGTTCGATAGCCGGGACAATTGCCGCCGTGTCCGACGAAGGTCTTCCCTCCTCGCTGTGACACGGAAAAGCCCCACCCGTGGGCGCCCTCCCAGTCGGGGTTCATCCAGTGGACGCGGTGCATTTCCTTGAGCGTCGTCGAGGCCAGCACTTCGGTGCCGCCGCGCTCGAGCAGCCGAAACTGCCAGGAGGCGAACCGTGCGAGGTCCTCCACCGTGGAAGCGAACCCGAACGCCGGCGCCATGCCGCGAACGACGTAGAACGGCACCGGCTTCCGGCTGCCGTCGCGTACGCGGGCGGTGTACCCGGTCGCCAGTCGACCGCTCCCGTGTCGGTCCGGGATCTCCGGCGTCGTGTCCTTCAGGCCGAGCGGCGTCAGGATGTTCGTTTGCACATAGGCCTCGAACGATTGGCCGGAGACGGCCGACACGACTTCCCCGGCCAACGTGAGTCCGAGGTTCGAGTACTGCGGATAGGTATCCGCAGGATAGAGCGTCGTCTGTTCGGCGAGTCGCGCGATCACCTGCTCGCGGCTCGGGAATGGATAGCCTTCTGGTCCGCTCCAGTACGGAAAATCGGACTCTCGCGGCAGACCTGATGAGTGCGTGAGAATCCCCCCCAGCGAGATCGGAGCGGACTCCCGATAAGCCTGCTCGATGTTGAACCACGGGAGGTACGTTCCCAGCGGGGCATCCAGCCGGAGCTTGTCCCGATCCCGCAGTTGCATCACGCTGATACTGGTGAAGAGCTTCGAGATCGAACAGATGCTGTAGATCGTGTCGGGCGCCGCAGGAACGCGTCGATCGAGGTGTGCGTAGCCGAACCCCCGTGCCCAGACCAGCGTTTGATCATAGACGACACCCATCGAGATACCCGGGATCCCCTCGAAGCTCGCCTGGGAGTCCACCCACGCCTCCGCAATGGCCAAGGCGGACGCGACGCGCGGATCGTCAATCGGCGAGTCGGCCTGGCCGCTCGTCGAGCACAGCATGGCTATGGCGAGCATGCACACTCGACCTCTCATATCGCTCCTCCTGTGCCGCATGCCTCTGCGCGCCCTGGCGTCGTCGTTCTAGAACGTGAACGCCGAACCAAACTGGAAGATCCGGGGGGACAGGACCTGCGTCGGTGAAAAGTACTGCTGCTGGTTGAAGATCCGTCCGTCCGGCGCGCCGCCTTCCCTCGCATTCAGTCGTCCCGTCAACGACCGGACGCCCCAAACCGTGTTGGCATTCATGAGATTGTAGCCGTCGACGTAGATCTGCAGGCTGCGGTTCGGGCCGAGTTCGAACCTCTTGGCAAGCCTCAGATCGATTGTCGTCATCCGCTCCATGCGCTCGCTCCCCCGTGGCTCCACGTATACGAGCACGCCACCCTGGTTGAGCGTGAAGCGGGCTTCCCGTGTCACCGGCTTGCCTGTCTGGGAACGGACGTTGCCGCTGGACAGCAGGCCGAACGGGAGGGCGTACGTGCCTGTCACCTTGATGATCTGAGTGGAGTCGTTGACGCCAGGGCCCTTGGCGTTGATCAGGTCGTTGGGGCTGTTGATCGTGGTGCGGCCGCTGTTCTCGATCGACTCGCCGATGGTGTAGCCGGCGATCATCTCCCACTTGTCGCTGAGGCGCTTGACCGCCGTGATCTCGAACCCTCGAAACCGCGAGTCGAATGCGTCGTGGGTTGTGATGATGAATCGGTCCTGGCCGAGCGTCGCGGGATTCTGGTTGTAGACGGCAAAGCCGGGCATGTCGTCGGCCGTCCCGAGCATGCCGTCCCGCCCGGGATCGGTCACCCTGACGGACGTGAAGGCGGTGTCCGGGACTCCGATGTTGTACGTGCCGAAGCGCTGCTCCTCGTTTCGGTAGATATACGCCGCGCTCAATCGGAGGCTCGGGATCAGTTCGTGGTCGAGGCTTACGGTCAGCTCATCCGTGTACGGTCGCTTGAGATTCGGGTCCATCGACGTACGAAGCCCACCGCCCACCGCGAGCAGCCGATCCGCCTCCCCGGGCTGGAAGCGCAGATCGCCGTTCAGATCGTTCCAGACTCGCCGCTCGAAGGACTCACCATTGGGATTCACGCCGGAGAACTGGTTGGTCCCGACGGCGTAATAGTAGCGCCCGGCAGTTCCCTTGAGGGCAGTCTTGCCATTGCCCCGAACGTCGTAGACAAGATTCATTCGCGGCCCGGAGCTCTTCCAGAGAATGACATTCCGGACCTCGTCGAACGCGCGAGGGATGTTCGGGAACCAGCGGCTCGAGCCGCTGCCCTGGGCAGGGTGGTAGCCTTCGAAGCGCTCCCACCGCACGCCACCGGCGAGCGTCAGGCGCTGAACCGTGAACGTGTCCTGCACGTAGAGCGCCGTGGTGATCGACGAATCCTGGCGTTCGACCGGCGTGTTGTAGAGCGACACCTCCGTGGCACGACCCGCGGCACTGTTCCACGACAAATCGACGTCGAAGTTGCGCAGCAGGTGGTTCGCCACCGGCACGTAGCCATGGTCGATGCCGGCGCGAAGCTCGTGGCGCCCTCCGAGCGCGCGGTCCACGTAGTAACTGAGGTCCACTTTCTGCTGAAAGCGCTTGCGGTAGTTCTTCGACTCCGTGGCCATGGCTCGAGACCGGAAGCCGGTGGCTTGATCGAACAGCGTCTGGTCGGCGCTCTTGAGGTAGAGCGGGAAGTACATGTACGAGTGGCTGGTCTTGGCGTCCAGGAACGCGTGATCGCTCATCACCCAGTTCCAGTGTCCCTGGTAGACCGACATGTGATCCCGCTCGTTCGCGACGGAAGCCGGTTCGTTGTCGGCCGTGGCGCCGCGATTGGGTTTGTGGTAGTAGTTGCGGCCGGCAAACCCGCCGAGCCGATGCGCGGGCGTGAGCTGCCAGGTGAGATTCACCAGCAGGTTGAAGATGTCGGTCGACTCGACCTCGGCGAAGTTCGGCACGCGCCGCGCCGTTCGCCAGTCGCGGAAGGATGTGTAGACGCGCAGCTTGTCCGCGATGAGGGGACCGCCGATCTGGAAGTTCGCGTTGGAAATGAACTCGACCGCGGACGCGTCCTCGCGAAGCCCGTACTCCTTCAGGTCTTGCCCGACGTTCGTGGCCTGGGTACCCTTCCCCTGCCACGCGGCCGAGCTTTTTCCACTCCACCGGTTGCCGCCCTGCTTCGTGACGATGTTGACGAACACGCCTGAAGACGGGACGGACAGATCCAGGCCGCCCGTGGCCACCTCCATCTGATCGAAGCTCTCGAAGTCGTAGTAATACTGCGTCGCGCCAGCGCCACCGCCGTCCGTGACGTTGATGCCATTGAGAAACTGCGTCGTCTGGCTCGTGGGCGTGCCGCGCGCGATCAGGCCGGCCTGAAAGGCCCCCTCGGAACCGCCCACGTCGGGCCGGTTCGTCACCAGCCCGGGCACCTTGTACTCCGCCAGGGTATAGATGTTGTGGCCTCCCGGTGTTTCCTGCATGATGTCTTCGCTGAGCACCACGTTGACGCGGCCGCTCGTCGTATCGACGACCGGGGACGCGCCCGTCACGGTCAGCGTTTCTTCAAGGCTCGCGATCGCCATCGTGAGCGTCAGCGCCGTTGTCTGTCCGACCGCGACCACCACGTCTTCCCGCCGGAGCGTCTGAAAGCCGGTGAGCTCGGCAACCACCGAATAGCGGCCCGGCGGAAGAGACAGGAACGAAGCGATTCCACCGCTGTCGGTCGTGCTGACGGCCAGCCCAGCCACCAGTGCCGCGCTCTGGATGGTTACCGTGACGCCCGGCAGCGCGCCCTCCTGTGCATCGACGACCTTGACCTGGATCCTCGCCGCCAGTTGAGCCTCAGCTTCGACCGCGGACACGAACAGCGCCGCCAGCGCGACACGCCACAGTGCGCGAAAACCTGTCCTCATGTGACACCCCTTCTGCCGCTTGGCCACGTCGCCCACTACACGCAGGCGTGGCATGGCCTTCCAGCCGGGCGACAGCTCGGGATGCAAGTTCCACGGACCGGCGCCGAAGCGCAAACAGCATCAGCGATTGCGGTCTACTGCTACGTAATGCGGTTCCTTTACAGCGCTCAGAGCTATGCCGTAAGATGCGGCCTCCAATCAATCCTTCTCGGGGGTGGCCTCATGCCGGAGCCTCCATCTTCATCACTCCGTGACAACTCGGATTCCGTGGCGAGGCTGGACTCCTGGAAGGCCGTCGCCGAGTACCTTGGAAGGCACGTCACGACGGTGCAGCGATGGGAACAGGAGGAAGGGCTCCCAGTGCACCGTCACCAGCATGAGAAGCGAGGGTCCGTCTATGGGTACCGCGCTGAGCTCGATGCGTGGCTGGCCGCGAGAAGCGCGGGGACGGGAATGCTCACCCGCGCTGACGCAACCTCGGCCGTAGCTTCAAGCGAGCGATCGAGCGACAGTGCGCCGCGGCCGGCTGGGCTCGATTCCTCGTGGACCGAGCCTGCCCGCAACGTTTCATCGATCAACCAATCTCGCTGGAAGAACCTGTCTGTGTGGGTTCTTGTCGCGGCGCTCGGCCTGACCGTCGCAGGAGTGATCGCCGAATCGCTCTGGTCGGCAGCCCGCGGCGATGATCAAATCACGTCCTTGGCTGTGCTTCCGCTCGAGAACCGGTCACCGGACCAGCAGCTCGACTATTTCGTTGACGGCATGACCGAGGCGCTGATGACGGACCTGGCCTCGCTGCCCCCCATTCGGGTGATTGCCCGTCAGTCGGTCATGCAGTATCGAGAAAGCGGCAAGTCCGCGGGTGCGATCGCCAGGGAGTTGAGGGCCGACGTCCTGGTGGAAGGCGGTGTGCAGCGCAGCGGCCAGCGAGTTCGCGTTGACATCCGGCTCATCCACGGGAGGACCAGTCGTGTGTTGTGGGCCACCACGTACGAGCGTGACCTCGGTGACGCTCTCGCGCTGCAGGCCGAAATCGGCCGCGCCATTGCCAGTGAGCTGCACCTCACACTCGATCCATCGCAGCGCGAACGTCTGGCGAAGCGCCGCCCCGCCAATCCAGAAGCGTGGGATGCCTACCTCAGAGCGCGATTTTTCTGGAACCAGCGCACGCACGCCGACATGACCCGAGCCGTAGAGTGGTACGAACGAGCCATTCAGCGGGACCCATCATTCCCGCTCGCATACGCCGGGCTGGCGGACGTGTACGCGACCCTCGGACCTCCCAACATGCCGCCCTCCGAGCTCATTTCCCGTGGCACCGAGGCCGCCGAGAAAGCCATCCAGCTCGATCCGCTGATGGGCGAGCCGCTGGCGGCGCTCGGCAAGCTTCGCTCCTACGCGTGGGATTGGGAAGGCGCGGAACGCCACTATCGACTGGCGATCCAACGCGCGCCCGGATACGCGCCCGCCCGCTACTGGTACGGCTCCTTTCTCGCGAATCACGGTCGATGTGACGAGGCCCTCTCGGAGGCGCGCGAAGCCGAGCGGCTCGATCCGGTCTCCCTGCCGGGCAATGTCGTCGTCTCGGGGATTGAGCTTCGCTGCCGGCGGGTACAGCAGGCCATCAGCCGCAACCGGATGATCCTGGAGTTCGATCCCGATTACGGACAAGCACACGAATCGCTTGGGCGCGCCTACCTCATGCAAGGGAACGGTCACGAGGCCATCGTCATGCTCGAAAGGGCTGTCAGGTTGACGGGTGGGCGTGCGACCGTGCTGGCCACGCTGGCCTATGCCTACGCGTCGGCGGGCCGGAGGAGAGAGGCCCAGGCAATCGCCGCGGATCTCGCCGCGCGGCACGCCCAAGGCAAGGGCGTGGCGTCCGCATGGAGCGTAGCCATCGTGCATGCCGGTTTGCAGGATGACGGGGTCGCGCTCACGTGGCTGGAACATGCTTACGACGATCGCGAGGAATGGCTGGAATCGCTGGCGGCGGATTATCGTTTTCGCAACGTTCACGGCCACCCCAGATTCCAGCGTTTGCTCGATCGACTCCGCCTTCCGAAGCAGCCAGCGGCTACCCTAACCCTTGATCGCAGGCCCGGGCGTCCTGCTATGGTGCGCGCAGAGTCACTGCAGTAGCCAGAGCGGCGTGAGCAATCAGAAGCCGGCGCCCGTGACCTTCAGCCGCACTCGCATGAGATACCTGTGCGCCGTCATGTAGAGCGTGCGGCCGTCGTCGCCGAACGCGCAGTTGCTGGTGGGCTGGCCGGTGAGGATGGTGCCGAGGGGCCTGCCTTCAGACGAGATGACGAGTATGCCGCCGGGGCCGCTGGCCCACAGGTTCCCGTCGGTGTCGACCTTCAGGCCGTCGGGCAGGCCGCGACGCGTCTTCGTCATCGGCGTCGCATCGAAGAACAGACGGCCCCGGCCAGGCGTGCCGTCCCGCGCCACGCCGAACACCTGCCAGACTGCCGCGGCAGGATCGGATTGCGACACATACAGGCGCGTTTCGTCGGGCGAGAACGCCAGGCCGTTCGGCCGCGTCATGTCACGAGTCAGCAGCGTCACCTCCCCTGACCCGGTGCGGCGATAGACGCCCGCATACGGGATCTCGCGCGCGGGATCCTCCCACTGCCTCTCCATGCCGTACGCGGGATCCGTGAAATAGAGGTCGCCGTTGCGGCTGAACACGAGATCGTTCGGGCTGTTGAACCGGGCACCCTGGTAGCGGTCGGCGAGCGTCGTGAAAACGGGCTTCGGCGCATCGAGTGGCGCGTCCATGCGCGCGACGCGGCGATCGCCGTGCTGGCAGATCACCAGGCGGCCGTCGGCGCCGAGCGTCAGGCCGTTCGAACCCAGCTCGCCCCCGCGAGGCACGGCGCCCGTATAGCCGGACGGCGTCAACCAGGGGCGCGCGCCGTCGCCCTCCTTCCAGCGGTGAATCACATTGGTGGGCACGTCCGAGAAGAGGAGACACGCGCCGTCGCTGATCCAGACGGGGCCTTCACTCCAGTCGTAGCCTTCCGAGAGGATCTCCATCGTCGCGTCGGGCGCGATCAGCCGGTCCAACCCGGGATCGAGGCGTTCGACCCGCGGCGGTGCGCCTGTCGGTGCGGTTCCGCCCGACGTTCCGTTCACAGACACCTCCAGGCCTCGCACGGCGACGAGCGGCGCGAGCGCTCTCGACCGGGTTGCGCCATTATGCGCCGTGGATATTGCAAATCGCGCCGGCCGCCCCGCGGGGTGACGTTCGAGCCTCGATGCCGCCCGTGTGCTACAGATGCACTCGCCGCAGCCGCAACGCGTTTCCAATCACCGACACCGAGCTGAACGTCATCGCCGCGCTGGCGAGCATGGGGCTCAGCAGAATGCCGAACCACGGGTAGAGCAACCCGGCGGCGATCGGAACGCCCGCCGCGTTGTAGACGAAGGCGAAGAACAGGTTCTGCCTGATGTTCCGCATCGTCGCGCGGCTGAGCCGCAGGGCGCGCACGATGCCGCGCAGGTCGCTCCTCATCAACGTCACGTCCGCGCTCTCGATGGCCACGTCGGTGCCGGTCCCCATCGCGATGCCGATGTCGGCCTGCGCCAGCGCGGGCGCGTCGTTGATGCCATCGCCCGCCATCGCGACGCGCTCCCCGGCCGCCTGCAGCCGCTTGACGATCTCCGCCTTCTGCTGGGGCAGCACCTCGGCCTCCACGCGATCGATCCCGACGGTTCGCGCCACCGCCATCGCTGTCGTGCGGCTGTCGCCGGTGAGCATCACGAGCCGAAGGCCCGCCTGGCGAAGCGCGCGAATCGCGGCGGGCGCGCCCGGCTTGATCGGGTCGGCCACCCCAATCAGACCGGCGGGCCTGCCGTCGATCGCGACGAACACCACCGTCTGCCCCTCCGCGCGCAGCGCCTCGGCCCGCTCACCGAGTGGTCCCGTCGCGATGCCGAGCGATGCCATGTGCGCGAGGTTGCCGATGGCCACGCGCCGGCTCGAGACGAGACCGGCGATCCCCTGTCCCGTAACAGCACGGAAGTCTGAAACCGGTTCGAGCGGCGTGCCGCGCTCCCGGGCGGCCTCGACGATGGCACCGGCGAGCGGGTGCTCGCTCACGTTCTCGAGGGAGGCGGCGAGCCGGAGCAGATCGGCGTCCGGCATGCCTGGCGGCGGCTCGACGGTGACCAGTCGCGGCGTGCCCTCCGTCAGCGTGCCCGTCTTGTCCACGACGAGCGTGGTCACGCGCTCGAAGACTTCGAGCGCCTCCGCCTTGCGCACGAGCACGCCGGTCTCGGCTCCGCGCCCGGCCGCGACCATGATCGACATCGGCGTGGCCAGGCCGAGCGCGCACGGGCACGCGATGATCAGCACGGCCACTGCGTTCACCAGGCCGTGCGCAAGGCGCGGCTCCGGGCCGTACAGTCCCCAGATGGCGAACGTCGCCACGGCGACGACGACGACCGCGGGAACGAACCACCCGGACACGGCATCCGCAAGCCGCTGGATCGGCGCGCGCGACCGCTGCGCCTCGGCGACCATCCGCACGATCTGCGCGAGCAGCGTGTCGCTGCCCACGCGCTCGGCCCTCATCATGAAGGTGCCGGTGCCATTCACCGTGCCGCCGATGACCGGGCTGCTCGAGGTCTTTTCAACGGGGATCGGCTCCCCGGTCACCATCGACTCGTCGATGAACGTCGTGCCCTCCAGCACGGTGCCGTCGACCGGGATACGCTCGCCTGGTCGTACGCGCAACCGGTCGCCTGCCTGGACGTGCTCGAGCGGCACGTCCCGCTCGGCACCGTCCGGCTCGACGCGGCGCGCCGTCTTCGGCGCAAGGGTGAGCAGCGTCCGGATGGCCGCGCTCGTCCGGCTGCGCGCCCGCAGCTCGAGCACCTGGCCGAGGAGCACCAGCGTGACAATCACGGCCGCAGGCTCGAAGTACACGCCGATGACCCCCTGCTCGCGGAAGGAGTCGGGGAACACGCCTGGAACCAGCAGCGCGACCACGCTGTACGCGTAGGCGGTGCCCGTGCCGAGCGCGATGAGCGTGAACATGTTGAGGCTGCGGTTCACGACCGACGCCCAGCCGCGCTCGAAGAACGGCCAGCCACCCCAGAGGACGACGGGCGTCGCGAGCGCGAACTGCAGCCACAGGAGCGTTGCGGCCGGCAGCCATTGCTGGATCGGCTGCGACGGCAGCATCTCGGAGATCATGAGCGCCAGGATCGGCGCCGTGAGAACGGCCGAGACGCGGAATCGCCGCGTCATGTCCTCGAGCTCCGGGTTAGCCTCCTCCCCCGTCGGCAGCATCGGCTCGAGTGCCATGCCGCAGATGGGGCACGAACCGGGACCGTCGCGGACGATCTCCGGGTGCATCGGGCACGTCCATTTCGTGGCCGCGACGCCCGGCGATGCCGCGACCGCCGGCGATGCCTCGACCGGCGGCGCAGCCACGAAGCGCTCCGGATCTTCCCGAAAACGTTCGAGGCACCGCCTGCCGCAGAAGTAGTACGTCCGGCCCCGATGTTCGGCGTGACCGGCGGCGTCTGCCGGCGTGACGGTCATGCCGCAGACCGGGTCGACGACGCCCTCAGCAGGCGGGGTCTGTGGTTTCGTGGTCATGCAGCACCTGATGCACGTTATGCGCCGGCCCGACGCGACGGTTACGCAGCCAGCTTACTCCGCGAGCGGCCCGCTGTAGCTCTTCCAGCCCGTCAGGGCCGGGCGTTGATACTCGTAGGACGCGTGCAGCCCGGCACCGTTACGCAACGACACGTCCTGCGCCGCCGATCCTCGCGCCGCGGACCGCGGATTGCGGATCGCGGATCGCGGACGATCACGAGATCGCGCAGCGGTTGGCTCCGGCTTCGAGGTCCGTCGGATCGCCTGCAGGGAAGGCGCCCGCTTCGTTCAGTTCGGTGATGCGCGCAAAGTTGGGCGGGGTCGCGGGCAGGCGCGATACGACGCGACTGACAAAGGCCGTCTCGGAGGCAAGCCATTCGGAGAGCCAGGCTGCGAGATCCTTCATTGGCGCCGATATGGGTCGCCCGTCAAAGGCGATCGGCTCGCTCGCATGTGCCGGCAGCACGATGATCGCCGGTCCGAGCGCGCGGAGCTGCTCGAGCGACGCAAAGAGCGCCTTCGCCCGGCGCGTCGCGGCCTCCGGATCGGCGTGCAGGTCGGGCCTGCCAACGCCGTTGATGAAGAGCGTATCCCCGGTGAAGACGGCCTCCCCATCCAACAGGTACGACGTGCTCTCGTCGGTGTGCCCGGGAGTGCGGCGAGCCGTGAGCGACGCCGAGCCGATGCTGATCCGGTCGCCGTCGGCGACGGGCGTGAACGCGAAGCGGACCCGCCCCTGCTCCGGGAGGAGCAGTCTCGCGCCCGTTCGCTCGGCCAGTTGCCGGGCCCTGGAGAGGTGATCGGCGTGGATGTGCGTCTCGAGGACAGACCTCACGTGCCAGCGATAACGGTCGGCCAGGTCGAGGTACACCTCCGGTGACAGCGATGGGTCGATGACGGCCGCGTCACCGCCCGAGCCGATCACGTAGGAGAGGCACCCCTTGCCGGTTCGGCGTACCTGGATGATCCGCGTGGACGGGCCGGCGACCGGAACCTCCGCGGTGTTCCACGCCAGGCTCCATGCCTTCATGCCGCCGGCGAGCGAGAAGACCTCGAAGCCTCGACCGGCCAGGACCTCGGCCGCCGCCCGGCTCGTACGTCCCGCCGCGCACACGGTGACGACCGGCCGATCGGGCGGCAAGGCCGCGTGCGCCAGCGCGCCAGGCGCTCCGGCGCGCAGGGCCTCATATGCGTCCACATGAAGGCTTCCGGGGATCGACCACTGCGCGCGCTCTTCGCCAGTCCTCACGTCGAGCACGGTCACGGGCCGCTCCTCGCTCAGCCACTCACGCAAGGTGCCGGGATCGATCTCTTTCACCATCTCACACACTCCTGACTCCACGTGACGCCGGCGAGTCGTGTCGAGCCGGTTGAGCCCGTCCGCTGGCCGGCGAGCGAGCGGCGACCAGGGTCTCCGTCATGCGCACCGCCGACACCACGCCCGATGCGAAGGTGAGCGCGGCGATCACCCACAGCGCGGGACCGAGCCCGAACGCATCAGCGGTGAAGCCGGCCACGAGCGCGCCGACGGCGTAGCCAAGATCGCGCCAGAGACGATACACGCCGACGGCCGACGCTCGCCACGACGGGTGCACCACGTCGCCCACGGCTGCCAGGAGCGTCGGGTACACCATCGCCGTGCCAATCCCCAGCAGCACCGCGCCGGCGGCGAACCCCCCGAGGGCGCGCGCCATGGACACCACCAGAATGCCGGCGGCCTGTATCCACATGCCCCAGACGATGAGGCGTTTACGGCCGGTGTAGTCGGAGATCGCGCCCGTGAGGAGCTGGCCGGCGCCCCACGTGGCCGGGTAGAGGGCCGCGACGAGTCCGATCTGCTCGAGCGTCAGGCCGGCGGCGGCGAAGACGAGCGGAAAGAGTCCCCAGGCCATCCCGTCGTTCAGGTTGTTGACGAGCCCCGCCTGACTCACGCTCGACAGGTTGCGATCGAGAAGCGTCGTCCGCCAGAAGACGTCTCGGGTACTCGGCGCTCCTTCGGCTGACCGGGCGGTCGAGAGGGCGGCTTCGAGGGTCACGTGATGCTGCGTGTCGCGGACGACCAGGAGCGACAGCGCCAGGCCCACGCCGACAAACGCGACGCCCAGGTAGAACGGCTCCGGGCGCAGGGCGTAGGCGCCGGCGATCCAGCCTGTGGCCAGCGCGCTCGCCGCCACCGCGAGGTACCCCGCGAACTCGTTGAGGCCCATCGCCAGGCCCCGCTGCCGGGCGCCCACGAGATCGATCTTCATGATGACCGTGATCGACCAGGTCAACCCCTGACTGACGCCGAGGAGGAGATTCGCGACGAGGACCCAGCTCCAGCTCGGCGCCCACATGAGGATAAACGGCACGGGGGTCGCCACGAGCCAGCCGGCGACGAGCACGCGCTTGCGCCCGACGCGATCCGACAGGCGTCCGGCGCCATAGTTGGTGAGCGCTTTCGCGAGGCCGAAGACGACAATGAACGACAGGACCGCCGTGCGCGCGGCGAGCTGGAACTCCTGCTCCGCGATGGCCGGCAGGATGCTCCGCTCCATGCCGACCATGGCGCCGACAAACGCGTTGACGACCACGAGCACGGCAAATTGCGCGGCATTCTCCCGGAGGCCGAGACCGACGAGCGCCGGTACGGGTGGCCGTGCTGGCATCGTCATGCGCGCGCCGCCGCAGGGATCCCGTCGCCCGCGGCGATGCGCCACCTGCGGGCGCGCCACTCGTTGACGCCCGTCTCCATCCGGTGGGCGCGAAGGCCCTTGCGGCGCAGGAGCTCCACCGCGTCGAACGCCATGACGCAATACGGACCGCGGCAATAGGCGACGATGTCGCGCCCCTTGGGCAGCTCGCCGAGGCGCTTCCTCAAATCGGTCACCGGGATCGACAGGGCGCCGGGGATATGCCCGGCGATGTACTCCTCGCGCGGCCGCACGTCGAGGACGGTGACCTCGCCCGCACGAACCCGCCGCAGGAGCTCCTTCTGGCCGACCCCGTCCATGGCGCCGCCTCCCTCGAAGTATTCGCGACTCACCCGCTCGATCTCCGCCAGGCGTGCCTCGGCCAGCGTCCGCAGATGGAGAAAGAAGGCGGCCACCTGCGAGTCCGCCAGCCGGTAGGTCACGTACAGCCCGGCCTTTTCGGAGTCGACGAGACGGGCGCTCCGCAGCGCCCGCAGGTGATGCGACGTGTTGGCGACGGTCTGACCCGCCTGGCGGGCGAGCGCCTCGACGGTCCTCGGCCCCTGCGACAGCAGGTCCAGGAGCGCGAGGCGGCTCGGGCTGGCCACCGCCTGGCCGATGCGGGCGATGTGCCGGTAGATCGCCGTCTTGAAGCGGGGGGCCCGCGTCTTCATGGGCTCCTCACATATTCAAATGCACGCTTGAATAGTGTCAGGCCGCCGGGCGCGAAGTCAAGCGTCGCAACGGGCCGGGTACGGGACGTGGCGTGCTCGTGCCGATGCTCGGGCTCAGGACCTCGTGTCACGCCGGGAACCGGACGACCCCTTGACGAAGACATGGCGCACGATCTTGTGGGAAGATACGGCGTCGCCACAACCTACCGACCGGTCGGGAGGTCCGCATGGATCGTCTCGTGCGTGTCGTCGCCGTGCTCGTCTTCGAGGCGCTCGCCGGCGTGTCCCTGGCCCAGGCTCCTCCGGCATCTGGGGCCGCTGCGCCAACCCTGCCCCGGAACAACTACGCGGACGATGCGTCCTGGCTGTGCAGGCCGGGGCGCCAGGACGCGTGCGCCGTGGACCTCACGACGACGGTCGTCGCCGGCGACGGCACGTTGACCGTCGAGAAATGGGCGGCGAACCCGCGCGCGCCGATCGACTGTTTCTACGTGTATCCGACCGTCTCGCTCGACCCGGGCGGCAACAGCGATATGACCCCGGGACCTGAGGAGCGGCGCGTCGTGCACCTGCAGCTCGCGCGGTTCGCCTCCGAGTGCCGCGTCTTCGCGCCGCTCTATCGGCAGGTCACGCTCACGGCGCTCCGGGCCAATGCGGCCGGCAGGCCCGTCGCCGTCGATCGAACGCTGGCGTACACCGACGTGGCCGACGCGTGGAACCACTACCTGGCCAGCGACAATCGCGGCCGCGGCGTCGTGCTCATCGGGCACTCCCAGGGGTCCGGCGTGCTGTCGCGCCTCATCGGCACCGAGATCGACGGCAAGCCGATTCAATCGCGGATCGTCTCGGCGCTGCTGCTTGGCACGAACGTCGCCGTCCCGCGTGGCAAAGATGTCGGGGGGATCTTCAAGCGCATGCCGCTCTGCCGATCGGGGCAGCAGACGGGCTGCGTGATCAGCTACGTCACCTTCCGCTCGACGATCCCACCGCCTCCCGACACGCGATTCGGACGCGTGCCGGGCGAGGGCATGGAAGCCGCGTGCACGAATCCCGCTGCGCTGGCCGGCGGCACCGGTGCGCTGCGCGCCTACTTGCCCGCCGCGGGCCGCAGCCTTGTCGGGTCGGCGGCGGAGCCGCCGGTCTGGATGACAGGCATTCCTCCGATCGCGACGCCGTACGTCAGCGTGCCTGGGCTGCTGAGCGCGCGATGCGTGTCGAACGACAGGGACTCGTACCTCGAGGTGACCGTGCACGGGGACCCGTCGGACCCGCGCGCCAACGACATCTCGGGCGACGTCCTCACGAACGGCCGGCCGAACCCGGCCTGGGGCCTGCATCTCATCGACGTGCAGGTCGCCCTCGGCAACCTCGTCGCCATCGTCGGTCAACAGGCGCGGGCGTTTCGGGCGCGCAGCCACGGCGCGCGGTGACGCGCCCCGCTACTCGGACCGCAGCGCCTGAATGACGTCGACGCGCGAGGCGCGCGCGGCCGGCATCAGCGACGCGAGGATCGCCGCCGCGACGAGAATCGTCGCGGCGCCGAGGATCGGCAGCGCTCCGGGAATCCGGACCTCCTGGAGGTAACCGCCGGCGACCCGTGTGAGCGCAAGCCCTCCGGCGGCCCCCGCCACGATGCCTGCGGCGGCAATCACCGCGCCTTCTCCGAGCACGCGTGCCAGCAGGTGCCGCGGCTCCGACCCGATTGCCAGGCGGATGCCGAACTCGCGCGTCCGCGCGCTGACCGAGAACGCCAGCACGCCGGCGACGCCGACGACGGCAATCGTCAGCGCCACGGCGGCGAAGCCGCCGAAGACGAGCGCGTTCAGCCGGTTCGGCGCGAGCACTTCCGCGCGCACATCCTCGAGCGTGGCGGCCTGCTCCACGGGCTGATCCGCCGACAGCGCGCGAATGATGCGCGTGATCGGCGGCACCAGCGTGTACGGATCCGTGCGCGCGTGCACGAAGAGGCGGCCCCCTCCGATCTCCTGCTCGAACGGGTGATAGACGCTCAGCGCCGGCCCCGGCACCACGTTCTCGTCGTCCACGTCGGCGACGACCCCGACGATCCGGCGCGGCCCGGTGTTCACGTCGATGAACTGCATGACCGGATCAGTCCACATCAGCCGGCGGTTCACCGCGTCGGCCGTCGAGAACATCCGCTGCGCGAGGCTCTGGCTCACGATGACAACCTGCTCGGCGTCGCGGCGATCGGCGTCGTTGAAGTCGCGGCCCGCGATGATCGGGACGCCGAGCGACGCAAAGAATCCGGGCGAGACGGTGCGGAACCGCGCGCGCGGATCCTCCTCGCCGTCGGCGCGCACGTACCCCTCGGCCGAGAACTGAAAGCCCGGGCCGAACCCGCCGGCGTCGCGCCACGGCACGATCGTGCCGACGGCCACCCGCTCCACGCCGGGCAGCTCCGTGATGCGCCGCATCGCCTCCTTGTAGAAGCCGACGACCTGGTCCGGCGTGCGGCCGTAGGACATCACGGGCACGTGCAGCGCGAGCACGTTGCGCATGTTGAAGCCGGTCGGCGCCGACTGCAGCGCAATCAGCGTCGTCAACAGCATCCCGGCGCCCGCGAGGAGGACGAACGACGCCGCGATCTGCGTCACGGCGAAGAGACGCAGCCTCCGGTTCGTGCCCGACGTGATCCGGACGCTGCCATTCGACAGGCCCAGGCCATTCGCGGCCTCCGCGGACGGCAGCCGGGGCACGAAGGCCAGGAGCACCGCCGCGGCGATGGCCAGGCTCGCTCCCACCCACAGCAGGCTCGCATCGACTCTGACCTCGAGCGCGCGCACCGAGAAGCGCGCGGCGTACCGGGACAGGATGTCCACCATCGGCCGCGCAATGAGGACGCCCAGGATCGCGCCCCCGCCGCAGAGGAGCAGGCTCTCGGCGAGGAGCGTTCGGCGCAGGGCGCCCCCGCCGGCGCCAAGCGCGGCGCGGATGGCCAGCTCCCCTTCGCGCCGCACGGAGCGCGCCAGGATCAGGTTCGCGACGTTCGAGCACGCGATGATGAACACCAGCGCCGCCGCCGCGAGGAGCACCAGCAGGACCGTCCGTGCGGGCGACGTGATCTGGTCGCGAAGCCGCACGGCGTCGATGCGGAAATCGCCCTTCGGCGAATACGCCTCGGGGTGCTCCTTCAGGATGGCGCCGTGAACGGCGCGCAGCTCGGCACGGGCCGTTTCGAGATCCGCACCGGGTGCGAGGCGGCCGAAAAGCTCCGTCATCCGGTGCACCCGGCCCGTCACCATCGTGGCCGAGAGATGGTGAGGGCTCGTCACCACGTTCGCGATGATCTCCGTCTCCGATGGATACGGAACCGAGGGCTCGAGAACGCCGATGACTGTCGCCGGGCGCGAGCCAAGCCGCACGGTCTTGCCGAGCACCGAAGGGTCGCTTTCGAGCGCCGTCGTCCAGAAGCGATGCGTGAGCACCGCGGCGCCCGCCGCCTGCGGCCCGTCGTCGGTCGCACTGATGAGCCGGCCGAGCACCGGGCGGAGTCCCATCACCTCGAAGTACGATCCGCCGACGACGCCCGCGCGAACCACGCGCGGCTCGCCGAGGCCGACCATCGTGAAGGTGACGGTCGAGAAATCGCCGAACGCCGTGAGGGTCTTCACGCGCGCCCGAAGGTCGTCGATCTCCGGCACCGAGAACGTGGTGTTGTCGGCGCCGATGCCGCGCGCGCTCTGCCGGATGTAGATCAGCCGGTCTTCGTCGCGATTGACGAGCGGACGCAGCAGGACGCCCTGGACGACGCTGAAGATCGCGGCATTGGCGCCGATGCCCAGCGCCAGGGTGACGATGACGGTGAGGGCCAGGCCTTTCGCCCTGGCGAGCGATCGCAGGGCAAACCGGAGGTCGGTGACGAAGCTCATAGGTCTCCTATTATCCCGGGGTCAGCGGCTCTCGACATGCGTCTTCAGGCGGCCGAGGGCATCGTCCCACCCCCGGGCGATGAGCTCGAGGCAGTGCCGGCCCTCCGAGAGGCGCGCCGGGTTCAAGGCCCAGACGTGCTCGCGACCTCGGAACGAGCCGTCGATGACGCCGGCGGCGGCCAGGACGTGCAGGTGCTTGGTCACGCCCTGGCGCGTCATCGAAAAGCGCTCCGCCAGGATGGAGATCGACGAGGGACCCTCGCCCGACAGCCGCTGCAGCAGCGCGAGGCGCGTCGGGTCGCCAAGCGCCGCGAACAGCAACGCGGCGCCGGCGAGACGCTGTTCAATGCGCTTGTTCCGCATACGTCCGCAGCCACACCAGGACTTCTGCCCAGCCCCCCGCGTTGTCCTGATAGACCTTGGCGCGCCGGGCGAGCGCAATCGCGTCAAAGCCGGTCTCCGACAGCGTGAGGCGCGTGCCACGACCCGACGGCTCGAGCGTGAACGTCACCGTCGTAGGCGGCTCCCGGGAGTAATCGACGTTCGGATCGACCTCACCGGGATGCCATTCCCACACGAAGCGGTGCGTGGGGCTCATCTCGACGACCTTCACCTTGAATCGCTGGCCGGTGTACTCGGCGTGCATCGAGGTCATCCAGACCTCGCTGCCGGGCGCGATCTCCCCCTCGATCGTCACCTTGAACCAGGCGGACAGCTCTTCGGCCGTCGTCAACGCCCGCCAGACGCGATCGGGCGGTGCGTCGATCTCGATTGTCCTGTCGATGCGACTCAGCTCTGCGACCGTCATTTATGCAACCTCCGAGTTGCATCTTAGCCGAGCCCGGCATTGAACGCAACCCACCTACGGTTTCGAGGCGTAGCAGGTCAGCACGAGGATGAGGTCACGCGTGTTGGCCGGCGTCAGCGCCGGCGGTCCCGGCGCATTCAGTGTCCAAGTGCCGGGGCCCTCGTCCAGGTCGGCGAGCGAGGCATGGGCGAGTGGAATCAGGCCGTCCGGCGCGACCGTCATCGGCACTGGCGCGGGTTGACTCGGCAGCAGGAGCGTGAGCGCGGGCAACGCCGGATCGGCCCCCTCCTTCGGTTTGAGGTAGACGTCGACTCGCGTGACGTGAATGTCGCGGCCGCGAAGGGAATAGGGGAACCGCTCCGGGGCGAGCGGCAGCTCGAGCGTCTGCGCGCCATCGGGCTGGGGATGCAGAAACCGCTGCCACGCGTCCGGGAACTCGTGACGGGCGCTGAACAGCCGGCGCAGCGGCGGAACCGGCGCGCTCGGATCGGAGGGGGGCGTGTCCCACAGCACGTCGCGCGCCGCGAGCGCCGCGGCACGCAGCAGCGCGCCGCCGTCGCGGGCGGTGAAGGCGACGCGCAGCACGACGTCGGAAATGGTCTCGAGGTCGAACGCGTTGGTCTCCCGCTGAAGCTCGAAGCGCCATCGCGAGATCGCGCCCGCGCCCTCGAAGGGCAGATACCGCTCGTCACGAAAGTTGAGCTCGAAGAGACCCACGTCGTTCTGCGCCTGGCTCGTCGCGATGCTCTGCATGGCCGCGAAGTCGTACACGAAGCGCGGGTCGCCTGGCGCCTGCTCGGGGTACGGGTCGTCGGCGCCGGGGCTCGTCCGAACGCGATTGCTCAGGAGCGTCAGCGTGCAGTTGATGCCCGTGTACGGGCCGACCACGCACGGAATGGTGATGCCGACGGTCTTGATCCGCCGGAAGTAGTGGCCTGGATAGTCGCCATCCCACAGCTCCTCGGGCAGCTCGACCTCGCACACGCCGGTTTCCTTGAGGGCGACGAGCGCCATCGGGTCGTGCAGCACGAGCGACACGTGCCGCACGATCTCGTACTCGCGCCGATCTGTCTCGAGGTACGCCATCTCGAGACGCCGCAGGTCGAGCGCCAGCCGCTCGCCGGCCAGCAGACCCTTGCGCAGGCTGTCCCAGTAGCCGAACTGGATGAGCCCGGCCTCTCCGGCCGCAGGGCCGCGTTCGAGCTCGAACGCCCGCTGGGCGCGCCGTGCCAGGCTGTAGGCCAGCTTGTACGCCTGGTAGTAGAGCGCCGACGTCTCCGAGATCATCCAGCCGTACAGCTCCTCGTTCGTGAACTTGTCGCGCAGGAAATCGCGGGCCGCGACCGACTGCTCGATCTGAAGCTGATGATTCTCGACCTCACGGCGCGCCATCTCTTCCCGGATCCCGGCGGCCGCGATCTGCCGGTCGATCTGCTTCAGTTCCAGGGCGGCAAGGTCTCGCTGGAGATTCCACTCCTCCTGGCGCCGGGCCCACCCGCCGGCCACGGAGGCCATCGTCGCCGCGTGAAGATGGCGTTCGGCCTCGGCCGCATGCCGCCCCGCCAGCGCGCGGAAGAGGCTGGCCAGATGCGAGCCGCCAATGGAGCTCGATGGGGGGGACGGCCCCATCACCACGGTGATGTCCGGAATCAGCGCCACGAAGCTGCCGGTCTCTTCCTTGCTCCGCCGCGAGTCCTGTTCGAGCTCCGCTTCCCCCAGCTTCGTCGAATAGGTCACCTCCTGCTCGATCCGCGGCGCGATGTCCCGGTAGAACTCGAGCCGCCGCTCGGTCACCTCTCGCGTGCGTTCGAGCGCCAGCCGCTGCTCGGCCGCCTCGGCAACCTGGCGCTCCCGGACGGCTCGCGTCGCATCGAGGAGCGCCACCTCGTGCGTCGCGCGTAGCGCCGCCAGCGTCTCGCCGTCCTGCTTCTCGAGGGCGGACGAGAGCGCCGCCCCGAAGGACCGGACTTCCCCGCAGAGCTCGTTCGCCTTCTGAATGAGATACGAGAACCGGTGATGCGGCGGCGGCGCCGCCAGTTCCGCCAGCACGCTTTGCACGTCGAGGCCGGCAGCCGTGGCGCGCACGAGCAGTGCCGGGTCGATCGGCGGCTCGACGAGCGCCAGCGGCCGGATGACCCCCTCGATGTCCATGCAGTGGCGGATCTTGAAGAGCCGGTCGTCGATCGTGTCCCAGTACTTCAGGAGCCGGTCGTTCGGCGGCGTGCAGAAGTAGAGCGTCTCGCCCGGGTCGAGGATCGTCTCGCCGGCCCCGTCCCCCGGGTCGGCGCTGGCGAACGGAAAGATGACGTTCTCCGCCGTGACGAGGTTCGAGAAGTCGTCCAGCAG